>DATBSZ010000077.1:0-5397 GCA_036559525.1 Burkholderiales bacterium
TGCTGGGACCCATCGAAGAAGCGCTCGCTTCGGCGGAGTTGCCCGACGCGATGCGCCCTCAGCTCGACGTTGCGCACCGCAACTCGATGCGATTGCTCAAGCTTGTCAACTCACTGCTCGACTTTGCGCGCATCGAGGCCGGCCGCGTCACGGCCGCATTCGAACCGGTGGATCTCGCCACGCTCACCGAGGACCTGTCCAGCAATTTTCGCGCCGCCATGGACCGCGCCGGGCTCAGGTTCGATGTGAGTTGCCCACCACTCGATGCGCCGGTGCACGTCGATCGCGAGATGTGGGAAAAGATCGTCCTCAACCTGCTGTCGAACGCGTTCAAGTTCACGTTCGAGGGCGAAATATCGGTTTCCCTGCAGCACCGGGGGGACGCTTTCGAGCTCGCGGTGCGCGACACCGGCACCGGGATCCCCGCCGCGGAGCTGCCGCATGTTTTCGAGCGCTTCCGCCGCGTCGCCGGCGCCAAGAGCCGCAGCCACGAGGGCACCGGCATCGGCCTCGCCCTGGTTCAAGAGCTTGCCAAGCTCCACGGCGGCGCGATCGCGGCGCAAAGCGCCGAGGGCGAGGGCAGCACGTTCAGCGTCTCCATCCCCGCCGGGAAGGATCATCTTCCGTCCGAGCGAATAGGCGCGGGGAGCGCACCCTCCCCGACCGGCGTTAACGCCGAAGCCTTCGTGGAAGAGACGCTCCACTGGCTTCCAGGCGGAGGGACGCTATCTTCAAAAGAAGACCTCTCCACGCACGGCCCGCGCGCGCGCATTGTCTGGGCCGACGACAACGCCGACATGCGCGAGTACGTGCGCAAGCTCCTCGCCACGAGATACGAAGTCGAAGCGGTGCCCGACGGCGAGGCGGCGCTTGCGGCGGTGCGCGCGCGCCTCCCCGACCTGGTGCTCGCCGATGTCATGATGCCGAAGCTCGACGGGCTGGGCCTGCTGCGCGCGCTGCGCGCCGATCCGCAAACGCACACGATCCCGGCGATCGTGCTCTCGGCGCGCGCGGGCGAGGAAGGACGCATCGAGGGCCTCGACGCGGGCGCGGACGACTACATCGTCAAACCTTTCGGCGCGCGCGAGCTGCTGGCGCGCGTCGATTCGCAGCTCAAGATGTCGCGCCTGCGGCGCGAGGCGAGCTCGAAGATCGCCGAGTCCGAGCAAGGGCTGCAGGCGGAGCTGGCCGACGCCAAGCTGCTCCAGGGCATCGCCATCGAGCTGGTCCACGAGGACAACGTCAATCTGCTCTACGACAAGATCATGGACGCCGCGGTCGCGGTGATGCGCTCGGATTTCGCCAGCCTGCAGATGCTGTACCCGGAGCGCGGCAGCGGCGGCGAGCTCCGGCTGCTCGCGTTCCGTGGATTCAATCCGCAGGCCGCCAAGTTCTGGGAGTGGGTGCGCGCCGATTCGGAATGCACCTGCGGCGCCGCCCTGCGCGCCGGCCAGCGGGTCATCGCGGCGGATGTCGAGAAATGCGACTTCATGGCCGGCACGGAGGACCTGGCGACGTACCTGAAGACCGGCATCCGCGCGGTCCAGAGCACGCCGCTCTTGTCGCGCACCGGGAAGCTCGTCGGCATGATCTCCACGCACTGGCGCGAGCCGCACCGGCCCACCGAGCGCGATCTGCGCGTGCTGGATATCCTCGCTCGCCAGGCCGCCGACCTGATCGAGCGCAGCGCGGGAGAACAGGCCCTGCGCGACAGCCGCGAGCAGCTCCTGGAGGCCGACCAGCGCAAGGACGAGTTCATGGCGATGCTCGCGCACGAGCTGCGCAACCCGCTGTCGGCGATCGCGC
Organism: Burkholderiales bacterium; assembly: GCA_036559525.1. GTDB lineage: Bacteria > Pseudomonadota > Gammaproteobacteria > Burkholderiales > SG8-39 > SCGC-AG-212-J23. The sequence goes on from DATBSZ010000077.1 coordinate 1,807, forward strand.
TCGGCGCCGACCTGCTGAAGCGCGCCAGGCTCGACGACCCCAAGGCGCAGTTCGCCGTGCCCGCCATCGAGCGGCAGGCGAAGCAGCTGCAGCGCCTCGCCGACGACATGCTGGACATGGCGCGGGCCACCTACGGCAAGCTCACGCTCAAGACCGAGCGCATCCATCTGCTGGAGATGGCGAAGGCGGTCGCCGCGCTGCACGCAAGGACCGGGAAGAGCCCGGAGCTCGAGGTCGCCGGCGAGCCCGCGTGGGTCGACGGCGACGCCGTGCGCGTGCAGCAGATGATCGGCAACCTGATCGAGAACGCAGTCAAATACGGCGGCACGAAGATCAAGGTGCGCGTGCGTCGCGAGGAAGCCTGGAGCCGCCTATCGGTGCAGGACGACGGGCAGGGTATTGCGCCCGAGCTGCTGCCGGACCTGTTCAAGCCGTTCGTGCAGGGCGAGCAATCCCTCGATCGCGCGCAGGGCGGGCTGGGCCTCGGGCTTGCGCTCGTGGACCGGCTCGCTGCCCTCCACGGCGGCAGCGTCGAGGCGCAAAGCCCCGGGGTCGGCCAGGGCAGCACCTTTACCCTCTCGCTGCCCGCCGCAGCCCCGGCGGCAGCAAAGGACAAGGCGGGGCCGATCTCCGCGGCGCTCAAGCGGCGGGTCCTGGTGGTCGAGGACGAAAAGGACGTGCGCGAGATGCTGCGCGTCCTTCTCGAGAGCGAAGGCCACGAGGTGTCGATCGCGGACAGCGGCACCGATGGCCTCGCCAAGTTCGGCTCGTTCCGGCCGGATGTCGCGCTGGTGGATATCGGGCTGCCGGGGATGGACGGCTACGAGCTGGCGCGACAGGCGCGCTCGCTTCCAGGGGGCAGCCGCTTCAAGCTCGTGGCCATTACCGGCTATGGGCAGGAGAAGGACCGGCGACTCGCCCTCGAGGCCGGCTTCGACCTCCACGTCACCAAGCCGGTCGTCTACGACCAGCTCGCGCGGGCTCTCGAAACCTAGCGAATCAGTGCAGGACGCGGGCGAAGGTGCGGCCACGCAGCGCCTCGCCGGCTCCAGGCTCGTCCGCGATGAACTCGGCAAGCACGGCCACGATCTCCTGCAGGATCTCGCCGAGCTGCTCGCGGCCGAGCACCGGCAAGACGCCGATATCGTCGACGAAAAGCTCGCCGTCGTGTTCCTCGCCTCGCGGGCAATGGTCGGGCAGCTCGTCGACCCCGCGGACCGAGAAGCCGCAGAGCGCGGGATGGCGCGAGAACAGGTCTTCGATCTGCGCTTGCAGTGCGGTTTTCATGGGCCCATGGTGGACGCGCAGGCAGCGCCTGGATGCCGCCGGGCGCGGCGCCGGGCCGTCGAACTCTCCTGAAATTTCCCGCGCCGTTCGATGACGGGCGTTTCCCTTCACGCGAAAAACCCTTGTCGGACTTGGCCTTGCACCGTTCGCAGCGCCGCGCGCGACCGCACCGGCATCACGCTTGCTGCGTACGCTGATCGATCATCGACCCGGAGGCAATATGGAAAGGCTGCAGCAGTGGCGTCGGAAACAGGAAGGCAAGCTCGGCTATATCCTCTTGTGGGCGCTCGGCGTGCCCATTCCCGTGCTGTTCGTGATTTTCCTTCTGCGCGGCTGCAACTAGATGGACCCCCTCATCTACAAGCTGGTCGCGGCGGCCTTCGCGGCCGCCTTCTTCGCATCGTCGAGCCATGCCGCGCCGCGCGCGCAGAGCGCCGAGGAATGCGGCATCGCCGCCGACATGGCGCTCGTCGCGCAATCGCTGGCGCGCGAGGAAATCCAGCCCGCCAAGGCGAGCGCGATCATGGCGCGCATCTACGACGTGGCGGAGTCCGAGCGCGGCCAGGAGCTGATGCGCTCGATCCTCGGCGCGGCCTACACCAGGAACGTGTCGCAGGGAACGCCGTTCGCCGAAGAATTATTCACCGCCTGCATGTCGAGCGGCGGCAACATGGACAAGATCCTCGGCCGCAGCCTGTGACCGAGTCTCCCTAGGCTAACGCTGCTGGCAGCGCTGCCACTGCGCGCCGACGCCGAGGCGCGCGACCTCGGTTTCCACGAACGTGCGGTCGATCGAAGTCGCCGCGAGAATGAAGCGGATATCGCGCAGGTGCTTGTCGGAACCGCCCTCGCGCAGGTATTCGAGCTTTCGCACGATGACGTATTCGGGCGGGGCGATCCAGGCGCCGCTGCCGCCGAGATCGATCCGGCGGCGTTGGGCAAGCGCCCAGGCGTGCAGCGGGTCGCGCCCGGCGAGGTAGATGTCCGCCTTGAACTGGCTCGCGAGGTGAATCACGTTGAACGCACCGCGCGCGCTGCGCGCGAGCTCCAGACGCAGCGTCTCGTCCGGCGGCAGGTAGTACGAGGATTGCGGAAACGCGGCGCGGCGCGAGCGGCTCAGGTGCCGGCATGAAGCAGCGACCGGCGCGCCTGGCGCTGCAGCTCGTCCTCCGTCCAGTCCGGGTGCGCGAGGCGCAAGCCCGCCGCCCTGAGTCGTATCCCGGCCGCATACAGGTCGGCAACCATTTGCAGTTTCCGGGCCGGGCTCATCCGCCGGAAGCCCTCGACCTGGACCGGGTGGAGCGCTTCGGGATCGGCCGGAAGGATGTCCTTCATGGCGCGGACATCATACCCCCCGACCCGCTCGACGGACCGCACGCCCCGCCGGCCGGTGCCCCCGCAAAAGCCGCCGCCCGGCGACTAAGCCGGGTCGGGGCGGCGCAACGGTTCCAGGAGAGCGAGCACGTCCTGCGGATCGCAGGGCTTGAGGAGATGGTGGTCGAAGCCGACGTGCTGCGCCACCCTCCGGTCGGACGGCTCTTTCCACCAGCCGGAAATTGCGATCAGCAGCGGACGGCGCGCCTCGGTGAAGCTGTTGCGGATCACTTCGGCGACCGCGTAGCCGCTCATTCCCGGCACGGAAATATCCAGGATCATCGCGTCCGGGCGCACGAAGCGAGCGGCCGGCAGGACGTCCTTGCCGTTGGACACGGCATGCACCAGGTACCCGGCGTCCTGCAGAATCGCCGAAAGGGTGGCGACGGTGTCCGCATCGTCGTCGGCCACGATGACCCGCAGCGGGCCCTCGCCGCGGCGGCGATGGAATTCCTGCGTCCAGCGAGTATCCGGCAGGGTCACGAGCGCTTGGCCGGAGTGTGATCCCCGGCAGGCGACATTCTTCCTGCGCTGAATAGTCCGAACGGTCCGACCGGGTGCGCCGATCGTCGGGCCTAGTTCGAGCCGGTTCCGATGCGGTGGGCCTCGAGCCCCGGCTCGCCGCCGGTGTTGCGGCCGCGCTCGATCGCGGCCTGGATCTCGCGCGGATCGGCGGGCTTGACGTAGTGGTAGTCGAAGCCGGCGTCGGCGGCGCGCTGGCGGTCTTCCTTCTGGCCGTAGCCGGTGAGCGCGATCAGCAGCACGTGGCTGGTGTCGCCGCGCTCGCGGAGCTGGCGCGCGACGGCGTAGCCGTCGAGGCCGGGAAGGCCGATGTCGAGCACCACCACGTGCGGGTCGAACACCTTGAGCGAGGAAAGCGCCTGCAGGCCATCGTGCACCGCCTTCACCTCGTGGCCTTCTAGGCGCAGG
>DATBSZ010000078.1:0-9114 GCA_036559525.1 Burkholderiales bacterium
CCGGTCAGGGAAAGCTTCGAGCGGGTGCGCCCCCATTTGCCGTAGATCTCCAGCGGCAGCTCGAGCAGCCCGGCGACGAGCTGCTCGCGCCGCGCGTTGTGGCCGCCCACCAGCACCAGCTCGTGCTCGTACGTCCCGACATGAAGATTGCGGTAGAGCGAGAAGTCCATCCCGTAGACGGGGAGGAAGTCGATTCTATCCCTCCGCGGATCGTAGCCGTGCCGGTGGCTGCAGAAGTAGCGGTCGTAGACCGCCGCGTCCTCGAGCAGGTCGGGCGTGTCGAGCGGGCCGTCGACGCGCCAGGCGAACACCTTCTCCACCCCGCAGTCGCGTTTGAGCCTCGCCACCAGCTCGGCGTCGACGAACTCGTGCGCGCGAATCACGAACACCCAGCGCGGCCTGAACTTGCGCGCCGCGCGCTCGAGCATGCGCTTCTTGAAGTTGATCCGCGCCACGGGCAGCCGTGCGCCGAGCTCGCGGCCGCGGTACCCCAGCCCCCGCGCCAGCCGGTTCACCGGCTTGAGCAGCGCCGGCTGCCAGCGGCTCTCGACTTGACTGTTGAAACGGAGAACGTCATAACCGAGGTCGCGGAAGGCATTGGCGCACGACACGCCGAGCGGAATCATGTCGTCGCCGAAGAAATAGCTGATCAGTACGCTTTTTCTGGACATCAAGGTGAGACTTCGCAACCCGCAGATCGCACGCGACCTCGAACAGGGCCAGCCCCTGCGTCTCGACATCGGCAGCGGCCCGCGCCCACGCCCCGGATTCTATGCGCTCGACCAGATCGAGCTCGACGGCATCGACATCGTCGCCGACCTGAACCAGCCGCTCGACCTCCTGCCCGACGCCTGCGCCGAGCACATCTTCGCCTCGCACGCGCTCGAGCACGTGGAGCAGCTCCTGCCGCTCATCGCCGAGATCCACCGCATCGCCCGGCCCGGCGCCCTGGTCGAGATCATCGTGCCCCACTTCTCGAACCCGTACTTCTACTCGGACCCGACGCACGTCCGTCCGTTCGGACTGTACACGATGAACTACTTCGTCGACACCGAGAAGCAGCCCGAGGTCTGGCGGGTGCAGACCTTCTACAGCAAGGCGCGCTTCGAGATGGAGTCGGTGAAGATCGCGTTCTACCGCTTCAACCTCTGGGATCGCCTGTTCGTCCCGTTCCTGCGATACTTCGTCAACCGCTCGGCGCGCACGCAGAACTTCTACGAGCTGCGCCTGAGCTGGCTGTTCCCGGCGGCGGAGATCCGCTACCGGATGCGCGCCTGCAAGTAAGCGAATGCTGCAACGCGTCCTGATCGCGTACACCTCGAAGCCGCCGATCATCAACTACCTGACGGCGGCCTTCGCCCGGCGCGGAATCGAAGTGCGGGCGGTATTCGCGGACGAGAACACCTGGTTCGACCGTCTCGTGATCCACCGTCTGAACAAGCTGGCGCACAACTTCCGGGTGATCCCCAAATCGAAGAACTTCTTCGAGAACCGGCCCGCGTCACACATGAATTTCCGCAGCGCCCGGCTGCGCGACGCGATCTCTGCCTACGACCCGGACCTGGTGTTCCACATCCGCGGCCTGGGGTTCCGCCCGTTAGCGTTCGAGGGGGCGCGCCGGAAGTTCGCGTGGTGGGTGGAGTCCGACGAGCGCGTCGACGAAGCGCTTGCCGAAGTCCCCTGGTTCGACCGCTACTTCTTCATCAACTCGGCCAACGTCGAGGCGGCGCAGCGCGCGGGCTACGGCCACGCCAGCTACCTCCCGCACGCGGTCGACGCCTCGGTCTTTCGCCCGCTTCCCGGCGTGGTGAAGGACATCGACTTCGCCTTCGTCGGGTTGTGGTCGGAGCGCAGGCAGAAGTTCATCGAGGCGGCGCTCGAGGTCTCCGGTAATGGCGCGCTGTACGGCCCGAAGTGGTATCGCAAGACCTTCCCCGACCGGCGCTTTCGCCGCATCTTCCGGGGGCGCTACATCGACGGCGCGCCGCTGGTGCGGCTCTACAACCGGGCGAAAGTCGTCCTCAACATCACCACCTGGGGCGCGAACGGCGGCGCGAACCGCAGCGGCATGACGATGCGCACGTTCGAGGCGCCGGCGACCGGCAGCCTTCTCCTGACGGACCATTCCGCAGAGCTGAGCCTCGCCGTGACGCCCGGAACCCACGTCGACACGTTCTCGGACCTGGACGACTTCAAGAAGAAGCTGCACTACTACCTCGATCACGCACCGGAACGCCAGCGGATCGCCGTGCACGGGATGCAGCACGTCCGCGTCCACCACACCTACGATGCCATGGTCGATTCGATCCTCGCGGCATACGAGGACCTGCCGACCGGAGAGCGATAGCCGTGCACCCGTTGTCCCTTTCCGCATGGGCCGCGGCTTTCTTCGTCTCCGCGACGTTGTTTGCGCACACGGTGGCGTTCCGGCTGCTGATGCTCGCCTGCTGCGCCGGGCTGGCACTCGTGGCGATCGCCCGGGAGCGCGGCGCGATTCGAGCGCTCCCGCCGATCTGGCCGGCGCTCGCGCTCTGGACAGCCTGGGCGCTGCTCTCGCTCTCGTGGTCGATGGATCCGGAGCGCACCGCGAAGGAACTGAGGAACGAGGTCGGCTACACCGCCCTGGCGTTCTGGGCCTGCTACGTCGCCGGCCAGGCACACCACGCCGTCCGGGTCGTCGCGCCCGTCGTTGGTGCGGCGGCGGTGCTGCTGTGCGGACTCGCCTTCTACTATTTTCCACACGGGAATCAGTGGAATCCACCGCCCTGGCCTGGCGGACCGGGAAATCTCTCGAGTACCCTTCTAACGCTAATGCCGTGCGCCCTCCTAGGCGCCTGGTACGGCCAGCGTGCGCGCGACCGGCTGGTGTCGCTAGCGAGCCTCGCGCTTGTCGTTCTGCTGTTCGCCGCCGCCTATACGACGCTCAACCGGACGATCTGGGTCGGGTTCGCCGCGCAGTTCCTTCTCATCGGAGCGCTGCTCGCCTCCCGGAAGGTGCGCCCGATGCCCTTGCGCGCAAAGGTGGTCGGCACCGCGCTCGCGACCCTGATCGTGGCGAGCGCGGCGCTCGCGACGTTCCAGATTCAGATGGCGCGCCAGCAGGCCATCCCCGCGGCCGCGCTCGACCGGGACTCGCGCATCAGCCTGTGGCCCCAGGTGCTCGAGCACGTGAAGGAACGGCCCCTCACCGGCTACGGCTTCGGCCGCGGCATGCTACGCAGCTCACTGCTGAAGGAGTTCGACGACACCTTCCTTTGGCATGCCCATAACCTGTTCCTGGATACCGTGGTCCAGGTCGGGCTGCCGGGCCTCGTGCTGCTGCTCTTTCTCCTTGGAGCGACGGTGCGGGAGGGCTGGCGACTGGCGCGCGCCTCCGACCGCTTTGCGGCCGCCTGCGGGTTCGCGCTGCTGTGCGTCGTCGCCGGGATGGTGATGCGCAACATGACCGATACGCTCTGGGTGCGGCAGAACGCGCTCCTTTACTGGGGAGTGCTCGGGTTGCTGCTCGCCTGGGGCCACACGGCGCGAACCTCAGCGTCGAGGAGGTCTACCTAGCGTGGCGGCGGCTTGCCGAAAAGACTCTGCCTGCGCGCGCGGCTTCGCCTCAGGCCTGAGCTCGACCACGTATTCGGGTATCCAGATCCGCAGCTTGTCGCGCACCCGGTCCACGCTCTTCTCGCCGGGGCTGGTGAGCCACTCGACCACTTCCCCGAGCAACCTGCCGTTCTCCGGGGCACGCGCCTGCGCCACGCGCAGCTTCGGATGCGGCGTGGGAAGGGTCTTCTCGGCGTCGGCGAGCGGCTCCTCGTAGAGTTTCTCGCCGGGCCGCAACCCGGTGTACTCGATGCGGATCTCGCCCTCAGCGAGCCCCGACAGGCGGATCATCTGCCGCGCAAGGTCGAGGATCCTTACCGGCTCGCCCATGTCGAGCACATAGATCTCGCCCCCCTTGCCCATCATGCCGGCCTGCAGCACGAGCTGGGCTGCCTCGGGAATCGACATGAAATAACGCTGGATGTCGGGATGGGTGACGGTGACCGGGCCGCCGCGCGAGATCTGCTCGCGAAAACGCGGCACCACGCTGCCATTGGAGCCAATCACGTTGCCGAAGCGGACGATGGTGAACTGCGTGCCGCTGCCCCGCTGCAGCGCCTGGCACACCATCTCGGCGAGGCGCTTCGAGGCGCCCATCACGCTGGTGGGATTCACCGCCTTGTCGGTGGACACGAGGACGAACTTCTCGGCACCCGCGCGCTGCGCCGAGCGCGCCACGCACACTGTCGAGACGACATTGTTGGCCACCCCTTCGAAGGCGTTGTCGTCCTCCATCAGCGGCACGTGCTTGTACGCCGCGGCGTGGAACACCACCTGCGGCCGATACCGGCTGAATACTTCCGCCACGCGGCGCTCGTCTTTGGCGTCGCCCAGGACCGCCGCGACGCGGACTGCGGGGTGACGGTCGCGGAACTCCTGCTCGATGGAATAGAGCGCGAACTCCGAGTTGTCCAGCAGCACGAGCCGCGCGGGCGCGAAGCGGACGATCTGCCGGCAGAGCTCCGCCCCGATCGAGCCGCCGGCGCCGGTGACGAGCACCGCCTTTCCGTCGATAAAGGCGTGCAGCCCGGCATCGTCGAGTTGCACCGGGTCGCGCCCGAGCAGGTCGTCGAGCTCGATCTTGCGCAGCGCCGAGACGCTGACCCGGCCTGAAACGATATCGGAGATCGCCGGCACCGTCATGACCGAAAGCCCGGCCTGCGCGCACAGGTCGAGGGCGCGCCGCCGCGAGGTATGGCTCGCGCCGGGCATCGCGATGATGGCCTGGGTGACGCGATGGGCGTTCGCGATTTCTCCGACCCGGTCGATCGGCCCGCGGACCTTGACGCCGAGGATTTCCGCGCCCTGCTTGCGCGGGTCGTCGTCGAGCAGGCCGACGACTCGCCACTGCGCGCTCGCCGCAAGCTCCTTGAGGAGGGTGTTGCCGAAGCTCCCCGCGCCCAGCACGAGCACCGGGGTCGCGGTCGGCTTAGACACGATGGGCAGCAGGCGGCCTTCGCGCCAGGCGCGGTAGGCGAGCCGGCTTCCGCCCATGACGAGGATGAGAAGCATGGGCGTCAGCACGTAGACTGTCCGCGGCACGCTCGCCCCGGCGCCGGCGACGATCAGCACGGCCGGCACCGCGAGCGCGCCCACGCCTACCGCGATGACGATGCGCTGGAGATCCGGGAGGCTGGCGTAGCGCCACAGGCCGCGATAGAGGCCCAGCCTCCAGAAGAGGACGGCGTAGATCGCCGCTGCCCAGGGCAGCCGCTCGAGCATCAGCTCCTGGTAGCTCTCGGGAATCTCGAAGTTGAAGCGCAGCCAGAATGCCGCGAGCCAGGCCAGGGCGGCGGCAACGACATCATGAGCGAAGGCGAAGAGGCTCCGGCTATTCATGCGGTCTCTCGGTCGTGCGCGGATCTGCGCCAGCGCACATCGACCCAAGCAGCCAACATGCCGAGCAGCAGCAGCATTCCCAGGAACACCGACGCCTGAATCGCGGGCGGTTGCTGCCGCGCGAGCAGCGCCGCGATGGCGCACGCGAGCATGACCGCGTACGCAGCCAATGCCGTCCCGCGATGGCCCACGCCCATGCGCACCATGCGCTGGTAGTAGTGGTCACGATGCGCGCGCCATACCGCCTCCATCCTGAGCAGCCGCTTCAGTAGCGTGAGCGTGGCGTCTCCTATGAACGGCGCGAAGACGAGCACGGGAAACCACAGCGGCCATATGTCGTCGCGCCAGCCCAGGATGCCGAGCGCGTAGACGAGGAACCCCAGCGGAATCGATCCCACGTCGCCGAGGAAAAGGCGTGCCGGGAAAAAGTTCTGCGTGAGAAAGCCGGCGCTCGCCGCGGCAAGCGCGGCGCACATCGAGGCAAGCGGCAGATGCCCCGCCAGCCCGGCCGCGGCCGAATACGCGCCAAAGCCGATCGCGGCCATGCCGCCGGCGAGGCCGTCGGCTCCGTCCATGAAGTTGTAGAGGTTGGTGATCCACACTCCGGCGACGATCAGCACCGCGAGCTCCACCGGATGCATCGGGCTCAATACGTACCAGGCGAAGGCCCCGCAGGCGGCGAAGTGCGCCAGCAGCCGCGCAACCGTCGGCAGCCCGCGCAGGTCGTCGAGAAACGACACTGCCGCGAGCGCCAGCGCCATCGCCATGAGCGGCCAGAGCTCTCCTGCGCCGAGCCCCAGAGCGAGCGCGGCGCCGAGCAGGATTGCGATCCCGCCGGTGCGGGGAACCGGCCGCTCGTGCAGCGAGCGCGCGTTCGGCTGGTCGAGCGCGACGGAGCGCAAGCGTGACGCGAGCAGGCGCCCGGCCGCCCATGCCACCACGAACGACGCTATCGCGAGTCCCCCGATCACCCGGCGCATTCTAACCGCGGCCAAACCACGCGGCCGTCGCAGCCAGGCCTTCCTGCTGCGAAAACGCCGGCCGCCAGTCGAGCTCGCGCCGTATCGCCGTGTCGTCCACTTCGAGGGAGCGGGTCAGCGCGCGCAGGCCGGGAAGCGCCTCGAGCAGGCGCGTGGGCAGGCGAAAGAGGCGCGCCGGACGCCCGAGCGCATTGCCGAGGCGGCGGCACAGCTCGCCGCTGGAAAGCACCGGGCCGTCGGAAAGGAGATACGTGCGCTCGATACTCGCCTCCCGCGCGATGCAGCAGAGGACGGCGTCGGCGAGATTACCTGCGTAAAGAATGCTCCTGCGGTTCGCGACGCCCGCGAGGGGCAGCGGCACGCCGCGCGCGAGCGCGCTCATGAGAGCGCGGAAGTTCGCCTTTACGCCCGGGCCGTACATCAGCGGGGGGCGCAGCACCGTGAGGCGCAGGCCCGCGATCCGGCGCAGGCGCTCTTCGGCGCGGGCCTTCGACTCCGCATACGGATCGCGCGGCGCAACGGGGCAGCCCTCATCGAGCGGGACGTCGCTCTGCTCGCCGTGAACCTTCACGGTGCTGACGAAGATCATGCGCGCCCCGGCCGCAGCCGCCGCGCGCCCGACCTTATCGGCGAGATCCACGTTGACACGATGCAGCTCTTCGGGACTTGCGCCGCGGCCATGGGCAAGCGCGGCGAGGTGAACGACGGTGTCCGCCTGCGGCGGAAGACGGACTTCGGCGACACCGTGCAGCGGCAGCGCCACCGGGCGATGCGCGCGGGCCGCGAGCGCCGGGCACAGCGTTGCTCCGACGAATCCTCGTGCCCCGGTGACCGCGACGATCAACGCGGGGGTTTCATCCAGACGCGGCGGTTCACGTAATCGGTGTAGCTGAGAATGATTCGAACCACCTTCGCCGACACGTCGGCGGCCTTGTAGTCGGGCACCGCCGCGGATCTTCGTCCTTCATCGTGATGCCGCCTGACGAGCGCGATCGCCTCGAGGACGTTGGCCGCTCCCAGGCCGGACATGACGAGCGTCCCCACGTCCATTCCCTCGGGGCGCTCATGCGCCTCGCGCAGGGTGACTGCCGGAAAGCCGAGGATCGAGCATTCCTCCGTAAGCGTCCCGCTGTCCGACAGCACGCAATACGCGCTCGACTGAAGCCGCACGTAGTCGAAGAAGCCCATCGGCTTAAGGAAGCGCACGTCGGCCCCCGCCATGTCCGTGCCTGCCGCCTCCAGGCGCTTCTGCGTGCGCGGATGAGTGGAGAACACGGTGGGCAGCCGGTGCCGCTGCCACACCGCCTGCAGCGCCCCGACGAGCGCCCTGAAGCTCGCCTCGGCGTCGATGTTCTCCTCGCGGTGGGAACTCACCACGAAGTAGCGGCCGGCCTGAAGCTTCAGCCGCTGGAGGACGTCGGAAGCCTCGATGCGCGCCGCGTAGTGGCCGAGCACTTCGCGCATTGGCGAGCCGGTCTTGATCACGGTGTCCGGCCGGAGGCCTTCGGCCAGCAGGTGCCGGCGCGCGTGCTCGGTGTAGACCAGGTTGATATCGGAGACATGATCCACCAGGCGGCGGTTGACCTCCTCGGGGACGCGCTCGTCGAAGCACCGGTTGCCGGCTTCCATGTGGAACAGCGGGATCTTCAGGCGCTTCGCCGAGATCGCGGCAAGGCAGCTGTTGGTGTCCCCGAGCAGAAGCACCGCGTCCGGGGCGAGCTTCTGCAGCAGCGCGTAGGAGCGCGCGATGACGTTGCCGATGGTCTCGCCCACGCTCGGTGCGGCGGCCTCCAGAAAGTGGTCGGGCCGGCGGATCTCGAGGTCCTTGAAGAAGATCTCGTTCAGCTCGTAATCGTAGTTCTGGCCGGTATGGACGAGGACGTGCTCGGCGGCGCGGTCGAGCTCGGCGAGCACGCGCGAGAGCTTGATGAGCTCGGGCCGCGTGCCGACGATCGTTGCGACCTTCATCGCGCTAGCGCAGCAGCTCGCCCGCCGGCGCGTCTTCGATCATCAGACGGTGTTTCTTCAGGAGCGCCGCGGTGCCCGCCAGGTCGATGACGGTATCTTCCGAGCTGAACTCCTTGTCGAGCGCGTTGGGTTCGTTCGCGTCGTCGCGGCGCAGCTCGGGCAGCATCGGCCGGATGACCAGGTATTCGCCGCGGCGCGCGCAATGGTGGATCTCCTCTTCCGACACCATGATCTCGTGCATCTTCTCGCCGGGCCGTACGTCGATGGTCTTGAGCGGGACCTTGCGTTCGCCGATCAGCGCCTTGGCGAGGTTGAGGATCGTGGCCGAAGACGCCCGCGGCACGTACGTCTCGCCGCGGCGCGCCTCCTTCAGCGCGGTGAGCACGGTATCAACCGCCTGCTCGAGGCTGAGCAGAAAGCGCGTCATGCGCGGATCGGTGATCGTGACCGGGCCCCCGGCGCGGATCTGCTCGTGGAAGAGGGGAATCACCGAGCCGCGCGAGGCGAGCACGTTGCCGTAGCGCACGCAGATGAACCGCGTGCGCGCGTTGAGGATGTTGGCGGCAACGAAGATGCGCTCCTGCAGCGCCTTGGTCATGCCCATCACGTTGACCGGCTTGCAGGCCTTGTCGGTGCTGATGCCGACCACCGTCGCCACCGGCAGGCGGCCCTGCTCGATCGCCTGCACGATGTTGCGCGCGCCGATGCAATTGGTGAGCACCGCCTGTTCCGG
>DATBSZ010000079.1:0-19125 GCA_036559525.1 Burkholderiales bacterium
GCGGTGCACGACGCGAGCCTGATCGAGGGCCTGGACAAGCGCGGGCCGGAAGTGGCCAACGAGTTCCGCCGCCTCAATCCGCCGGTCGTGCATCCGGCGGTGCGGCTACATGCCGAATCAGGGCGCAAGGCGCTCTATGTGAACGAGCGCGTGCGCAACTTCCTCGGGTTGTCGGAGGCCGAGAGCAAGCCGATCGTCAAGTTCCTGTGCGAGCACGCCGTCCAGCCGCGTCACACCTACCGGCACTACTGGAGCATCGGCGACCTGGTGATGTGGGACAACCGCTGCCTGGTGCACCTCGCGGTCGGCGACTACGATCCCGCAGAGATCCGGCACATGATCCGCACGTCCTGCATGGGCGACTACTACGGCCGTTACCTCGACCCGGAAGCTGCCGCCGCGCAGATGAAGAGCGCGCCGGTGCCGGCTGCCGACAAGAAGTCCGTTGCCGCGCTACACGACTAGTTTGCTTTGATCCCGGCGTCGCGGATCACTTTGCCCCACTTCTCCTGCTCCGCGCGGATGTAGGCCGCGGCCTGCTCCGCCGTGCCGCCCATCGGCTCGGCGCCGAGCTCCTGGAAGCGTGTCACGATCGCCGGCTTGGTGATCATCTTGTTGAGCTCCGCATTGAGGAAGCGCAATACTTCGGGTGGTGTTTTCGCCGGCGCCATCAGGGCGAACCAGCCCAGCACCTCGAAGCCCTCCAGCCCCTGACCGGTTTCCGCAACCGTCGGCACCTCGGGCATCAGCGCCGAGCGCTTCGCGCTCGAGATCGCGAGGGGCTTGAGCGAGCCTTTCTTGATATGCGGCGTCATGATCGCCACGTTCTCGAACATCATCGGCACGCGGCCCGAGAGCAGGTCGGGGAGCAGCGCGCCGCTGCCCTTGTAGGGCACGTGCAGCATGTCGACGCCCGCCATACGCTTCACCAGCTCGCCGCCGAGGTGCTGCGCGGTGCCGGGGCTGGAGGAGGCGAACTCGTACTTGCCCGGGTTTTGCTTTAGCAGGCGGATCAGCTCGCTGAAGCTCGCCACCGGGATCGAGGGGTGCACGACGAACACATAGGGGGTGCTGCCGATCAGGCCCACGGGCACGAGCTCGGCGTCGGTGTAGGGCAGGTTGTCGTAGAGCGCGCTCGCGGTGCCGTAGGTGCTCGGCACCATGATCAGCGTGTGGCCGTCGGGCGCAGACTTGGCCACCACGCCCGCGGCGATGGAGCCGCTGGCGCCCGGCCGGTTTTCCACCAGGACCGGCTTGCCGGTCTGCACTCCGAGCTCCTGCGCAGTTAGCCGCCCCATCACGTCCGTAGTGCCGCCCGGCGGGAAGCCGACGAGGATCTTCACCGGCTGGCTTGGGTAACCCTGCGCCAGCGCAGGGGCGCAGCACGCGAACGAGACCAGCGCTGCGGCGAGGGCCGCCAGTGTTTTTCTCATCATGATTTCTCCTCCAGTCGGGCTGCTGAAATGGGCAGACAGCGCCACCATCTTACGTAGGTCTCTTCTTCTCGACCGTCTGCTCCTCGATTTCGTAGAACTCGTCCAGGCCGACGAGCGTTTCGATTTCTTTCCTGGCGGCGACGCACTGCTCCTGCGTAAGGCCGGTGTAGCCTCCGGTACGCTTGATTTCCCGGTAGGCAAGCTTGGCAAAGTGGAAGCTCGCTAGCAGATACGTGAGCGCGTCGATTGCCGCCTTGTAGCCCATGTCGGCGAGCTGCGCCGCGGTCGGCAGCGGCCGGCCGTCGCGGTTTCCTCGGCTGATGACGTAGACGAGCGGGATGCGCGCCTGCTTGGGCGCCTTCTTCATCTCCTCGTCGTTGCGCGGGAAGATGAGACCGAGGTCGGCGCCGGCGTCTGCCGCCATGTTGACCCGCGCGACGGCTTCCTTCAGTCCTTCGAAGCGGCAGGTGTCGGTGCGCGCGATGACGACGAAGTCCGGATCGGACCGGTCGCGCTGCTTGCACGCGAACCGGATCTTGTCGGCGAACTCCTTGCGCGGCACAGCGTGCGCGACGTACTTGTGGTAGTGCGCGCGCTTGGGATAGAGCTGGTCCTCGATGTGCGCGCCCGCGATGCCGGCGCGGATGCACTCGCGCACGGTGCGCATCGTGTGCAGCGGGTCGCCGAAGCCCGCGCCGCCGTCGACCACCAGCGGAACGTCGATCGCCGCGGCCACGTCGCCCGCTAGGCGCAGCTGCTCGTCCATGGTGAGCAGCGGCTCGGAGGTGCAGCGCGAGGCGCCGGTGACGAAGCCGCCGGTGTAGACGCAGTCGAAGCCGATGCTCTGCAGCAGGCGGCCGCCGAGCGGATCGTAGGCGACCGGCATGTAGATGAATTCCTTCTTCTTCAGCAGCCGGCGCAGCGCGGTGGTCTTCTTCATGCCTTCCCTAGTCCTGGTCCACGAGCGCGATGGCGTCGATCTCCACGTCGAACTTCTTCGGCCACGAGCCGACCACGCAGAACACGCGCGCCAGCTGGTCCTTCCTGAAGTACTTCCGGTAGACCTTGTTCACCTCGTCGAAGTAGGCGGTGTTGGTGATGTAGACGGTGCACTTCAGCACGTTGTCGAGCGAGGAGCCCGCCGCCTTGAGGCAGACCTTCATGTTCTCGAGCACCATCCGGGCCTGCTTGTCGATGGTGACGAGCGGGATCTTGCCGGTGCGCCGGTCCATCGGCGTGAGGCCCGAGACGAAGACAAAGTTGCCGGCGCGGATCACCGGGTTGAGCGGGATGCCTTCCTTCTTCAGATGCTTGCTCACGCCCGGAACGTTGATGACTTCCTTCCTTATCTTTTTCATAGGTCGTAGAACATCCTCTGGATTGCGCCGCGCTCGCGCGTGACGGTAAGCGCCAGCATGAGCAGGATGCGCGCTTTCTGCGGCATCAGGTCGTCGCAGACGATGAAGCCGTCGGCGTCCTTCTTCGGCGTGGTCACGACGCGGCCGTTCCAGGAGCGGGTGGCGAGGACGACCGGGATGCCGGCCTGCACCGCGCGCTTCCCGGCGTCCAGGAAAGCGGCGGGAAACGAGCCGCCGCCGAACCCCACGAGCACGATGCCTGCGGGACGATGCTGAGCGAGCGCATCGACCAGCAGGCCATCGGCGCCGGCATAGGCGTAAACGATGTCGACGCGCGGCAGGTCCTTCCTGCCGCGCACGTCGAACGGCGTCGCGGTGGTGTGCGCGCGCGTGACGCTGCGATAGAAAAGCACGCGCGCGTCCGCATCGACGTAGCCCAGCAGGCCGAAGTCGCGGCTGTCGAAGGTGTTCACGCGGAACGCGTTCGACTTGCTGACGTCGCGCGCGCTTTGAATCTCGTTGTTGAGGACAGTGAGCACGCCGCGGCCGGCGGCCTCGGGCGAGGCGGCGAGCCGGATGGCGTCGAGGAGATTGAGGTCGGCGTCGGTGCCGACCGCGCTTGGCGGCCGCATGGCGCCCGTGACCACGACCGGGCGCGCGGATTTCACCGTGAGGTGCAGGAAGTACGCGGTCTCCTCGAGCGTCGCGGTGCCGTGGGTGATTACGATTCCTGCAGCGGACGTCGTTTCGATCCGCTGAAGAATCTGAAGCCACTCCGCTGGGCCGATCGACGGGCTGCCCACCTGCAGCACGTCTTCGCCGCTCAGCTCGGCGAGCTCGCGCGCCTCCGGAATGCGGGCGAGCAACTGCTCGATGCTCAGTTTCTTTCCGACCTCCGGATAGAGCGTGTAGTCGAGCCGGTGCGGCCCGATGCCGGAGATGCTGCCGCCCGTGCCGAGGATGTGGACTTTCGGCAGCATCAGGGAAGCAGGATCACCTTGCCGAAAAAGTCGCGCGAGTCGACCACGCGGTGCCCTTCGGCCGCCTGCGCGAGCGGCAGCGCCTTGTGGATGACGGGCTTCAGCTTGCCGTCGGCGACGAGGCCCATGACTTTTCTCAGCTCCAGCACCGAGGCGTTCTTCGACCCGGAGAGCCGCAGCTCGCGGCGGAAGAACGGGATGATGTCGAAGGGCACCACCTCGCCCGCGTGCGCGCCCACCGTGACGATGATGCCGCCGCGCGCGATGCACTTGAGGCTCTGCGTGAAGACCTCGCCGCCGATGTGCTCCATGACCACGTCGACGCCGCGCCCCCCGGTGAAGGCCATGACCTTCTCGGAGAAACTCTCCTTGCTGTAGTTGATGAGGTGGGTCGCGCCGAGCGCTTTCGCCTGTTCGAGCTTCTTCTCGCTGCTCGCCGTGGCGATGATCGCCGCCGCGCCGGCGAGTTTCGCCACCTGCACGGCGGCGCTGCCGATGCCTGACCCCGCCGCCTGGATGAGCACGGTCTGCCCTGCCTGCAGGAAGCCGCGGTTGACGAGCACGTGCCACGCGGTGCCGAACGCGATCTGCGCCGCCGCCGCGTCCTCGAAGCGGACGTGCGAGGGCAGGGCGTTGAGGTTGGCGATCGGCACGGCGACGTGCTCGGCGTAGCCCCCGGGGATGTCGAGACCGAAGTAGCCCTCCTGGAGGCACAGGTTGTCGCGCCCGGCGAGGCACAGCTCGCACTTGCGGCACGGCAGGCGGCAGGTGACCCAGACGCGGTCGCCCTCCTTGAAGCCCGCGCCGTCGCCATTCAGGCCGGCGACTTCGCCCGCAAATTCGCGGCCGAGGATGTGCGGGAAGGTGAGCGGGATCCGCGACGTGCCCGCGCGGTGGTCGAGATCGACATGGTTGATGCCCACCGCCCGCACGCGCACCAGCGCCTCACCGGGTTTCGGCGTGGGCTTGGGCGCTTCCTCGTGGACCAGGACCTCGGGGCCGCCGAATTTGTGGAACCGCGCGACCTTCATGAAGACCCCCTTTTCAGAATCTCAGGCGGGATCTTGCGCTTGAGGTACTGGCCGTCCTTGAGATCGCCGTGGAACTTGCCGTCGGCGACCATCACCTTGCCGCGCAGCACGGTAACCGACGGCCAGGCGCCGACTTCCTTGCCTTCCCACGGCGAGTAGTCGGCCTCGTGCAGGTCCTGCGCGCGCACCGTGCGGCGCTGACTGGTATCGAGCACCACGATATCGGCATCGCTGCCCACCGCGATGGCGCCCTTGCGTGGATAGAGGCCCAGAATGCGCGCCGCGTTGGAGGAGACGACGTCGACGAATTTCTCCAGCGAGTAGCCGCGCTTCTCGACCGTCTCCGTGTACATCACCGCCACGCGAGGCTCGACGCCGGCGTTGCCGCCGGTCGTGTCGTCGATGCGGCTGCCTCGCACCTTGACCGAAAGGTTGCAGCACACCTCGTCCGTGCCGACGCAGTGAAGGCTGCCGTTCTGCAGCCCGTCCCAGAGGCCCTGCTGGTCGCGCTTCGACTTGAGCGAAGGGTAAGTGTGATAGATCTGGCCGTTCGGCTTCTTGTAGTCCTCGCTCGTATACAGCAGGTACTGGTGCAGGGTTTCGCCGTAGATCGGGTAGCCGCGCGCGCGGCTCTCGGCGATCGCATCGACTCCCGACGCCGCGCTTACGTGCATCATGTAGAGCGCCATGCCTTCGACGTTCTCGGCAAGGCGGATGACGCGCCGGAACGAGAGGTCTTCCGAAAGCGCGTTGTGCACCTCGGCCATGTGCTCGAACCCGGAGCGGTTCTCGCGGAACAGCTTCTCGTACATATGCCTGACGATGTCGTCGTCCTCGGCATGGATGACCGCAAGCCCGCCTTCGCGCGCGAGCACCTTGAAGATCTCCCAGATCTCGCCGAAGCGGATCATCCGGCCGGCGCGGCTCGGCGTGATGTCGGTGGTGAAGATCTTGACCGTGGCGTAGCCGGCCTGGACCGCCTCCTTGAGCTCCTCGATGGTGGCGGGCGGCACCTTGCCGCGCAGCATGACGTGATACGCATAGTCGCAGTAGCACTTGCCGGCCCAGTCCTTGTCGCGCGCCTCGATGGCGTCGCGCACGCTCTGGCTGGAAGACTCGTCGCCGGCGCGATCCGGCTTGCACGCGGCGAAGTCGATCAGCGTGGTGGTCCCGCCCCACAGCGCGGCGCGGCTGACCTGCTCGGGCGGGCCGCTGGTCCCCGGCGGATCGCCGGGACGCATCGGCGGGATGTACCAAGCGCAGTGCACGTGGGGATCGATGCCGCCGGGCATGACGAGCGCGCGGCCCGCCTCGATGACGCGCGCCGCCTGCGCAGCGGGAAAGGTGCCGGGCGATGCGAGCGCCGCGATGACGCCATCCTTGACGGCGATTTCCCAGGGGCCGACGCCATGCGGGGTGACGACGCGCTCGCCGCGGATCACGAGATCGAACATGCTTTCACCTCATCGTCCAGAACTTCGAGCAGGTCCTGCAGCCATTGCGCATCCAGGCCGCGCGAGATCACGACGATGCGGGTGCTGTGATCCTCGTCGGGCCACGCGTCGAGCCACGCGGGCGGGTGAAACACATGCTGCACACCGTGGATCACCGCCGGGCGGCCGGGACTCTCGACGACGTCGACCAGGCCCTTCAGGCGCAGCAGCCTGTCGCCGCAATGCTCGGCGATGAGCTGCAGGAAGAGGCTCAACGTGACCGCGTGCAGCGGCGCGCTGCGGCGCAGGCAGAAGGTTGTCACCTCGCCGGAATGGGCGTGCGATTCGTAGAGTCGTGGTTCATAAACCGAAGAATTGAAAAGCAGGCTCGCGTCGACTGCGCCGTGCAACGCGACGAGCTGGGGCGCTCCGGGATTGATCCTGCGCACGCGCTCCGCGAGGCCGCTCGCCGCCGGGTCGGCGAGGTCCGACTTGGTGAGCACGATGCGGTCGGCGAGCGCGGCCTGCTTCACCGACTCGGGATGCGCGTCCAGCGTGGCGTCGCCGGCGGCGCAGTCCACGGTGGCGATGACCGATTCCAGCCGCAGCGCATCCGCGATCTCGCGGTCGGTCATCAGCGCCTGCAGGATCGGCGCGGGATCGGCGAGGCCGGTGGTCTCGACCACGATGCGGTCGAAGGCCGCTTCGCCGCGCGCCCGCCGCGCGAGCAGATCGCCCGCGGTGCGCACCAGGTCGCCGCGCACCCTGCAGCACAGGCAGCCGCCTTCGAGCAGCACGATTTCCTCGTCGCTCGATTCCAGCAGCAGATGGTCGAGGCCTACTTCGCCGAACTCGTTGACGATCACCGCGGTGCGCGCAGCCGCGGGATCGCGCAGCAGGCGCGAAAGCAGCGTGGTCTTCCCGCTGCCGAGGAAGCCGGTGACCACGCTGATCGGCAGCTGGCTCATATAAGGGACTGCGAGCCGATGATCAGCCGGCCGCGGGCAGCCTCGGGCGCGAGCTCCTCGCGCAGCGAGCGCAGCAGGCCGGGCAGGCCGGCATGCACTCCAAGGGGGTGCCCTTCGCGCCACACGCACCATCCATAAGGCGCGGCGGGCACGATGCGCATCGTCGTGCCCGAAGACGTACGCACCAGGAATGCGCCTTCGGGGTCGTGCTCGACTCGGGCCGAGACCGCCCACACGCGCAGCGCGCCGGAGAGCACGCGGCCGAGCCGGTCGGTTTTATGGCTTGACATTTACTTTGAGCAGCGAAACTATGACAGCGAAAGATAGATGTTGCATTGGGTATTTGCGAGATCGATATCAAATATCGCTGACGTCGATACCGGCGCCGGCAAAGTGTGAGCGCATTCCCTGAGGAGGGAGGATCGATGAACCACAAGCTTCCGTTGCTGCTTTCCGTATTCGGCTGCGCCCTGGGCCTGGCCGCCGGCGACGCCGGCGCACAGGCGAAATTCAACCTGCGCTGGGGCCATTATCTGGCCGACAGCCCGTTCGTGCAGCTCGAGAAGGATTTCGCAGCCGCGATCGAGAAGCGCACCAACGGGCAGGTGAAGATCACCATCACCTTCGCGCAGGGCCTGGGCAAGACGACCGAGCTCCTCACGCTGACCGCCAAGGGCGCCATCGACATGACCGCGACGGCGCCGGGCTACAACCCGGACCAGCTCCACTACTGGCGCGCGTTCCAGCTGCCGCTCACCTTCGAGACCAGCAAGCAGGCGATGCACGTCCTCGGCGTCGTGGTGAAGGAGTTCCCCATCTACCGGCAGGAGATGGACCGGGCCGGCGTGGAGTGGCTCTTCCAGCAGCCGCTCGGCGAGTACTACCTCAGCGGCCCCTCGCCCGAGTGCGACAGCATGGCGAGCCTGAAGGGCAAGAAGATCCGCAGCTTCGGCGCGGACATTCCGAAGGCATTCACCGCCATCGGCGCAGTGCCGGTGACGGTGGCGCCCACCGACATCTACGAGGCGCTGCAGCGCGGTACCCTCGACTATTCGTTCATCAACGCCGGCAACATGCAGGCGTTCAAGCTGGTGGAGGTGGCAAAGCAGCACTGCGGACCGGTGATGGCGATCACCGGCCACAACATCACGATCAGCAAGCGCACCTGGGCTCGCCTGCCGAAGGACATCCAGCAGGTGTTCCGCGAGCAGTCCGTCAAGACCGCGCAGGACTACCTCGCCTGGGTCGGCGATTTCGAGACCAAGGCCGCCGCGGGCATGAAGTCGCAGGGGGCGACATTCAAGCCGTTCCCCGCCGCGGAGCTGAAGAAGTGGCGCTCGAGTGCGCCCGATTTCCTCGCCGCCTGGGCCGAGGACACCGCCAAGGCGACCGGCGACGCGGCCACGCCGAAGAAGGTGGCGGCGCGCTGGCGGGAGCTGATCTCCAAGTAGATGCAGACGCTCAGCGCGTGGTTGTCGCGCCTCGCGCTGGGCCTGCTGCTGCTCGGCACCGTGGGCATGATTGCCTCGATGCTGATCGGCGTCGCGGACGTGGTTGGCACGAAGTTCTTCGACTGGCCCGTGCCTGGCACGCTCGAATTCACGGAGAGCACCATGGTGCTGGTGGTGTTCGGCGCGCTCGCCTACGCGCAGGGGAGCCGCTCGCACATCCGCGTCGAGCTGCTCTATAGCCACACCGGCCCGCGCGGCCAGTCGTTCATGGAGGCGGTGACGCACATCGTCGCATTCGTTTTCTTCGTGCTCGTCGCATGGCAGGGGCTGAGCGAGCTCAGCTACAGCTGGGAGCTGAAGGAGGCGACCATGGGGACGGTGCGCTTCCCGCTCTACCCGGCGCGCTTCTTCCTCCTGCTCGGGGTGGGGCTGCTGCTCGTGCGCCTCGCGCTGGACATCGTGGTCGACATCGGACGCATGCGGCGCGGCGAAGCGCCGCCGGTCGCGGCCGCGCCCGAGCAAAGGGAGTAAGGCGTGGAGTTGGTGTCGCCGCAGGTCGCGGGCTGGATCGTGGTGGGCCTGCTCCTCCTGTGGCTCACGCTCGGCGTGCACATCGGCGTGGCGCTCGGCCTGACCGGATTCATCGGCATCTACCTCACCGTGGGGCCGGATGCGGCGCTCGCGCAGATCGGCACCATCCCGTTCAGCACCACCAACTCGTTCGCGCTGGCGGTGATTCCGCTGTTCATCCTGATGGGCTCCTTCGCGACCGTGGCGGCGATCACCACGGATCTTTTCCGCGCCGCCTACGTCTGGCTCGGCAACCTGCGCGGCGGGCTCGCCATGGCGACGGTGATGTCCTCCGCCGCATTCGGCGCGGCCTCCGGGTCGACGATCGTCAATGCGGCGGTATTCACGCGCATGGCAATGCCTGAAATGACGCGCTTCGGCTACGACGTGCGCCTGAGCTCCGGCTGCATCGCCGCCGCCGGCACGCTCGCCGCGCTCATCCCGCCGAGCATCCTGATGGTGGTGTACGCGGTGATCACCGAGCAGTCGATCGGCAAGCTGCTCATCGCCGGCATCGTTCCCGGCATCCTCACCGCGGCGATCTACTGCATGGGCATCTATGTCCTCGCCCGCTGGCGGCCGGACCTTGCGCCGCTCGCCAGCATCGCCTTTACGTGGAAGGAGCGCTTCCGGTCGCTCTACAGCGTATACGGCATCATCATCCTCTTTGCGCTGGTGGTGGGCGGCATCTACGGCGGCTACTTTCCCGCCACCTACGCGGGCGCGGTCGGCGCCTTCGGCGCCTTCGTGATCGCGCTGGTCAAGGGGCGGCTGGGCATCAAGTCCCTGGTCGAGGTGCTGAAGGATGCGGCAGTGACGACCTCCGTCATCTTCATCATCGTGATCGGCGGCATCATCTTCGCGCGCTTCCTCACCTACTCGGGCCTGGTGGACATCATCTCGCACGGGCTGCTCGGCCTCGGCACGGGGAAATACGTGTACCTGCTCGGCTTCATCGTGCTCTTCATCGTGCTTGGATGCTTCATCGAGCCGATCGCGATCATGGTCATGACGCTGCCGATCATGTTTCCGGTGATGGTCAAGGCCGGCTTCGATCCGATCTGGCTCGGCGTCGTTGCGGTGAAACTGGCCGAGATCAGCGTGCTCACCCCGCCGGTCGGGCTCAACGTATTCGTGGTGAAGAGCTCCTCGCCGGTGGCGGTGACCCTCGGCCAGGTATTCGCCGGCGTGACGCCCTTCATCCTGCTCGACTTCCTTTCCCTCGTGCTGTACGTGCTCTTCCCGGAGATGCTGCTGTGGCTGCCGAACCTGATGAAGTCCTAGCTGGAGTTTCGAAATGGCGGTACTGAAGGCCCAAGGCAAGACTTTCCCCACCACCACCGAGGTGCTGATCATCGGCGCCGGCGCGTGCGGCACCATCGCCGCGCTCGCAGCGAAGGAGCGCGGCGCGGAGGTGGTGATCCTCGAGCGCGACGCGAAGCCCTCGGGCAGCACCTCGCTGTCGAGCGGGCAGATCCCGGCGGCGGGAACCAAGCTGCAGCGCTCCGCGGGGCTGCTCGACGACACGCCGGAGCTCCTCTACAAAGACATCCTGGCCAAGGCGCACGGCGAATGCGACCACGCGATCGCGCGCCTCATCGCCGAGGAGTCGAGGAACACGGTCGAGTGGCTGGCCGAGCGGCACCAGGTGCCGCTTTCCTGCGTGCTCAACTTCCAGTATCCCGGCCACAGCCGCCCGCACATGCACGCGGCGAAGTCGCTCGACGGCGCGGAGCTGCACGCGGCGCTCCTCGCGGCCGTGGAGCGCCACGAGATCGCGCTCGCGACCGCGGCGCACGCCACCGACCTCTATGCCGACGGCGACGGCCGCGTGCGCGGCGTGCGCGTCACGCGCCCCGACGGCAAGACCGAGGACATCGGCTGCGAGGCGCTCATCCTTGCGTGCAGCGGCTACGGCGGCAACAAGGAAATGCTTAAGAAATACATCCCCGACGCGGCCGAGCTGTTCTACGAAGGACACGTGGGAAATCAGGGCGACGCGGTGCGCTGGGGCGAGGCGCTGGGCGCATCCATCAAGGACATGGGGTCGTTCCAGGGCCACGGCGCGATGGCCACGCCCCACGGCGTGCACCTCAACTGGGCCACGGTCACCGAGGGCGGCTTCCACGTGAACCTGGACGGCAGGCGCTTCTCGAACGAGAACGCCGGCTACTCGGAGCAGGCGCTGAAGGTCCATCGCCAACCAGGGGGCGTGGCCTGGGCGATCTGGGACGAGCGCTCCGACGCCATCGCCATCCAGCAGGCGAGCCACAAGGAGGCGAAAGACGCGGGCGCCATCAAGCGCTGCGACGCCGTCGAGGCCATCGCGCGTGTCGTCGGCTGCGATCCGCAGGCGCTGGCGCAGACGTTCGCCGACGTCGCAGCCGCCATCCGCGGCGAAAAGCAGGACCCGTTCGGCCGCGACTTCAAAGGCAAGCCGCCGCTCAAGCCGCCGTACTGCGTCTCGAAGATCGCGGGTGCGCTCACGCACACGCAGGGCGGTCTCGAAGTGAACACGCAGATGCGCGTCCTGCGCAAGGACGGCACGCCGCTCCCGAACCTCTTCGCCGGCGGCGGCGCCGCGCGGGGACTGTCCGGGCCGTCGGACTGGGGCTATCTTTCCGGTTCCGGCCTGATGACCGCGACCAGCATGGGCCGCCTCGCCGGCATTGCAGCAGCCAAACTCGTCAAAGGATAACGATGATCAAGTTTTACTACAGCACCGCGCCCAATCCGATGAAAGTCGCCCTCTGCCTGGAGGAGATGGGGCTCGCCTACGAACCGATACCTGTGGACACACGCAAGGGTGCGCAACATGAGCCCGGCTACCTGGCGATCAACCCCAACGCCAAGGTGCCCTCGATCGTGGATGGCGACGTGACGATGTTCGACAGCAACGCCATCGTGCTCTATCTCGCCGAGAAGACCGGCAAGTTCCTGCCCAAGAAGGCGCAGGAGCGCGGGCCCATGCTGTCGTGGCTGATGTTCGTCGCCTCGGGCATCGGGCCCTTCACCGGCCAGTACGTGCACTTCAAGAACTACGCGCCGGAGAAGATCGCCTACGCTCTCAACCGCTACGAGTTCGAGGCGCTGCGCCATTGGCGCATCGTGGATGCGCACCTGGCGAAGAGCAAATATATGGTCGGCGATATCTACACCGTCGTCGACATGGCGCTTTGGGGCTGGGCGCGGCTGTTGTCCAATATTCTGGGCGAGCAGGCGGCGAAGTTTGCCAACGTGAAGCGCCTGGTGGACGAGATCAGCGCCCGCCCGGCAGCGCAGAAGGCGGTGGCTCTCAAGGACCGCTACACCTTCAAGACCGAGATGGACGACGAGGCCAAGCGCGCCATGTTCCCGGGTAACTACCGGGCGCAGGCTGGCGCGTGAAGCGCGTTTAATCGGAGGTTCTAATGCCACGCATGATCACGTTGGGGGCGGCACAAACCGGCCCGGTCAACGAAGACGACTGGCGTCCCAACGTGCCGGGCGCCTGCGCCATGATCGAGGAGGCCGGACGCCGCAAGGTCGACATCCTGTCGTTCTCGGAGCTGTTCCTCACGCCCTTCTTTCCCAACCGGCTCACCCGGGACTACGACAAGTTCTTCGTCACGCTGGACGAGCCGGAGCTGGCGCCGATTTTCAAGGCCGCGGTCGACAGCCGCGTGGCGCTCGTGTTTCCGTTCGGCGAAAAGAACGGCCGCCACTACCACAACTCCTGCCTGGTCACGGACAAGAACGGCAAGCGCCTGGGCATTTACCGCAAGACGCACATTCCGGCGATCCTGCCCTCGAACCTGCCCGGCGGAACGGGAAGCTACGAGAAGTTCTATTTCTCGCCGGGCACCGAGTTTCCGGTGTTCGATCTTTGCGGCACGAAGATTGGCATCCAGATCTGCTACGACCGCAAATACCCGGAAGGCTCGCGCCTGCTCGCGCTGAAGGGCGCGGAGATCCTGTTCATGCCGATCTGCGCCGCAACCTATGGCGAGACCAAGCTGCGCGGCAACACCTGGGAGCTCCCGCTGCAGGCGCGCGCCTACGAGAACGGGGTGTACGTGGTGGCGGTGAACCGTTGCGGAATGGAGCAAGGCCGCAACCATATCGGCCGCAGCATGATCGTGGACCCGATAGGCGCCGACATGCTGGCGGTCGCCTCCTCGGACACGCCCGAGGTTCTCGTGGCGACGGTTGACCTGGACAACGTCGCCGCCGCGCAAACCAGCCTGCCCTGGTGGCGCGACCGCCGGCCGGAGCTCTACGCGTCGCTCGCCGCGGCTGTCTAGTGAGTCACGCGTAGCGCCGCCGACAGCGCCTTCAGGTCGCTGGCGGCGCCAAGGTCCTGCGCCGCACGCTCGAGCGCTCCGACCGCATCGCTCTTCAGCGACCGCGCAGCGTTCGCGCGGAACTTGGCGAGCACCGCTTCCGAGCCCGGGGGGCGGGTGTGGTTGCCGAACACGTCGTCGATCCGGATCGTCTGGGTTTCGGTCTTGGTCTTGCAGACTACCTCGGCTTCGAAGCGCTGAGGGAAGCGCGCCCCGGGCAGCGGCTCCCAGGCGATGCGCTGGGCGAGCTGCCGCACCGCTGCCCCCGCCGGCGCCTCGAACGTCGCGAGATCGACCTTTCCCTCCACCAGCTGCGCCGCGACGGCGATCGGCAGGCTCCAGCGTGCGGCGTGACCGTTGTCCGGAGCCTGCTTGCGCTCCCACGGCTCGCAGATGACCGCCGCTTCGCCTTGCGGCACGCGGCAGACGATGCGCTCGACGTCGCCCGGGCGCACGCCGCGCTCGGCCAGCTTGCCCGCGGCCTCGATGAACGGATGCAGGTAGTGGCAGCAGGGGTAGAACTTGTACGCCGCTTTCGGCAGGTGCCATTCGCGGCCGATGCCGCCGATCAAGGCGCGGAAGCGCCCGGCGGCGGCTTCGTCGCCGGTGAACTGGCGGAACAGGCCGTGCTTGCCGTCGAGCGAAGTCTCCGGTCCGGTCATCCCCGAGCGCGCCAGCATCGCCGCCACCACGCCGCCGTGCGCCGCCCACCCCGGGTGGAGCGACTTTACCGACGAGCCGTTGGTGAGGAATTCCATCACGCCCGAGGCCTGGCTGAGCGCGATGCCGACCGCGGCCACCGTGCGCTCTTCGTCCAGGCCCATCAGCTCCGCGGCGAGCAGCGCCACCGCAAGCGTGCCGGTGACCGAGGTGCTCATGAATCCTTTCGCGTGGAAGCCGTTCGGCGCCGCGAGGCCGAAGCGGATCAGCACCTCCCAACCTCTCGCGTAAGCGCCGAGCAGCGCGGCGCCGCTCGCGTTTTGCGCCTCCGCAACGGCGAGGGCGCCGGCGGCAAGCACCGCGCTGCCGTGCGCGATCGAGGCGGTGTGCGTGTCGTCGAACTCCAGGCTGTGGATCAGGCCGCCATTGATCAGCGCTGCGTCGGCGGCGCCGGCGGCGGTCGACTGGCCGAGCACGGTGGCGGGTCCGCCCTTGACGACGTCGGCGGCGAAGCCGCGGTACGCCGCGCCGATTGGCGATCCGGCCGATGCGAGGCCGACGCCGATTGCGTCCAGAAAATGCAGCCGTGCCGCAGTCGCGACGTCTTCAGGCAAAGGCGTCGAGGCGGCGGCTCGCGCCGCGCGCACGAGCTCGCGGGCAAGGGTCATGCCTTGACCATCCGGGCCAGGGCGTCGCGCCAGGATTGAGAAAGAAGCTCGGAATCGCCGGCGATGACCTTCTTCATCGTCTCGGGGATCGCGGGGAACACCGAGCCGGCGTTCTCCGCCAGCTTGGAGAGCAGCGTCGGCTCGTCGAAGGGCTTGTCGGCGCCGCCGCGCGCGCTTTCCACCACGGCGCTCATCTCGGCGCCGTCGCCGAAGCGCAGCGTGACGCGCGCCGGCCGGTCGTTCGGTGCGGGCTTGATGTCGGGATAGGGCTGCAGGCGCACGCGCGTGCGCAGCTTGGAGATCTCCGCGTCCTCGAGCTTGTCCTGCGTGAAGGCGCGCGCTCCCGCGGTGCCGAGCTGTACCGTCGCGGCGATGGCGTGGGGCAGCGAAAACTTGGCCGCGAGCACGGTCTCGGGCTCGACCGTGCGCAGCGCCTGGCCGCCCGGCGCCGTCTCCACCACGATCTCGGCGATCTCCTCCTTTTTCCTCTGCATGCGGCCGAGAAGCTCGAGCGTCGCTTCGACGGCGGAGTGCGCGTAGCCGCAGCAGGCAAAGACCTTGTGGTAGCCGTTGGTGACCGACCACGTGTCGCCCAGGCCCGCGACGAGGGCGTCTGGTTTCGCATTTGTCTTGTAGGCGCCGACGAAAACATCGTAGGGCGTAACGTCGTTGCCGCCGATCCCGGCCTCGGCCCAGTCGGCGGCGCGCAGCCCGAGCCACGCGCCGGCCGAGGTCCAGGCGTTGCGTATCAGCGCGCCCTCGACCGCGGTGTCGAACGGCCCCGCGAAGGACATGCTCGCGCCGCCGGTCACCGCCGCGAGCATGGTCTTCGCATCCTGCTTGCGGGCGAGCGCCGCCGCGGCGGCACCGCCGATCGCGGCGAACGCGGCGTGCGGATGCACGTTGAACACCGGGAAGGGAAACGCGAGCGCGAAGCGCGTGGTGACTTCGTATGCGATGGCGAGCGCGCGCAGCACTTCCTCGACCGTGCGCCCTTGCGCCTCGGACTCGGCGAGCAGCGCCGGGATGGTGTACGCGCCGCCGTGGCAGGACGCGTTGCGGAACCCTTCGTCGAGCTCGCACCAGGTGATGGCCATGCCGTTGGCGCTGGCGGCGGCGTAGCGGTCGGCGCGAGGCGCGCCCTTGGCGAGCACCGTGGCTTCCGATTTGCCGGAGGAGGTGCGCAGCAGAACTTCGCGCGCCTTGGCAACCTGCGTCTCGAGCGATCCGGCGACCATCGCGCCGATGTCGTCGGAGAGGATGATCGCCGCGCGCCGGCGCACCGGCTCGGGCAGCGGCTTGCGGACCGCCTCGACGGCCCATTCGATCAGCTTGCGCGTGTTGGCGGCGGCTTGCGCGCGCGCCGGATTTTCATTGGGTGTCATATCGAAGAATCCTGTTCACAAGTTAAGCTGTCGGTGTTGCCTAAGGGGAAAACTCATGCGCATCTGGCATCAGAGCTTTACCGATCTGACGGTCATGCCGCTCTACCGCAAGACGATCACCGAGCATGCCGCCGCGGTGATGGGGCAGGACGCCGCCGTGAGCGTGCACGGCCTGCGGCCCGGCACGTACACCGAGGGGTGCGCGCCGATCGACGCGATCAAGTATCGCTACGTGGCGACCGTGCACGAGCTCCAGGTCTGCGACGCGGCGCTCGTGGCGCAGCGCGAGGGCTTCGACGCGTTCGCGCTCGGCTGCTTCTTCGACCCGGGCCTGCGGGCGGCGCGCTCGCTCGTCGACATCCCCGTGGTGGGTCTCGGAGAGACATGCGCGCTCGTCGCCTGCTCGCTCGCCCGGAAATTCGGCCTGGTCACGCTGTGCGAGGACCAATCCGCCGACTACACCGATCTCATGCTGGCCTATGGGCTGGAGCGCCGCTTCGCCGGCGCGCTCGCGCTCGACCCGCCGATCGACGAGTTCGCGCTCGAGGCCGACGAGAAGGCCGCGCGCGCGATCGAGGAGCGCTTCGATGTCGCGTGCGCGGCGATGGTCGCGCGCGGCGCCGAGATCATCATCCCGGCCGACGGGGTGCTCAACGAGTTCCTCGTGCGCCGCCGCCGCTTGACCGCGCGCGGGGGAGTGCCCGTCATGGACAGCCTCGGGACGCTGTTCCAGCACGCCGCCTTCCTGGTAAGGCTCGCGCGCACGACGGGGACCGGGATCAGCCGTCATCAGCTCTTTGCCAAGCCGTCGCGGGCGATGGTGGAGCACGTGCGGGGCTTCTCGCGGCAGCCCGAGCTCAAGAGCGACTTCTCGGGAGATCGCTGACCGATCACCGAGTCTTCCCCGGAATCGGCGCCTGCCCGATGCGGCGCCAGAGATACTTGCCGTGTCCGCCTTTGCCGACGATCTTGTGGTTGTCCATTACGGTCTCGCCGCGCGAGATGCTGCGCACCGGCCAGCCCTTCAGGTTCCACCCCTCGTGCAGGTTGTAGTCGGCGTAGGAGGCGAAGTCGGCTGCGTGCAGCACACGCTCCTTATTCAGGTCGACGAGCGTGAAGTCGGCGTCCGCGCCAGGGCTCAGTGAGCCCTTGAGCGGCGCAAGGTCGAACACCTTCGCCGGAACCGAGCCGAGGAGCTGGCAGATGCGCTGGAGCGGGAGCTTTCGCTTGTGGTAGCCCTCGGAAAGCATCACCGAAAGCATGCTCGCGGTCGCAGGGAAGCCCTGCGACGCCAGCCAAAGCGGCTTGTCCTTGTTCAACTTCTTGCGCGCGTTGTGGTCGGATGCGATGAGATCGACGGTGCCGTCGAAGATCGCTTCCCACAGCGCCTCGCGGTCGTCCTTGGTGCGGAACGGTGGATTGGCCTTGCCCATGCCGCCGAGGTCCGAGTCCTCGGTGTGCGTGAGGTAGTGCGGGCAGGTCTCGACGATGACATCCTGGAAGCGCTGGCGCCAGTGGCGGATCACGTTGAGCGCCTTGCGCGAGGAGATGTGGGGAAAGTAGACGCGCGCGCCGAGCTCCTCGGCCAGGTACATCGCGCGCAGCGCGGGCTCGGATTCGGTGATCGCGGGCTTGGAAGCGGACCAGTCCTTGAGCGTGGTGCCGCCCGCCGCCTGGATCTTGCGCCTCTCGCGGTTCACGATCTCGATATTCTCTGTATGGCAGACGACGATCGGGCGCCCGACGCGCGCGGATTCCTTGAGCAGGTCGTAGAAGAAGCCGTCGTCGGTGCCGTCCAGACCGAGGTAGCGTCCTTCCTCGCCCTTGAAGTTCATGAAGTACTTGAACGAGGTGACGCCGTAGTCGCGGACGTACTCGCCGAGCTCCTTGATATGCAGCTCGTTGGCGGTGCTGAAATGGAAGCCGAAGTCCACATGGGCGCGCGCGATGGCGTGCTCGAGCTCGCGCCGGAAGACGTCGCCATAGGCCTCGTTGTTGAGGAAGTAGCCAAGCACCGTGGTGAAGCCGCCCTGCGCGGCGTTGGCGGTCTCGGTCGAGTACTCGGTGATCTTCTCGCCCATGCCGAAGTGCACATGGCAGTCGATCAGCCCCGGAAAGACGTGCAGGCCCGCGGCCGATTGCTCGGCGACGCCCTGGGTGGGCGCGCCAGGCGCGAGCAGCTTCTCGATCTTTCCACCCTTGACGAGCACGTCCTGCTTCTCCGGCTCCCGGTCCGGGAACACCAGCGTGCCGCCGCGCAATACGAAATCGCTCATTGCTGTGCCTGCCTCTCTTGGAGATCCTTCAGTGAATAGACGGCCTGCGTACCGGCCGGCGTGTTGAGCGCGGGCAGGGTCGCCGCGATGTCCTGCTCATTCAGGTCGCGCGCGATGCAGACCAGGCGATTGGCCTGATCATCGTCGGGCCAACCGTCGAAGCGCTGCGGCGCGTGGAACACGCCCTGCACGCCCTGGACGAAGGCGATTTCGCCGGTGTCCTCCATCTTCAGAAGGCCTTTCACGCGAATCAGGCGCGCGCCGAACTCCGCGGCCACCAGCCGCGACCAGGCCGACCAGCCGGCCCAGGTGACGGGCGAGGGCGGGCGGAAGGCGTAGGCGCGGATCCCCGAGAAATGCTCGCGGTTGCGGATCGGGCCGAGCGTCGCGATCGATGCGACGGGTTTTCGCGCTTTCCCGTGGGTGGAAAAGATTCTTGAAATGGCATCCACCAGCTCGGCATGGGGATTCATTTCCTTGAGAAAGGCAATGACCGGTCCGGGATCGGCCAGGTCTTTCTTGGTGACGACAATGCGCTCTGCCATTGCGACCTGCTTGTCCAGTTCGGGGTACTGCAGGCGCGAGGA
>DATBSZ010000080.1:0-2091 GCA_036559525.1 Burkholderiales bacterium
CGAGATTACGGTCGGCCAGAACAACACATGGGCCATTCCGGCGCTGGAGTTTCGCGGCGTGCCGGTCGGCATCGACGTGCGCCGCGTGGTCGAGACCGGCATCCAGCCGGCGATCAACACCGGCATCGCGCACCGCCGCGCCGGCGTCGGCCAGGTCGGCGCCGGCGTCGCGCGCGCGCCGCTCGCCTGCTTCGAGAAAGCCCTTCGTGCCCTCGGTCGTCCTTAACCGCGTAGAGCGCGGCCGCTACCTCGACTCGGTCGCGGCGATGCGCCTTTCGCGGCGCCTCGAAGCGCTTCCCGGCGTCGAAGGCGCGGCGCTGATGATCGGCAGCCCGTCGAACAAGACCCTGCTGCGCGACGCCGGCCTGCTGGCGGGAGACGGCGAGGCGGCGGGCGCCAACGATCTCGTGATCGCCGTGCGGGCCTCCGACGAAGGATCCGGCCGCCGCGCGCTCGATTCCGCCTTGAACCTGGAGCCGGAGAAAACCGCAGGCCTTGCGCACGCCCGCACCCTCGGCGGCGCGATCGAGCGCCTGCCGCAGGCAAATCTCGCGCTCATCTCGGTGCCGGGCGATTTCGCCGCGCTCGAGGCGCGCAAGGCGCTCGACGCCGGCCTGCACGCCCTCGTGTTCTCGTCGGGCGTGTCGCTCGAGGAAGAGCGCGCGCTCAAGCTCGTGGCGAAGGAAAAAGGATTGCTGCTGATGGGCCCGGACTGCGGTACGGCGCTCATCGCGGGAACGCCGATCGCCTTCGCAAACGCCGTGCCGCGCGGCGACATCGGCATCGTTTCGGCATCCGGCACCGGCCTGCAGGAAGTGTCGTGCCTGATCGCCCACTTGGGCGGGGGCGTGTCGCACGGCATCGGCGTCGGCGGCCGCGACCTCCACGAGCAAGTGGGCGCGCTCGGCACGCTCGCCGCCATCGACGCGCTCGAAGCCGACCCCGCCACCAAGACCATCGTCCTCATTTCCAAGCCGCCTGCGCCGCAAGTCGCCGAGGAGGTTCTCGCCCGCCTTTCGAGATCCCGGAAACGCAGCGTGGTGTGCTTCCTCGGGCTGGACAAGCCGGGCCTGGCGCGCACATTACGGGAGGCCGCTGAGCTCGCGACCGGAAAGAAAATTCCGGACGAGAGACCCGAGAAAAGAAAAATCAAAGGCCGTGTTGAAGCCCTCTACTGCGGCGGCACGCTCTGCAGCGAGGCCGAGCTCGTCTTTCGCCGCCTCGGCCTCGCCGGCCACCGCTTCGTCGACCTGGGCGACGAGCGCCACACGCGCGGCCGGCCGCACCCGATGATCGATCCCGAGATCCGCAACGATCACATCGCGCGCGCGCTCGCCGATCCCGAGGTCGGCGTGATCCTGGTCGACCTCGTGCTCGGCTATGGCTCGCATCCCGACCCGGCCGGGGTTTTGATCAAACAGGAAATCAAGAAGACATTCGTCGCCTCGGTCACCGGCACGGAAACCGATCCGCAGGTGCGCTCGCGGCAGGTGGCGAAGCTCCGCGAGGCGGGCGTGCTGGTCGCGCCGTCCAACGCGCATGCCGCCGAATGGGCGGCTTCTTTCGTCTCGAACTGAGACTCATAGGTAGGTCGTCGTAAAGGAAGGGCCGGCGCTCGCCGGCGTTTTCGTGCTGCACTCGCGCCGGTCATGACCCCGGGCCAGAGCTATGCGGTCAGCGTCACGATGCAGAACACCGGCGGCAAGACCTGGACCGCCGCCATCAACCATCGCCTGGGCTCGCAGAACCCGCAAGACAACACCACCTGGGGCGGGAACCGCGTGAACCTGCCTAGCTCGACCGTCACCGGCGCGAACGCGACCTTCAGCTTCAATGTGACGGCGCCCACCACGCCCGGCACGTACAACTTCCAGTGGAAGATGGTGCAGGACCTAGTCGAGTGGTTCGGCGCGCAGTCGGCGAACGCCACGATCAAGGTGGGCCTGGACAACGCAGCGTTCGTCTCGCAGAGCGTCCCCACGACCATGCTGGCGGGACAGGGCTATCCGGTGAGCGTCACCATGCAGAACACCGGCAGCACCACCTGGGCGGCAAGCACCGTCGGCATCGGCTCGCAAAATCCCGCGGACA
>DATBSZ010000081.1:0-2562 GCA_036559525.1 Burkholderiales bacterium
CCGCGTACGTCGCCGAAGTGGTATGGGGTACGGAAGAGGACGTCTCCTTCCGCGCGCGCGGCTGGCCGATCTCGCAGCCCGCGCAGAACAACATCAAGCCCAAGTGGTTCGGCGGCTCGGTCATGGGGCACTGGGAGCTGAGCCGTGCGTCGGCCCTCACGCTGCGCTATGACTATCTGGACGACCAGGATGGCTGGCGCACGGGCGTCGATCAGAAGCTGAACGCAGCGACCGTCGTCTACACGCTGCACCTGTCGGCGCTGGCGGGGAAAGCGCCGCTCGCCGTGACCTACCCGCGCACGCAGGTCCGTATCCACGACGTCGACCTGAAGATGGAGTACCGCTACAACTGGTCGAACGTGCAGGTGTTCTCGGACGCCGCGCCGCCCTTCGCGGACACGGATCCGAAAAAAGCGGGCCACCAGATCCAGATCCAGGCGGCGATCAACTTCTAAGGACCCGGCCATGATCGCGCGCAGTCTCATCATGATGCTCGCACTGGCGGCCAGCACTGCCGCCGCCCATATCACACCGCCGGTGGTGCTGGTCCCCGAGCGCGACGCGCTGGCATCGCAGCTCGCGGGGGCGAAGAAGCTGTCGCTGCGGGAAGTCAGCCTCACTGCCGACGAACGCAAGGCAGTGCAGTCGACGTACGGCTGGAGGGCCGGCGACGAGCTGCATGCCTTCTACATGGGACGCGACGATGCCGGAAAGCTGCTTAGCGCGACGGTCTTCATGACCCAGGCCACGATGCACGGCGTCATTCGCGTAGCGGTCGGCCTGACGCCCGACGGCCGCGTGAAGGTCGCGGAAGTGGTGGAGGTCTCCGAGGAAATCTATGGCCACATGAAGCCGCTCATCGACCGCGGCTTCATGAAGCGTCATGCGGGCCTGTGGATCGGCTCGTCTTTCGAGCCGCCCGCAGCCGGCGGCGGCGCCGACGCGATGGCGCAGCACTACGACGCCATCGTGAGCCGGCTGGTGCAGCGCGCGGTGATCCTCTACGACGTCTGCGTGACGAAGCGAGGCGTCACCTAGGGGATGCGCGCGGCGCGCTGGCTGCTCGCGCTTGCCGCCGCCTGGGCCGGCGGAGCGGCCGGACACGCCGGGCTGGTCTCATCGACCCCGGCCGACGGCGCCGCGCTCGCCGCGCCCCCCGCGAGTATCGAGCTGCGCTTCACCGAGCCGGTGACACCGATGGTGATGCGCCTCTTCGCAGGTTCGGCGGAGCCGGTCACGCTGGCGGCGCCGCAGGGCGCGAGCGACGTCATCAAGCTGGCGTTGCCGGCCAACCTGCGCGAAGGCCTGCACACCCTCAGCTTTCGCGTGATCTCGGCGGACTCTCACCCGATCGGCGGCTCGATCGTGTTCGCGGTCGGCGAGCGACCGCCGCCGCCGCGCGCCGCCACCAGCGACGCTGGCGGGCCGTCGATCGGCATGACGCTCGCCCGTGCCCTGAGAGATCTGGCTTTGCTGGTCGCCGCGGGCGGCGCCCTGTTTGCGCTCGCCATCGCCCGCTTTCCTGCCGAGCGCCAAGTCCTGGGCATCGCAGGCTTGCTGGCCGCCGTCGCTGCGCTGGCCTGCATCGGCGTGCATGGCGCGGCGATGACGGACGCAGCCGTGACCTCGCGCGAAGCATGGCGCAGCGGCTTGCACAGCTCCTTCGGCCTGAGCGCCTGCCTCGCCGCCGCGGGGGCGGTGTGCATTGCCGCGGGAGCATTCGCCGCGAGCGCAGTACGGGCGGGTCTATTGCTGGCCGGAGCGCTCGCCGTGATCGCGAGCCTGCCGCTCACGGGTCACGCGATGACCGCAAAGCCGACCGCGGTGGCGGTGGCGGCGCTCGCCGCGCATGGCCTCGCCGCGGCGTTTTGGATTGGATCGCTTGTCGCATTGCTCTCAATCATGAACGTCGCTGTCCTGCGGCGTTTCTCGCGCTGGGCCATGGTTGCCGTCGCGCTCCTCGTGATCGCGGGCGTCGCGTTCGCGGTGCTGCAGGTCCGCTCCGTCGAAGAGCTGTTCGGGTCTGACTACGGCTGGCTCATCGTGGGGAAGGTGTTCTTCCTCACCCTGCTGCTCGTGCTGGCGGTCCTCAACCGCTTTCGCTGGCTTCCGATGCTCGAGCGCGGCGCTCGCGCCGCGGCCGCGCGCCTGCGCTGGTCGATCGCCGGCGAGCTCGCGCTGGCGGTTTGCGTGATCGCCGTCACCGCGGTGCTGGTGCAGACGCCGCCGCCGCACGGCTTCACGCAAAAGGTCGCCCACAAAGAGGACGTCGCCGAAGTTTCGGTGACCCCCGCGCGCGCCGGGACGAACGCCATCGTGGTGCGCTTCCAGGACAAGGACGGGCAACCGTTCGATCCCGAAGAGGTGCTCCTCGAGATCGGCAACGAGGCGGCAGGTGTCGAGCCCGCGGCGCGCGCGATTCGCCGCGTCGGTCCGGGCCACTACAGCCGCGAGGGCAGCGAGCTCGCCTTTCCGGGCGTGTGGACCATCGAAGTGCATGCGCGCCTCGACGCGAGCGGCATGGCGAGC
Source organism: Burkholderiales bacterium (assembly GCA_036559525.1). Lineage (GTDB taxonomy): Bacteria > Pseudomonadota > Gammaproteobacteria > Burkholderiales > SG8-39 > SCGC-AG-212-J23. The sequence goes on from DATBSZ010000081.1 coordinate 2,530, forward strand.
TTCCGCTCGCAGGTGCCGATTCGCTAGCGGCGA
>DATBSZ010000082.1:0-21914 GCA_036559525.1 Burkholderiales bacterium
CGCCGGTCTCGGGATGGCGCGTGGCGAGCTCGGCATAGACCAGCGCGCCGCAGAGCGAGATCGCCCCGCCCAGCACCCACGCCCCCAAGAACTCGGCCCCGCTCGAGGTATTGCCGGCGACGATCGACGGCGCCTTGAAGATGCCGGCGCCGATCACCATGCCGCAGATCAGGATGATGCCGTCCCACACCGTCAGCAGCTGCTTCGGTGCTACCGTGCTCTGCTTGCCGTCCAAGGGAAGCTCCTCTTGTTATTGCCGTCGGAAACCGTGACTTCGCCGGTGATGCGGTCGTCCCTGAGGGTGCCGACGAAGTAGTGATGCCAGGCGCGCCCGTTGACGACGCCAGTAACGATCACCTTGATCTCTTCGCCGCGCAGCCGGCTGTTGCGCACCAGCAGGTCCCTGCCCTGCGCCGCGACGTCGATGTCCAGCACTTGAAAGTGTTGCTTCACCTGAAACTTCCAAGTTCCTCCGTGTCCCGGCAGCTCGCTGGTCCACGCGCCCTTCGCGTTGGCCGGCACGATCCAGAGCTCGACGCGCGACACCCCGCCGACGCCGACCGGCTTCTCCGGCGCACGCATCTCCAGCCTCTCGTCGGGCGGCCAGTCGCCGATGCCGCCGTCGTGCGACACGATGCGCGTGCCGGGCTTGAGCTTCAGGAGCTGCGGCAGCAGCTTGGCGTTGAAGTCGGGCAGCAGGTAGAACGCCACGACCGTCGCGCCCGAGAGGTCGGTCTCGAAGATGTCCTTCACCAGGAATTTCGTCCGGTCGCCGACGCCCGCCCGCTGCGCGTTCTCGGTGGCGTGCTTCACGAGGCTGGGGTCGAGATCCACCCCCAGGCCGCGCGCGCCGCGCTTCGCCGCTTCGATGATGATGCGGCCGTCGCCCGAGCCTAGGTCGATCACGTAGTCGTCGCGGCCGACCTCGGCCATGCGCAGCATGCGCTCGACGATCTCCATCGGGGTCTGCACGTACGGCACCGTGCCGTCGTCCCACGCCCAAGCCTGCGGCTGCGCGGCGGCGGGAAGCACGGCCATGACCCCCGCGGCTATCAGAACCCTAGGATTCATACAGAGCGGCTAAGTCTAACCGGACTAAAATTGCGGGCCACGCCCCGGTAGCTCAGTGGATAGAGCAGTCCCCTCCTAAGGGACAGGTCGCACGTTCGATTCGTGTCCGGGGTGCCACGCCGCTCGTCGCCGGCCGCCCACCGTCCAGCCATCAGATGTCTAAAATTTCATAAATATAAACAAAGACATGCATATCGTAGTGGTGAATTTCGCAGCCCGCTTAGGGCATTCGTCCCTTTGCCTCGTTGTCCGACCGGGCGTAGAGTCGCGACCAATAAAAGCAGTGAACAAGAGGGGGTGGGAAAGGAAGCACAGCATGAAACTCTCCAAAGCAATGATTCTCGGCCTCGCGCTTGCGGCCGGCGGCTGCTCGATGCTCGAGGTCCAGCCGATCGCCAAAGAAACCCTGAAGAACTCCCAAGGCCACGTCATCGGCTACCGCGAACGGCTGTTCGACGGCGCCATCGGCGAGGAGCTCGACCGGGTAGTGATCTTCACCCCGCGGCACAGCGAGCGCGGGGCAGTGGTGGCCTACGAAGAGCGAATCAAGGGCGGCGTCCTGCTGCACGACCTGAAGGGCAAGCGCATCGGCTCGCGCTACGTCGACCTGAGGAGCCGCGGCAGCAACGCCCGCAACGGCGGCCTCACCATCGTGTTCGTGCCGCGCGAAGCCGACCGCCTCGCGGTGGCGCAGGTCACGATCGAAGAGATCAAGCAGCACCTGAACATCACGAACTAGAGCGTTTTCGCGACTAGAAATCCGCGGCGCCGGCGGCGACCGCGGATTTTTTTTGCATTCGGCGGTGCTGCCAGATCGACAGCACGATCGAAGCCGCCGCCGCCCCGAGCAGCAGCGCCGAGATCGGCCGCGTCACGAACAGCCACAGGTTGGCATCGGTCATCAGCGAGCGCACCAGGTTGATCTCGATCTGGTCGCCAAGGATCACGCCGAGGATGAACGGCGCCAGCGGCAGGCCCACCTTGACCATGGCATAGCCGAGCACCCCGAAGGCGAGCAGCACGTAGACGTTCGCCATCGTGTTGTTGAGCGCATAGGCGCCAATCGTGCACAGCACCAGCACCACCGGGAACAGGGCTGCCTTCGGCACCGTCACGATGCGCAGCATCCAGCGCGCGCCGGCCGCCATGATCAGCACCATCAGCGGATGCGCCAGCAGATAGGCGGCGAAGATCCCGTACGCGAGCTGGGTATTCTGCGAGATAAACAGCGGGCCCGACTGGATGCCGTGGATGGTCAGGGCACCGAGCATCACCGCGGTGACCGCGTCGCCGGGAATGCCGAACGCCATGATGGTCACCAGCGAGCCGCCGACATTGGCGTTGTTCGAGGACTCGGAGGCGATGATGCCCTCCGGCACGCCGCTGCCAAATTCCTGCGGCCGGCGCGAGATCTTCTTCGCCTGGTCGTAGGCCATCATGCTCGCGGCGCTACCGCCGATCGCGGGCAGCACGCCGATCACCACGCCGATGAACGCGAACCACAACAGCTGAAACGGCCGCGACAGGATCTCCCAGATCACCCGCGCCTGCGACACCACCAGCCGGCCGGCGCGCTCCACGGCGTCCGCCGCAGGCGCGCCGCCACGCTCGATCTCGCCCATTACCTGGGAGAAGGCGAACACGCCGATCAGCACCGGCAGGAAATCGATGCCGCCCTTGATGAACGGGATGCCGAGCGTCAGCCGGTCCTGGCCCATCACCGGATCGGTGCCGAGAATCGTGACGATCAGGCCGAGGCAGCCCGACAGCAGTCCCTTGAGCAGCGAGGCTTCGGCCAGCCCCGCGACCATGGAAAGCGCGAGGATGAACAGCGCGAAGAACTCCCACGGCCCGAAGCGCAGCGCGAACGCCGCCAGCGGCTCGGTGGCGCCGATCAGGAACACGCCGCCCAGCAGCCCGCCGAAGAACGAGGCCCAGATGCCGAGCCAGATCGCGCGCCCGGGCTCGCCCTTTTTCGCCATCGGGTGGCCGTCGAAAGTGGTGGCGATCGCCGACGGCGTCCCCGGCAGGCCGAGCAGCGTCGCCGTGACCAGGCCGCCGGCCGAGCCGCCGACATACACGCCGGTCATGGCGGCCAGCCCTTGCAGCGGATCGAGGCCGAAGGTGAACGGCAGCACCACGATGATCGTCATCGTGATGGTGACGCCCGGCAGCGCACCGCCCAGCACGCCCGCGAGCGTGCCGAGGAACAGCGGCAGCAGGTACTTGACCTGCATCAGGTTGACGATTCCCGCGCCGAGCAGCTCGAACATCGCTAGAAATTGGTCCAGCGCCCGCGGGGCAGCAGCACCGAGAGGTAATGCTCGAACATGTAGTAGGTGGCGAGCACCGTGCCGAGCGCCAGCAGCGCAACCCGCAGCCAGCCGCGGACCGAGCGCGGCACGTCGAGCAGCGCATTGGTCGCTGCGACGTAGACGAAGGTGGCGATGCGAAACCCGACCCAGGGAAGCGCCACCGCGTACACGGCGAACACCGCGAAATGCAGCACCACCGCGCCGTACGCCGCGTGCGGCCCGGCCGGCGGCGTGGCTTTGCGGAGCAGATCGAACGCCACCAGCGCCACCGCGAACAGCGCCGTCAATCCCAGCACGATGCGCGGATAGAAGCCCGGCCCGATCGGGACCAGCGGGTTGTCCTTGAGGCCGAGGGTGAGCGCGAAAAGAAAAAGGCTCGCCGCAAGTACGGCGAGCCCGCTCCAGCCGTCCTTCGACAATTTCAACGCTTCAGCAAGCCGAGATCTTTTGCAAGGTTCCGGTTCAGGTCGTCGTTCTGCTTGAGCCACTTCCCGTAGGCGGCGCGGTCCATGTAGCGCACGTCGGTGCCCTGGAGCTTCATCGCCTGCGCGAACTCGGGCTCCTTCGCCGCGGCGGCGCACGACGAGGCGAGCTTCGCGATCACATCGGCCGGCGTGCCCTTCGGCGTCATGACGCCGCGGTTCACGTCGTACACCACGTTCACGCCCAGCTCCTTCAGCGTCGGCACGTTCGGCATCTCAGGGTGGCGCTTCTCGGTCGCGATGGCGAGGAACTTGAGCTGCCCGGCTTCGACCTTGCCCTTCTGCGTGAGATTGGAGTCGGTCAGGTCGACATGGCCGCCGAGGATCGCGTTCATGCGCGGCGCGAGGCCTTCGTAGGAGACGTACTTGAACTTGACGCCGCTCGCCTTCTCGATCAGCGCCGGGAAGAAGTGGCTGGTCGAGGCGAGCGTCGCGCCCACGGTGATCTGCCCGGGGCGCGCCTTGGCGTCGGCGAGCAGGTCCTTCCAGCTCTTCCACGGGGTCTTCGGGCTCGCGGTGAGCACCGAAGGCGTGGACGAGATCAGGCAGATCGGCTCGAAATCGGTGTACTGCACATCGGCGACGCCGGCCCAGTAGGTCGAATGGATGTAGTCGTGCACCGCGTAAAGCGTGTACCCGTCCGCAGGCGAGTCCTTCGCCTCCTTCGCGCCGCGCGTGCCGGAAGCGCCGCCGACGTTCGCGATCACGACCGTTTGCCCGAGGTGCTTCTGCATCACCTGGCCGAACGGCCGGAAGATGTTGTCGGTGTCGCCGCCCGCCGCCCAGGGCACGATCATCTTGACCGGGCGCTCGGGGTAGGCAGCGAAAGATGCGAGCGGCGCGAGCGCCAAGGCGATTCCGGCGAGAAGTCTGGTCATGTCACCCTCCTCCAAAGGATGAACGATCTTACCTGAAGCTCGCGATCCAACGGCGGTCGATGCCGTCCTTCCACCACCACACCCAGCGGCCCTGCGCGCTCCAGCCGGCGCGCTCGGCAATCGCATAGCGCGCGCCGCAGCTCATCAGCGAGAGCGCCTTTTCCTGCGGCACGTAGGGCTCGAACGGCGCGCCGACCACGAGGCGGCGTAGGTTGTCGACCAGCGATTCGCCGTGGCGCACGGCGTACACGCCCGACTTCGGGTGCGGCGAATCGCGCAGCGTGCCGCAGTCGCCCAGCGCGAAGACCTCGGGATGGGACACGCTCTGCAGCGTGGCGCCGACCAGGACGAAGCCGCGCTCGTCGGTCTGGAGGCCCGACTGGCGCAGCCACGGCATCGGCGCCGCGCCGGTCGCGAGCAGCACGAGCTCGAAGTCCTGCCGCGCGGTTCCTGCGATCACCACCGGCCCCGGCTCGATCGCCGTCACCGGCATGCCCGGCCGGAAATCCACTTTTCTCCGGCGCAGCTGCTGCAGCACGCGCGGGGCGAGCACCGGCGTTTCCGAGTACAGCGTCACCTCCGCCCCGCGGTGGCGCAGCGCCATCGCGAGCTCGGCGCCGGCCGCGCCGGCGCCGATCACCGCGACGCGCTCGGCGATGCGCAGTCTCGCAAGGAACTCGTCGAACGGCTTTACCGCGAGCGCATGCTCCGATCCGGGGATCGAGGCTGCGATGAGCGAGCCGACATTGAAAGAGACGACGTCGTAGCCCGAGCTGCGCCCGTCCTTGAGCGCCACGAGCCTCTTGCCCGCGTCGAAGCGCTCGACGATGCCCCGCTCGAACTCCACATAGCCGCGTTCGGCGAGCGCCGCCACGTCGATCTCGGCCTCGGCGCGGCGGTAGTGCCCGGCGAGGATGCCGGGCAGCATCCCGGAGTAGACCTGTCTTGCGAGCGGGCTCACCAGGGTGATGCGCGCCCCGTACAGCGGCTTCTGTGCCAGGCTGCGCAGGGCTACGAGGTGCGCGTGCCCCGCGCCGATGAGCAGGACGCGCTTCACGCCTTCTGCAGCTTAGATTCTTCTCGTTTGCGCAATTCCTTGCGCTGGACCTTGCCGGTCGTGGTCATCGGCAGCGCATCGATGAACTCGATCTCGCGCGGATACTCGTAGGGCGCAAGCCGGCCGCGCACGTGGTTCTGGATGTCCTCCACCAGGCTCTCTCCGGGAGAGTAGTTCGGCTGCAGGACCACGAACGCCTTGACGATCGCGCCGCGCGCAGCGTCGGGCTTGCCGATCACCGCGGCGTTGAGCACCGCCGGGTGCTTCACCAGGCAGCTCTCGATCTCGGCCGGCCCGATGCGGTAGCCCGAGCTCTTGATCACGTCGTCGGAGCGGCCCTGGTACCAAAGGTAGCCGTCCTCGTCCATCTTCGCCTGGTCGCCCGTGCAGCCCCAATCGCCGATGAACTTCTCGCGCGTCGCCTGCTCGTTCTTCCAGTACTCGAGGAAGAACACCGGATCGCGCTGGCCGTTGCACGAGCGGTTGACCGCGATCTCCCCAAGCTCGTTCGCAGGAAGGGGTTTGCCTGCATCATCTATGACTGCGACCCGATGCCCCGGATACGGCCGCCCGATCGAGCCCGGCTTCGCCGGCCAGGCGCTCTGGCAGTTGCCCACCACGTAGTTGATCTCGGTCTGCCCGAACATCTCGTTGATCGTCACGCCGAGGTGTTCCTTCGCCCACTCGAACACCGTCACTCCCACCGACTCGCCCGCGCTCATGACCGAGCGCAGGTTGAGATCGTATTTCCCCCGGGGCTGCGGCACCGCCTTCATCATCAGCTTGAGCGCGGTGGGAAACAGGAACGAATTGCGGATGCCGTACTTCTCGAGGAGGTAATACGCCTTCTCGGCGTCGAACCGCCCCCGGTAGCCGAGGATCGGAATGCCGAAGAGCCACGCCGGCAGCAGTGCGTCCATCAGGCCGCCGGTCCAGGCCCAGTCGGCGGGCGACCAGAACACGTCGCCGGGACGCGGGAAGAAGTCGTGCGAGTGCACGAAGCCCGGCGCGTTGCCGAGCAGCACGCGATGCGCCTTGAGCGCGCCTTTCGGCGGGCCGGTGGTGCCGCTGGTGTAAATGATGAGCGCCGGCTCGTCGGCTTTCGTATCGAGCGGCGTGAAACGCGAGCTCGCGCTTCCGAGCAGGTCCTCCCAGCGCCTCACCTTGGTCTCGTTCGCGCCGCCGACGCCGATCACATGACGCAGGTGCGAAAGCCGGTCCTTGATCGCCCAGAGGTTGACGATGGTGGCGGGCTCCACGATCGCGATCGACGCTTCGGCGTGCTGCATGCGGTACTCGAGCGCGTCGGGCCCGAAGAGATGCGACAGCGGCAGCGCGATCGCGCCCATCTGGAACACCGCCATGTAGGCGATGGCGGTCTCCGGGCGCTGCGGCAGGATGATCGCGACGCGCTCGCCGCGCTTCACGCCGAGCGCGACGAGCGCGTTGGAGAGCCGGTTCGCCGCCTGCTGGATGTCCCAGAACGAGTACGCCGCCATCGCGCCCGACTCGTCCTCCCAGTAGAGGGCGAAGCGATGGCGCTCCCCGGCCCAGTTGCCGCAGCACGCGCGCGCCATGTTGTAGCGCTCGGGCACGTTCCAGCGAAAGCTCGCGTAGAGCTCTGCGTAGCGGTCCGGCATGCGGAGATTCTATACTTCGGCCATGGCGGCCGAGGCGTTCGTCTTCGATGCATACGGAACGCTCTTCGATGTGTATTCGGTCGGAGCGCGCTGCGAATCGTGCTGGCCGGGAAAAGGCGCGCAGGTCTCCCTTCTCTGGCGTGCGAAGCAGCTCGAATACACCTGGCAACGCAGCCTGATGCAGCGCTACGCGCCCTTCTCCACCGTGACGCGCGAAGCGCTCGCGTACGCCTGCGCAGCGCTCGGGCTGGAACTGAGCGTCGCGCAGATGGAAGGGCTGATGGCGGAATATCTCGGCCTCGCCCTGTACCCTGACGTTCGTGCCACGCTGGAAAAACTGGATTCCAGGCGCGCGATCCTGTCCAACGGCTCACCGGACATGCTTCAACCTCTGGTCAAGCACTCAGGATTGCGGTTCGACGCCGTGATCAGCGTGGACAAGCTGAAGATCTTTAAGCCGGCGCCGCAGGTCTACGAGCTCGCCGTCAAGAAGCTCAACCTCGAGAAAAACAGGATCGCCTTCGTCTCCTCCAACTGCTGGGACGCGCTCGGCGCCAAGTCGTACGGCTTCCGCGTCTATTGGATCAACCGGGCCAAGGCGCCGGTCGACCGCCTCGGTTTCAAACCTGACGCGGTGCTGACTTCGCTAAATGAAGTTCTGCGGTAACTGCGCCGCCCCGGTGGTGAAGCGTGTCCCGCCGGGCGACAACCTGCCGCGCTGGGTGTGCGACCAGTGCGGCGAGATCCACTACCAGAATCCCCGCCTGGTGGTGGGCTCGATCCCGGAATACGAGGGCAAGCTGCTGCTGTGCCGCCGCGCGATCGAGCCGCGCTACGGCTACTGGACGCTGCCCGCGGGGTTCATGGAGAACGCCGAGACGACCGCGCAGGCCGCGCTGCGCGAGACGCTCGAGGAAGCCGGCGCGCAGGTGGAGCTCGGCGCGCCCTTCACCATGATCTCGGTCCCGCACGTGAATCAGGTGCACCTCTTCTACCGCGCGCGGGTGCTCGGCCTGGAATTCAAGCCCGGCGAGGAAAGCCTGGAGGTCGCGCTATGGGAAGAGGGCGCGATTCCCTGGAAGGAAATCGCGTTCCGCACCGTCGGGCTGACCCTCAAGCGCTGGTTCGCCGACCGCGGCCGCGGCGCTTTCGGCTTCCATGCGGAGGACCTACAATAAAGTGACAACAAGGGGAGGTTGGAAAATGAAAATTCTCATCGGGTTGTTGCTCGCGTACGCGCCTGCCGCGCTTGCCCAGGCGCCGGCGGCTGCGCCGAAGATCGACGCCGCCAACACGGCGTGGATGCTCACGGCGTCCGTGCTGGTGCTCTTCATGACGCTGCCCGGCCTCGCGCTCTTCTACGCAGGCCTGGTGCGCACGAAGAACGTGCTCTCTGTGCTGATGCAGTGCTTCGGGATTACGTGCGTAGTGACGCTCGCCTGGGTGGCGGTCGGCTACAGCATCGCCTTCGGCGATGGCAACGCCTGGTGGGGCGGGCTCGGCAAGAGCTTCCTCTCCGGGATCCAGGTGAGCACGGTGAAGGGAAGCATCCCCGAGACCGTGTTCGCGATGTACCAGCTCACCTTCGCCATCATCACGCCAGCGCTGGTCATCGGCGCCTTCGCCGAGCGCGTGCGCTTCGGCGGCATGCTGCTCTTCAGCGTGCTGTGGCTGCTCATCGTGTACTGCCCGATCGCCCACTGGGTCTGGGGCGACGGCTGGCTGATGAAACGCGGCCTGATGGACTTTGCCGGCGGAACGGTGGTGCACCTGAACGCCGGCGTTGCGGCGCTGGTGTGCGCCCTGGTGCTCGGCCGGCGCCGCGGCTTCCCGGAGACCGCGATGCCGCCGCACAACATGACGATGACCGTGACCGGCGCGGCCATGCTGTGGGTGGGCTGGTTCGGCTTCAACGCCGGCAGCGCCCTCGCCGCCGACGGCGCCGCCGGCATGGCGATGCTCGTTACCCACATCGGCGCGGCCACCGGCGCCTTCGCCTGGATGCTCTGCGAGTGGCTGCGCTACGGCAAGCCTTCGGCGCTCGGCATCGTGACCGGCATGGTCGCCGGGCTGGGCACCATCACCCCCGCCTCGGGCTTCGTCGGGCCGATCGGCGCGCTGATCATCGGCGGAGCCGCGGGCGTCGCCTGCTTCTTCGCGACCAACTACATGAAGCGCGCGCTCAACGTCGACGATTCGCTCGACGTGTTCCCGGTCCACGGCGTTGGCGGCCTGCTCGGCACGCTTCTCACGGGTATTCTTGTATCCAGTGCATTTGGGGGAATAGGGTATCCAGACAAGGTGACGATGGGCGACCAGTTCATGACCCAGGTCATCGGCGTCGTGGCGACCGCGGTCTGGTCCGGCGTGATCACCTGGATCCTGCTCAAGCTTGTCGACGCGATCGCGGGCATGCGCGTTGCTACGGAGGAGGAGACCGAGGGACTGGATACCGTGCTGCACAACGAGCAGGGCTACAACCTCTAAGGGCATGGAGCGGCGTGGCTTCATCAAGTTCTGCGCCGCATCGGCCGCCGCTCTCGGTTCTCCGGGCGTAGCGGCCGACGCCCGGGCGCAGTTCTATTCCAGGGCCCGGCTGGTCGACGAGAAAGGCGCGCCGCTGCGCGCCGCGGCGATTCCGGTCCACCGCAATTTCATCTTCCATTACCCCTTCGCCGCGACGCCCTGCTTTCTCCTGAATCTGGGCAAGGCGGTGAAGCCGGCGCAGCTCAAGACGGTCGCCGGCGAGCCCTACGAGTGGAAAGGCGGCGTCGGCGCGGTGCGCTCGGTGGTCGCGTATTCGGCGATCTGCGCGCACCGGCTCTCCTACCCCACCAAGGACATCAGCTTCATCAGCTTTCGCACCGAGAAGAGCGCGCGCAACCGCATCGCCAACGTGATCCACTGCTGCTCCGAGCACAGCCAGTACGACCCCGCCGAGGGCGCGCGCGTGGTCGCCGGCCCGGCGCCGCAGCCCTTGGCGACGATTCTGCTTGAACATGACTTGAAGACAGACGAGCTTCATGCCGTCGGCACCCTCGGCGGCGAGATGTTCGGCGAGTTCTTCGACAGGTTCGGCTTCAAGCTGCAGCTCGAGCACGGCACGCCGCGCGCCGCGGTTTCCGGGTCCTGCGTCGTCCAGGAGCTGGACAATTACTGCAAGCAACAGGTGAAGTGCTAGCGTGGCTTGAAAGCAAGGACCCCTTCCCGCCGGTCGAGCGGGCGCTGAAGAATCCGAACGGGCTGCTCGCCGCGGGCGGCGAGCTCTCGGTCGAGCGGCTGCTGGAGGCCTACCGCCACGGCGTGTTCCCCTGGTATTCCGGCGCCGAGCCGGTGCTGTGGTGGTCGCCCGATCCGCGCATGGTGCTCTACTGCGCGGAGCTCAAGGTGCCCCGCTCGCTCGCCAAGAGCGTGCGCAACAAGGGCTTCGAGGTGCGCATCGACACCGCCTTCGCCGCGGTGCTGGAGGGCTGCGCCGACCGGCCGCAGACCTGGCTCGGCGCCGACATGCGCAAGGCCTACCTGCGCCTGCACCGGGCAGGGTACGCGCACTCGTTCGAGACCTGGCGCAAAGGCGAGCTGGTCGGCGGGCTCTACGGGGTGGCGCTCGGCCGCATGTTCTACGGCGAGTCGATGTTCTCGCAGGCGACCGACGCGTCGAAAGTCGCCCTGGTGGCGCTGGTCGGGGAACTCCGCGGGCGTGCATTCCCTCTCATCGACTGCCAGATGCACACGCCGCTCCTCGCCTCGCTCGGCGCCCGCGCCATCCCGCGGAGGTCGTTTTTGCGCGCAATCGCCACCTTGGTAAACTACCCTGAGCCCGAGGGAAAGTGGACCTCGAGGGCCGGCAACAGGAGGACGCTAGAGTCCGCGTGAAGATCAGTGTCAAGACTTAACGACCTGCCGCACGCAGTACTGCAGTTCTACGTAACCGCACCGTACCCGTGCAGCTACCTTCCCGACCGCATGGCGCGCTCGCAGGTGGCGACGCCGAGCCATCTCATCAACACCGAGCTGTACGGCGACCTGGTGAAAGCCGGCTTCCGCCGCAGCGGCATCTTCACCTACCGCCCGCACTGCGACGCCTGCCGGGCCTGCGTCCCGGTGCGCATCCCGGTGGGGCAGTTCGACGCCAACCGCTCGCAGCGCCGCGCCTGGAAGCAGCATTCCACGCTCACCGCGCACCCGCAGCCGCTCAAGTTCCGGCTCGAGCACTACGCGCTCTACCTGCGCTACCAGTCCAAGCGCCATTCGGGCGGCGGCATGGACAACGACAGCCGTGACCAGTACTCGCACTTCCTGCTGCAGAGCCGCGTCGACACGCGGCTCATCGAGTTCCGCGACGCGGGCCAGCTCGTGATGGTGTCGATCGTCGACTACCTGCCCGACGGCCTGTCCTCGGTCTACACCTTCTACGAGCCGGACCGTCGCACCGCGAGCTTCGGCACCTACAACGTGCTGTGGCAGATCGAGCAGTGCCGCGCCCTCGCCCTGCCCTACCTCTACCTCGGCTACTGGATCCGCGAGAGCCCGAAGATGGCCTACAAGTCCAAGTTCGAGCCGATCGAGGGCTTTGTCGGCGGCACCTGGCGCCGCCTCGGGCGGCGGCTGACCGAAGAGTCCAAGGAAGAGAAGCGGGCGTGAGCGTTCGGGCGAGAGGGTCTTGAACCTCTACCGGCTCGCCCGACCGCTCCTCTTCTCGCTAGACCCCGAAACAGCCCATAAAGTCGGTCTCAACCTGGCCGCGCTCGCGCCCCGGCGGCGCCTCCATTGCCCGGTCAGGGCGATGGGCCTGGAATTCGCGAACCCGGTCGGCCTGGCGGCCGGCCTGGACAAGGACGCCGCGCACATCGACGCGCTCGCGCGCATGGGCTTCGGCTTCATCGAGGTCGGCACGGTGACGCCGCGGCCGCAGCCGGGAAACCCGCGCCCGCGCCTGTTCCGCATCCCGGAGAAGGAGGCGATCATCAACCGCTTCGGGTTCAACAACGTCGGCGTCGATGCGTTCCTGGAGAACGTGGCGCGCGCCCGCTGGCGCGGTGTCCTCGGCATCAACATCGGCAAGAACGCCGATACCCCGGTGGAACGGGCGATCGACGACTACGAGCTGTGCCTGCAGAAGGTCTACGCCGCGGCGTCCTACGTGACGATCAACATTTCCTCGCCGAACACCGCCGGGCTGCGCTCGCTGCAGGAGCGCGATTCGCTCGAGGACCTCCTCGGAAAGCTGAGCGCCGCGCGGCAGGATCTGTCCCGGCGGCATGGCAAGCGCGTGCCGCTCGTCCTGAAGATCGCGCCCGACCTCGCGCCGGAGGACATCCCCTCCATTGCCGCCTCGGTGCAGCGCCACGCCATCGACGGGCTCATCGCCACCAACACGTCGCTCTCGCGGGAGGGCGTGGCGAACCTGCCGCACGCCGGCGAGGCCGGCGGCCTTTCGGGCGCGCCGATTCGCGACCGGTCGACGCGGGTCCTGAAGGAGTTTTCCGCCAGCCTTCCGGGAACCACGCTGATCGGCGCGGGCGGAATTCTCAGCGGCCGCGACGCCGAGGAGAAGTTCTCCAGCGGAGCGGCTCTGGTGCAGCTCTACACGGGGCTGGTCTACCGTGGGCCGGGCCTGGTCTCAGAATGCGTATCGGCATTCCGCGCGAAGTAAAGGACGGCGAGCACCGGGTCGCCTTGTCGCCCTCGGGGATTCGCGGCCTCGGCGACGTCGTCGTCGAGCCCGGCGCGGGACAGGGCGTGGGATTCTCCGATGACGACTACCGCCAGGCCGGAGCGCGGCTCGGCGATCCCTGGGACTGCGATCTCGTAGTAAAGGTCAAGGAACTGCAGGAATCGGAGTACGCAAGACCGCGGCCGGGCCAGACCGTGTTCGGCTTCCAGCACTTCGGCCCTGACCCGGATCTGCTGGACGCGGCGCTCGCCTCGGGCGCGACCTACCTCGCCTACGAGACCGTCGGCCAGGCCGGCGGCCGGCTGCCGATCCTCGCGCCCATGTCCGCCATCGCCGGAAAGCTCGCGGTGCAGGTGGGCGCGTGGTGCCTGCTCAAGCAGAATGGCGGCAGCGGGGTACTCCTTCCGGGGCTGGACGGAGTGCCCCCCGGCAAAGTCGTGATCCTCGGCGCCGGCAACGTCGGCTCGAACGCGCTTGCCGTGGCCTATGGGCTCGGCGCCCGCGTCGCCGTGTTCGCCAAGAGCGAGAAGCGCTTCCCCGGGTTGAAAGCAAAGTACCCGCACGCTGGCTTCCACGTCGGCCCCCTCGGCCAAACGCTCGCCGATGCCGATCTCGTCATTGGCGGCGTGCTCACGCCGGGCGAGATGTCGCCGAAGCTGATCGATCGCAAGACCTTGAGAAACCTGCGGACCGGCTCGGCCCTGGTCGACGTCGGAATCGACCAGGGCGGGATCGCGGAGACTTCGCGACCGACCTCGCATAGCGAACCGATCTATATCGAGGAAGGCGTGGTGCACTACTGCGTGCCGAACATGCCCGCCGCGTGCGCGCGTACCGCGAGCCTTGCGCTCGAGCGCGCCGTTCGGCCCTTCGTGCTGAAGATCGTGAAAGGCGAGATCGACTCCGACCTCGCGACCGCCATCCAGGTCAAGGCGGGAAAAGTGACGCACGAGCATTTGGCGCGCGATACCGGAAGGGCATACTCGAGGCTATGAAACGGCAGGCCGTTGCGCTCATCGACGAGAGCCGCTGCATCGGCTGCACGCTGTGCATCGACGCCTGCCCGGTCGATGCCATCGTTGGGGCGTCGCAGCTCATGCACACGGTGGTCGAGCCCTGGTGCATCGGCTGCGAGCTTTGCGTCCCGCCTTGCCCGGTCGACTGCATCGCCATGGCGCCGGCGCGCGGAGAATGGAATGCGCAGCTCAAGCGGGCCGCCGGCGATCGGGGACGCGCTCGAGCGAAAAGAATGAAGCAGGCCCGGGTCCCGGCACGCGTCGTCGATCGGAAGACCATCCTGGCTGCGGCACTCGAGCGCAAGAAACTGCGCTAGGCCGCCATGCTCGGAACCCAGGATCTCCTGCTGTTCGTGCTTTCGGCTCTGCTGCTGAATATCACGCCGGGTCCGGACACGCTCTACATCGTCGGCCGCAGCTCGACCCAGGGGCTGAAGGCCGGCGTTATCGCCGCGCTGGGGATCAGCGCGGGAATCATGGTGCATGTCACGGCTGCCGCGCTGGGCCTCTCGGCCATCTTTACGGCTTCTGCAACCGCCTTTGCCGTGCTCAAGCTGGCGGGGGCGGCTTACCTCGTCTACGTCGGCATTTCGCTGCTGCGCACGCGCGTCGTCGAGACGCGCGCGCCCGAACGCGCGGCGCTGCGCACCGTATTTATCCAGGGATTCTGGACCAACGTCCTCAATCCCAAAGTCGCCCTGTTCTTTCTCGCATTCCTGCCCCAGTTCGTGGACCTCGACGCACCGGGCAAGGTGATTCCCCTGCTTTTCCTGGGACTGCTGTTCAACGTCAACGGCACTCTCTGGAACCTGTTCGTGGCCTGGTCTTCGGCTCGAGTCGGCCGCGCCGTATTGGCGCATGGTCCGGCGGCGACCTGGTTCAACCGCTCCGTCGGTGCGCTCTTCATCTATCTCGGCGTGCGACTCGCCCTGACCCGGGAATGAATCCGCAGAAGCGGCGCGAGATCTTTCGCCGCCTGCAGGCGGCGAACCCCACGCCGACCACCGAGCTCGAGTACCGCACACCGTACGAGCTCCTGGTCGCCGTCGTGCTGTCGGCGCAGGCGACCGACAAGTCGGTGAACCTCGCGACGAGCAAGCTGTTCCCCGCCACCCCGGAGAAGCTGGTGCAACTGGGCGTCGCGGGTGTCGAGCCGTACATCAAGAGCATCGGCCTCTACCGCACCAAGGCGAAGAACGTGGTGGCGCTGTCCAGGATGCTGCTCGACGAGCATTGCGGCGCGGTGCCGCAGAATCGCGAAGCGCTCGAGCGCCTGCCGGGCGTGGGACGCAAGACCGCGAACGTGGTGCTGAACACCGCTTTTGGCCAGCCGACGGTGGCGGTCGACACGCATATCTTTCGCGTTTCCAACCGCACCGGCCTAGCCCCGGGCAAGGATCCCCTGGAGGTGGAAGAGAAGCTGCTCAAGTTCACCCCGCCCGAATACCTCAAGAACGCGCACCACTGGCTGATCCTGCACGGACGCTACGTCTGCCTCGCCCGCAAGCCCGGCTGCCCCCAGTGCCTGATCCGGGACTTGTGCGAATTCCGGCCGAAGACCAAGGATGTTTAATCCAAGCCGGGAGGAGGTTCGGGAGACGTTCTTCGCTGCCTGGCGCAAGTACCGCGCCGGCCAGCCGCTCGCCGGAATCGAGGCGCTGGCGCTCGAGGTGATCCTGCTGCACCCGGAGTACCACGATGCCCTGGCGAGCCCCGATCGCAGCCGGGACAAGGACTATTTCGACGAATCAAACCCGTTCCTGCACATGAGCCTGCACGTGGCGCTGGAGGAGCAGCTGTCGATCGATCAGCCACACGGGATCGCACAGCGCTTTCAGGCTCTGGTTTCGAGGTTTCAGGACCGGCACCAGGCGCTTCACCAGGCGCTCGAGTGCCTCGCGGAAACGGTGTGGCGCGCGCAGCGAGACGGCGCGCCGCCGGATGCGGCCGCGTACCTCGATTGCCTCGCGGCGCGCGCGCTACGCAAGTAGTTGCGCGATGACAGGTTTGGAACTGAGCCGTCAGGACTAATTGCGCTATTCGCGCCGGGAATATTCGCGGGCGCATGATGGCTCCACAACGAACGCGGAGACCGCCATGGCCACGACCGAACGCCTATCCCTACCGGCACTTTTCATGGCGGCATGCGCGATCGCCGCGATCGCATGGTCGTCACCCGCGCGCACCGCGGACGATTCCGACTCCATCATCCTCGTCGCGAAGCGCCAGCTCCAGGACAAGCTCTACGGCTCGACGATCCTCATTGCGCGGCCGATCGGCGCCGATCGCCACGTCGGATTCATCATCAACAAGCCGACGCAGGTGACGCTCGGCAAGCTGTTCCCGACGCACGAGCCTTCCCAGAAAGTGGCCGACCCCGTGTTCCTCGGCGGCCCGGTGAGCCCCGAGGTGATCTTCGCGCTGGTGCAGGGCAAGGAAAGCCCCGGCGGCCGCTCGGTCAAGATCCTCGACGACCTGTACCTCGCGATCGACAGCGACGTCGTCGACCGCGTCATCGAGAAGCAGCCCGCGAAGGCGCGCTTCTTCGCCGGCATGGTGCTGTGGCGCCCGGGCGAGCTCCACGAGGAGATCAAGAAAGGCCTCTGGTACGTGAACGACGCCAGGGCCGACCTCGTGCTGCGCAAGCCGACCGAGAGCATGTGGGAAGAGCTCGTCGGCCGCTCCGAGCGCAAAGCCAACGCGATCTAGGAACCTACCGCTGGTCGTGCAGGTTGGACTTCTGGCTGGAAAACCACGCCGCCAGGTCCTCGATGTCCTTCTTCGATAGCTGCGACGCGAACCCCTTCATGATCGGGTTGTTGCGCCGGCCGAGCTTGTAGTCCGTCAAGGCGCGCACCAGGTAGTCGTAGTGCTGCCCCGCGAGGATCGGCTGCGTCGGATCCGAGGGCTTGTTGCCGTCGGGACCGTGGCACGCGGCGCACACCTGGGCGGCTTTCTCTTTTCCCGACGCCGCATTGCCTTTGGCGTGCGCAGGAACTGCAAACACCGCAGCGGCGAGAGCGACGAGCAGACCCCTCACTTGCTTCCCCCGTAATAGTCGGCGAGCTGCTTCATGTCCTCTTCGGACAGGCTCGCGGCGATGCCGCGCATCGACGGGTGCGAGCGCTCGCCCGACTTGTAGGCCTTGAGCGCGTTGACGAGGTAGCCGGGCTGCTGGCCGGCGATCTTGGGCACGTGGTACACGTCGGGGAACGCGGTCTTGTAGCCTGGGATGCCGTGGCAGCCGATGCACATGGCGTGCGCGTTCTCCATTCCCTGCCCGGTCTTCGCGGCGGCAGCGGGCTTCTTTTCCTGCGCGTGCGCGCCGAACGCCAGCGCAACGCCAAGCAGGATGAAACCAGCAATTTTCAGAATGGCCCCGGACATCCGCGGCGAATTCTAGCGTAAAAAAAGCCCGCTGCTAGAATCGGCCGCATGCGTTTCAAGGGATCGCAGTCCTACGTCTCGACCGAAGACCTGACGCTCGCGGTCAACGCGGCGATCACGCTGCAGCGGCCGCTGCTCGTCAAGGGCGAGCCCGGCACCGGCAAGACCATGCTCGCGCTCGAGGTGGCCCGCTCGCTCGGCGTGCCGATCCTCGAGTGGCACATCAAGTCCACCACCAAGGCGCAGCAGGGCCTCTACGAGTACGACGCGGTGAGCCGGCTGCGCGACTCCCAGCTCGGCGACAAGCGCGTGCACGACATCCACAACTACATCGTGAAGGGCATGCTGTGGCAGGCGTTTACCATGGACCAGCCCTGCGTGCTCCTGATCGACGAGGTCGACAAGGCCGACATCGAGTTCCCGAACGACCTCCTGCGCGAGCTCGACCGCATGGAGTTCTACGTCTACGAGACGCGCGAGCTCGTGAAGGCCAAGCACCGGCCGGTGGTGTTCATCACTTCGAACAACGAGAAGGAGCTGCCCGACGCGTTCCTGCGGCGCTGCTTCTTCCACTACATCCGTTTCCCGGACAAGGAGACGATGGAGAAGATCGTCGCGGTGCACTTCCCGAACCTCAAGAAATCGCTCTTGCGCGAGGCGATGGAGGTGTTCTTCGAGGTGCGCGAGGTGCCCGGCCTGAAGAAGAAGCCCTCCACCAGCGAGCTCCTCGACTGGCTGAAACTTCTCCTCGCCGAGGACATCCCGCCGGAGGCGCTGCGCTCCAAGGACCGCAAGACCATCATCCCGCCGCTGCACGGCGCGCTCCTGAAGAACGAGCAGGACGTTCATCTGTTCGAGCGGCTGGTGTTCATGACCCGCGCCAAGGGCGGGTAGCCGACCGGCTAATCGCCGGCGCTTGGCTGTGCTGGCGGCGCGAATTGCGCCACCGCCCGGAGCAACTCGTCGGCCATCACCGGCTTCACCAGGTGGCCGGCGCCGAGCTGTTTCGCGCGGTCGCCGACGCTCTTGTTCACCGTAAGGAAGATCACCGGGATGTGGCGCGTCGCCGGATCGGCGCGCAGCGCCGACACGAACTCGTAGCCGTCCATGAACGGCATGTCCACGTCGCAGAGGATCACGTCGGGCGTGCGCTCCACGATCACGCGCCCGGCGGCCACCGCATCCTCGGCCGCGAAGACCTCGTAGCCTGCCTTGCGCAGATGCAGGTCGAGGAGGTAGCGAATGAAGCGATCGTCGTCGATGACGGCGACCTTCGCCTTAGGCGCAGGGGTAAATTGCCTCGATCCGTTCATGGCGGGCCAAGCTACCACAGCTCCTTGCAGAGCTCTTTGCGCCTGACAGAACTTGTGGCGGGCCGCGTGGAATAAGCCACAGTCCTGGCGCCACCGGCGCGGGCAAGATGCGCAAGTGCCGAAGGACTTCAATCTAGGGCTGGTATTCCTGTCGTACCTCGTGGCGGTGACCGCGTCGCACGTCACGCTGCTCCTCGCCGCGCGCGTGCGCGATCCGCACGCCACCAACTGGAAGCTGTGGGTCGTGTGCGGCGGCTTCGCGATGGGCATCGGCATCTGGTCGATGCATTTCGTCGCCACGCTGGCGCTCAAGCTGCCGATCCGCGTGCTGTACGACCTGTCGATCACCGCGCTTTCCTGGGTGTTCGCGATCGTCGCGTGCGGCGCGGCGTTCATCGTCCTGCGCAGGCTCACGGGCAAGCATCGCGAGTTCCTCCTGCCGGGCGCGCTGATCGGCATCGGCATCGCCTCGATGCACTACACCGGAGACGCGTCGATGCGCCTCTCCCCCGGGATCCGGTACGACCCGGCGCTGTTCGTCGCCTCGGTCCTGATCGCCATCGGCGCGGCCACCGCGGCGCTGTGGATCGCGTTCCACCTCGCCAAGCAGCGCGCGGTGTGGACGAACTTCGGGGCCGCGTTGGTGATGGGCGCGGCCGTGGTCGGCATGCACTTCACGGCGGTGGCGGCGGCAGAGTTCCATCCCGCGTCGATATGCCTCGCCTCCGGGCTGCGGCTCGACGAGGAGTGGATGGCCTACACCATCGGCGGGTTCACGTTCGTCATCCTGACCGCCACCATGCTCCTTTCGGCGTACGACGCGCGCCTCTCCTCGGCCATTGCCGGCGGCGCGGAGAGGCTGCGGCAGGCGAACGAGCAGCTGGAGATGCGCGTGCGCGAGCGCACGGAACAGCTGCGCCGGGCGCACGATGCGGCGCGCGCCGGGTCGGAAGCGAAGAGCGCCTTCGTCGCCACCATGAGCCACGAGATCCGCACGCCGCTGAACGCGGTCATCGGCATGCTGGAGCTCTTCTCCTACAGCAAGCTGAGCTCCGACCAGCGCGAAATGCTGTCGGCGGCGCGCGAATCGAGCCGCTCGCTCCTCGCGCTGATCGACGACGTGCTGGACTTCTCCAAGATCGAGCGCGGCAAGCTCGAGGTCCGGCCGGAGCCCTGCTCCGTGGCGCGCCTGGTGGACGGCGTGAACGCGACCTTCGAGCATGTGGCGAGCGGCAAGGGGCTGCTTCTCACGCGGCGCATCGATCCGGCGCTGTGGCCGGCGCACCTCGTCGACCCTTCGCGCCTGCGCCAGATTCTCACCAACCTCGTCAGCAATGCCATCAAGTTCACGCACGCCGGGACGGTCACCCTGGAGGTGAAGGTGCTGGCGGCGGGGGAAGGACGCCAGAAATTCTGCCTCAGCGTGCACGATTCAGGCATCGGCATGAGCGCCGACACGCAGGGGCGCCTGTTCGAGCCGTTCCAGCAGGGCGAATCCGAGACCAGTCGGCGCTACGGCGGCACCGGCCTCGGGCTTGCCATCTCGCGCCAGCTGATCGAGCTGATGGGCGGCACCATCCAGGTCACCAGCACCGAAAGCCTGGGCACGCGCGTTTCAGTGACGCTCTCAGCCGAACAGGCGAGCGTCGGCGCAATCCGCGACGACGGGCAGACTCCCAGCGGCGCGCGCGCTCCCGTCCCGGTCTCTGCACCCGCCGGGACCAAGCTTTTGATCGTCGACGACCATCCGATCAACCTCGCCATGCTCAAGCGCCAGCTGAAGGTCCTGGGCCTCGAGGCCGACACCGCGGCGAGCGGCGTCGAGGCGCTCGCCAAGTGGCGCCGCGAAGGCCACAACCTCGTCATCACCGACCTGCAGATGCCCGAGATGGACGGCTACGCGTTCGCGCGCGCCCTCCGCGCCGACCGGGATCAGGAAAACATGCCCAAGCCGACGGTGATCGCCTTTACCGCCAACACGCAGAGCGATGCGCTCGAGCGGTGCATCGACGCGGGGATGGACGACTATCTCACCAAGCCGGCCGAGCTCGTGACGCTGCGCGCAAAGCTCGCGCAGTGGCTGGGCAGCGACGCGCCGCTCCGGACCGCGCCGAGCACCCGGCCCGCCAGCGCGCCGGACGGGAATCCGATCAATCGTGCGCGCATCCAGCAACTCGCCGGCAGTCCGCAGGGCATCGCCGAAGTGCTGGCCGAGCTCGAGTCGGGCGTGCGCGCCGACATCGCCGCCCTGCAGGTCGCGCTCGAGAGCGCCAACGGCGAAGCGCTGCGGCGCGCCGCGCACCGCATCAAGGGCAGCGCCCTAACCATCGGTGCCGAGCGCCTGGCGGCGCTGGCCGCAGGCGTCGTAGACGCGCCCGCCGGCCTCGCCGAGCCGCAGCTCATGAGCAGCGCGCGCGGGCTTCTCGACGAGCTGGAGCGAGTTCTCCTATCCGCACGGGTGCATCGCAGCGCGCCGGCTTCGTAGTTGCCAGCGGCCGATCTTTCACTTCCGCACGCCCACGGCCGGGCGGTTCTTGCGATAAGAGTTTTTCAGCGCGATCCTGCCGTCTCGAAAGGTGAACAGATCGCAACCATGGACTTCGACGCGCGTGCCGTCGCGCCGCGTTCCCGTGAACGTCCACTCCGATACCCCTCGCTCTCCACACACCATATGGCGCGCATTGCCCCAGTGGGCGTCGGGGAAAGTCGCCCAGACCTCCGCGAAGCCGGCTCGGACGGCGTCGTGGCCTGCGTATCGGGTGCCGCAGACGTCGGGTCCTGCAGAGGCTTCGAAAACGCAATCCTCGGTCATGAATGACATGAGAGCATCGACGTCGTGCCGATTCCATGCATCGGCAAAGGCTTGCAAGACCTCCGGGGTCACTTCATCGATCACATTGGCCATGGTCTGGCCCTCCTTTCAATTGCGGATCCGGACAACGGGGCCGATGACGATTCACTCTGCACGTTGGCAGGTCGGCCGTCGTGCCATGGTAGAACCGCTGCGAACTGTTAGGCATTCTGCTTGGAAAGCACTAGCTGCGGCATTGGGTGAATCTCAAACCCAAAGCCAACATG
>DATBSZ010000083.1:0-3349 GCA_036559525.1 Burkholderiales bacterium
GCGCCCAGGAGCATCGGACGCCACGTGACGCCGCGGCCGTACTTCGCGGCGAGCGGCTCGATCTTGTGCGAGGCGAGGTAGCCGTAAGGGGACGAGAAGTCGAAGTAGAAGTCGACCGGCTCTTTCATCCTTCCTCCAGGGCTCGTCCGATGACCAATCGCTGAATGTCGTTCGCGCCTTCATAGATCTTGGTCACGCGCACGTCGCGCCACAGGCGCTCGACCGGGAAGTCGGAGACATAGCCGTAGCCGCCGTGGATCTGGATCGCGTCGGAGCAGACTTTCTCGGCCATCTCGGAGGCGAAGAGCTTCGCCATCGAGGCCTCCTTGAGGCAGGGCTGGCCCTCGTCGCGCAGCCGGGCTGCGTGCAGGTAGAGCTGGCGCGCCGCCTCGACCTGGGTCGCCATGTCGGCCAACCGGAAGTTCACCGCCTGGTGCTCGATCAGGTGCTTGCCCATGCTCTTGCGCTCACGCGCGTAGGCAATCGCCGCTTCGAGCGCCGCGCGCGCCACGCCGGTCGCTTGCGCGGCGACGTTGATGCGCCCCGATTCGAGGTTGGCGAGCGCGATGCGATAGCCGACGCCCTCTCCTCCGAGCAAATGCTCTGCTTTGCAGTTCTCGAAAACGATCTGCGCGGTGTCGGAGGCGCGCTGGCCGGTCTTCTCCTCGATCCGCGCTACGACATAGCCGGGGGCCGAGGTCGGGACGAGAAAGGCGCTGATGCCCTTCTTGCCTGCTCCCTTGTCCGTCACTGCAAAGACGACGGCGATGTCGGCGTTCTTGCCGGAGGTGATGAACTGCTTCACGCCGTTCAGCACGTAGTGCGCACCCTGCTTTTCGGCCCGCGTGGTAATCGCGGAGGCGTCGGACCCGACCTGCGGCTCGGTGAGCGCGAAGGCGCCCAGCAGCTTTCCCTGCGCGAGGGGCCGCAGGTACTTTTCCTTCTGGTTCTTGTCTGCGTAGCCGGAAAGGATCCCGGCCACCAGGTTGTTCACGGCGACGATGGTCGCGGTGGCGCAATCGCCGGCGGCGATTTCCTCGCAGGCGACGGCGAGCGCGGTGTAGTCGAGACCGGCGCCGCCCCATTCCTCGGCGATGGCGACGCCGTAGAGGCCCATGGCAGCCAGGCCTTTGAGGGCATCTTTCGGAAAAAGCTTCTCGCGGTCCCACTGGGCGGCATTCGGCGCGAGCTGCTCGCGCGCGAAGCGCCGCACCGCCTGCCGGATTTCCTCAGCCTGCGCGGACATAGGTGAGCGTGTGATGGCTGAAAAGGTTGCCCTTGCGGCCGTGGCATTCGGCGACGCCGTAGATGCGGCGGCGTCCCATCTTCAGGATGCGCGCGGTGCAGTAGACGTGCTCGCCCTTGGCGGGAGCGAGGAACGCGGTATTCAGCTCCGAGGTAAGCGCGTCGTTCTCGACGCCGATGCGCGCCTTGATGGCGAGCCACATCGCGCAGTCGGCCGCCGCCATCAGCGCCGGGCCGTTGATGATGCCGCCGGGCCGTTCCAAGGCCGCCTTGTGCGGCAGCTCAAGGGTGCACTTGTCCTTGTTCGCCGTGACAACCCGGAATCCGTAGGGCCGCAAGAAGCGGGATCGGTCGAGCAGTTGCTGGAGCGGTCTTTTCAAAGCAGCTCGACCGCCATGGCGGTAGCCTCGCCGCCGCCGATGCACAGGCTCGCCACCCCGCGCTTCAGCCCGTACTTGCGCAGCGCGCCGAGCAGTGTCACGACGAGGCGCGCGCCGGAGGCGCCGATGGGGTGACCGAGCGCGCAAGCGCCGCCGTGCACGTTCACCTTGTCGTGCGGCAGCCCGTGCTCCTTCATGGCCGCCATGGTGACCGCCGCGAAAGCCTCGTTGATCTCGTAGAGGTCGACCTGCTTTGCCGTCCAGCCTGTCTTCTCGAAGAGCTTTCTGATCGCGCCGACCGGCGCGGTCGTGAACCAGCCGGGCTCCTGCGCGTGCGTGGCGTGGCCGACGACCACCGCGAGCGGCGCGAGGCCGCGCTTCTCGGCGCTCGAGCGACGCATCATGACGAGTGCCGCGGCGCCGTCGGAGATCGAGCTCGAGTTCGCCGCGGTCACCGTGCCGTCCTTGCGGAACGCGGGCTTGAGGGTCGGGATCTTCTCCAGGTTCGCCTTGAACGGCTGCTCGTCGATCTCGACGAACTTTTCCTCCTTGCCGACCTTGATCGCGAGCGGCGTGATCTCCCAGGCGAACCAGCCTTCGCGATTGGCCTGTTGTGCTCTTTTCAAGGATTGAATCGCGAAGTCGTCCTGCGCCTGCCGGGAAAACTGGTACTTGGAAGCGCAGTCCTCGGCAAAGCTCCCCATCAACCGCCCTTTGTCATACGCGTCCTCCAGGCCGTCGTAGAACATGTGGTCGATCACCTGGCCGTGGCCCATGCGCAGGCCCGCGCGCGCCTTGGGCAGCAGGTACGGCGCGTTGGTCATCGATTCCATTCCGCCGGCGACGATGATTTCCGAAGAACCCGCTAGCAGCAGATCGTGGGCGAACATGGCCGCTTTCATGCCGGAGCCGCACATCTTGTTCACCGTGGTGCAGCCGGTGGCGAGCGGCAATCCGGCGCCGAGCGAAGCCTGGCGCGCGGGCGCCTGGCCCTGGCCCGCGGGCAGCACGCAGCCCATGATCACCTCCTGCACCTCCTCGGGCTTGATCTTCGCGCGCTCGACCGAAGCGCGGATGGCGGCGGCGCCGAGCTCGGGAGCGGCGAAGCCCTTGAGCTCGCCCTGGAAGCCGCCCATCGGAGTGCGCGCCAGGCCGACGATGACTACGGGATCGGGGTTCATAGGATTTCCTTTGCTCTGGCCGCGATTTCCGCGGGGAAGGTTCTGGGCTTGCGGGTCTGGGCATCGATGCACACCGCGGTGAGCTCGCAGGTGGCGCAGAGCTCGCCGGATTCGACGTGCTGCATCTCGTGGACCATCTTCAGGCTGCGATCCTTGAATTCGGCGAGGCGTGAATGCACCACGACCAGGTCGCCGGGCAGCAATTCCTTCTTGTAGTTGATGCATTGCTGCACCCCGGCCATCCGGATCGCGTCACCGCGCAGCACCGAGGGCGTGAGGCCGATGCGGTGGAACACGTGCCACAGCGCCTGCTCGAAGAATTCGCCGTACGCGCGCAGGTTGGCGTGCCCCATGTGGTCGCACTGCCAGGAATGGACGGTGCCGCGCGCGGTCTCGAACATCAGCTTTTGAGCAACCTGGCGGTGGCCTGGACGGCGGCGAGCGTTTCGGCCTCCAGCGCCGCGACGAGCCTTGCGGCGGGAAGCGCGCGCGAAAGCGGCGCCGCCTGCCCGGCCCACATCGCGACGAAGTCCGGCCTGCCGG
>DATBSZ010000084.1:0-4815 GCA_036559525.1 Burkholderiales bacterium
GCGAATTGCCACCTTGCGGCAGGACGTGAGCGACGCGACTGACTTTCCTCATCGAAGCTTGAACCTCTGGATTTTGCCGGTTGCAGTCTTAGGCAGCTCGCCGAGGAATTCGATCCATCGCGGGTACTTGTAGGGCGCGAGCTTGTCCTTGACGTGCTGCTGCAGGGCCGTCTTCAGCGTATCAGACGGCGACTTGCCGGGCTTCAGGACCACGAACGCCTTGGGCTTGATCAGCTTCTGCTCGTCGGCGGCGCCCACCACGGCGGCTTCGAGCACCGCTTCATGCGAGACGAGTGCGGCTTCCACTTCGGCGGGCGACACATAGATGCCGCTCACCTTGAGCATGTCATCCGAGCGGCCGCCGTAGGCGTAGTAGCCGTCCTGGTCGAGGCTGTACTTGTCGCCGCTGCGCGTCCACGGTCCCTGGAAGGTGTTCTTGGTCTTCTCGCGCTGGTTCCAGTACATGATCGCCGAGGTCGGGCCGCTGATCTGCAGCTCGCCGAGCTCGCCCGGCTTGGTGACGACGTTGCCCTGGTCGTCCACCAGGCGAAGCTGGTAGCCCGGCACCGGCTTGCCGGTCGTGCCGGGGCGCACGTCGCCGGGCCGGTTGGAAAGGAAGATGTGCAGCATCTCGGTCGAGCCGATGCCGTCGAGGAGCTCGGCTCCCGTGCGCTCGGTCCAGCGCCGACCGATTTCCGCTGGAAGAGCCTCGCCGGCGGAGGTACAGATGCGCAGTGAAAGCTGATCTTTCTTCGGGAAGTTGGACGAAGCAAGCAGTGCCGCGTACAGGGTCGGAACGCCGTAGAAGATCGTCGGTTTTCCCGAAACCAGACGCTTGAAAACAGCATCGGGCGTCGGACGCTCCGCCATGAGAATCGTGGTTGCGCCCACGGCGAGCGGGAAGGTGAGCGAGTTGCCCAGGCCGTAGGCGAAGAAGAGCTTCGCCGCGGAGAACACGACGTCGGACTCGCGGATGCCGAGGACCGGCTTGGCGTAGAGGTCGGCCGTGTCGATGAGGTGCGAGTGCAGGTGCACCGTGCCCTTGGGCGCCCCGGTCGAGCCCGACGAGTAAAGCCAGAAGCACATGTCGTCGCGCATCGTCCCCGCCGGCTCGGCTTTCGAGTCCGCGGTCGCGAGCAGGTCTTTAAGCTGCGCGTCGTTGACGACGTACTTGAGGTGGCGGCACTTCGGCTGGATGCCGTCGAAGCTTTTCGCCAGCGCGGAGGAGAAGAAGAGCGCCCGGGCGCGACTGTCGTTGAGCTGGTATTCGTAGTCCGCCGGCGTGAGCAGCGTGTTCAGCGCCACCGGCACGACGCCGGCCTTGATCGCGCCGAGGAAGAGCGCCACCCAATCCGCCGAGTCGAGCATCGCGATGGCGACACGCTGCTCGCGCTTGATGCCGAGGCCGCGCAGCGCGCTCGTGGCACGGTCGACGCGCTCGGCGAGCTCGGCGTAGGTCGTGCTGCCCGAATCGTCGATGTAGGCGATCTTGCCGCCGCGGCCCGCCGCGAGGTGGCGCTCGATCAGGTCTACCGCGGCGTTGTATTCCCGGGGGATCTCCATTGCTCCTGCTCCTCCTCGCTCGCCGGAGCATTGTTCGCGGCGCCAGCCTCAGCGTCAAGGCGCAGGGCCTCGCGGAAGAAGCGCTCCGCCGCCGGGCCGAGACGGCGGCCCTTGGGATGGGCGAGGCTCCAGCGCCGCTCTTCCGGCAGGCCTTCGACCTCGAGCGCGAAGAGGTAGACGTCGTCCGCGCCGGCCGCGAGTCGCGCCAGCAGGTCGGCGCGCTCGCCGACGTGAAGCGTGGCCTGCACGCCGGGATGGTGCGCGCAGAAGTCGGCAAGCATGCGCGCCGCGACCGCGCGCGCCTCGGGCTCGGCGGCGAGCAGCAGGTTCTCCTTTTTCGGTTGGCGCCAGGCGGCGAGCCTCGTTTCTGCGCGCGCGAGGCACTGGAGCAGCTCCTCGCAAGTCTCGCGCAGGGCGTGCCCGGCGCCGGTGAGGTGCAGCCGCCGCCCGCGCTGCTCGAAGAGCGGCGCTTCCAGCGTTTCCGCGAGCTTCTTCAACTGGAGGGAAACGGTGGGCTGGGCGAGGTGCAGCTCCGCCGCGGCGCGCGTCACGCTGCCGAGGCGCGCGACGGCTTCGAAAACCAGCAGCTGGGGCAGCAGCCCATGTCGGAAAATCGGCGCGCAGCACGAGACATCCCGGCTCCTTTCGGTAACCGAGGTCTGGCTTGCAGCGCTGGATCGGGCTGCCGGAGTGACCGGGGATGTTTTCCGGAATGACGGCCACTCCGCGGGAAGCTACTCCCCTGCGGAAAGGCCATTGTAGAGGAATATTGGCGGCCACGTATTGCGAACCGCAATACGTTCCATCGCATATCGTCAATTTTCAGCCGGCCGCGCCGCGCACAGACTCGGTGCATGTTCACTCCCGAATTCTGGTCCGCCCTCGCCGCCATCGTCGTCATCGACCTCGTGCTCGCGGGCGACAACGCGATCGTCATCGCGCTCGCCGCGCGCAACCTGCCGAAGGCGCTGCAGCGGCGCGCCGTGCTCTGGGGCACGTTCGGCGCGGTCGCGCTGCGCGCGAGCCTCACCGTCGCGGTGCTCTGGCTGCTGGAGATCCCCGGCCTGATGCTCGCGGGCGGCATCCTGCTCGCGTGGATCGGCTACCGCCTGCTCGCCGGCAGCGAGAACGGCGGCGAGCACGAGGTAACCCCGGCGAGGAGCTTCTGGGGTGCGATGCGCACCATCGTCGTCGCCGACGCCGTGATGGGCCTCGACAACGTGCTCGCGGTCGCGGGCGCCGCCCACGGCAGCGCGGTGCTAGTGGTCGCCGGGCTCGTCATCAGCATCCCGATCGTGGTGTGGGGCTCGACCCTGATCCTGCACTGGATCGAGCGCTTTCCCGCGCTGCTGTACCTCGGCGGCGCGGTGCTCGCCTGGACCGCGGCAAAGATGATCGCCGACGAGCCGCTCTACCAGGAATGGCTCGACGAGCGGGCCGGCATCAAGTCGCTTCTGTTCATCGTGATCACCGGCGGCGTGCTCGGCCTCGCCTGGCTGCGCAACCGCAGGGCAACAAAGGAGGTCTTGCAATGAAAGTGCTCGTTCCCGTAGACGCTTCCGAGGCGGCGCTCGCGCCGATCGGCTACCTCGAAACGCTGGCGCGCTCCGGCGTTCCGCTCGAAGTGCTGGTGATGAACGTGCAGCCGCGCTTCCACCGCCACGTCGCGCGCTTCACCAGCCGCGCCGCGCGCGACGGCGTGCGCGCCGAGCGCAGCCGCGCCGCGATGGCGCGCGCGATCGAGGCGCTGTCGCTGCGCAACATCGCGTTCCGCGCATTCGCCGAAGTCGGGCTGCCGGCGCCGCGCATCGCCGCAGTGGCCGAGCGCGAGCAGGTCGACGAGGTGATGATGGGCGTCGGCCGCCATCCGGCCTGGCTGCGCTGGGTGAACCCGTCGATCGCGCAGGGCGTGATGGAGCGCACCGACATTCCCGTCACCGTGCTGGCGCGCGGCCGGGCCGGCGCGCTGGAGCGCTACGCCCTTCCCGCCGGCGTCGCCGGCCTCGCCGCGCTGCTGCTCGCGGGAGAATAGCCATGCGCGCCCTGATACCGGTTCTCGATTCGGTGAACGCGCTGCCGGCGGTGCGTTACGTGATCCGCGAGTCCCTGAGCGGCGAACGCCACGACGTCCGGCTCCTGGACGTGCGCTCGCCGCTCGGCCATGCGCTGGAAGGCTGGCTGACCGGAGACGCCCTGCAGCCCGCCTGCGAGCTGCTCGACAGGTTCCGCGTCCGGCACACGGTGCAGCGCATCGCGGCGCAAGACAGGGCCGACGCGATCGTCGCTGCCGCCCTAAGCGAGGGGCCCGACGCGATCGTCCTGGGCACCGCGCGTTACCGCTCGGCCACGCGGATGAGCGAGGACGGCGTGATCCAGAAGCTGCTCGAGGTCGCACCGTTGCCGGTCCTGCTGGTGACCGGAAGGGAAGTCAGCCGGCTCGAGCGCTACGGCATCGCCGCAGGCCTCGGCGCGACGCTCGGGCTGATCTTCCTGGGCTAGGCCGCGGCCTTGGATGCCTGCCAGCGATCGAGCTTCGCGCGCGCCGAGTTGCGCTTCGGATCGGTCGCCTCGGCGTGGCCCGGCGTTTTCGCCGTGAGCTCGATGACGTAGCCGTTCGGGTCGCGGAAGTAGATCGAGTGGATGAAGCCGTGGTTGGAGACGCCGCGCGTCTCGATGCCGCGCGACTTGCCCTTGGCCATCATCGGCGCGAGCGCCTTCTCCTCCACTTCGAGCGCGATGTGCAGGTCGTAGTCGTGCTGGTCCTTGAACTCGAACGGCCGGTCGGGCGCCTCGAAGAACGC
This sequence comes from Burkholderiales bacterium, assembly GCA_036559525.1. Classification (GTDB taxonomy): domain Bacteria; phylum Pseudomonadota; class Gammaproteobacteria; order Burkholderiales; family SG8-39; genus SCGC-AG-212-J23. Next base: position 4,365 of record DATBSZ010000084.1, read on the forward strand.
GAGGTAGGAACCATCGCCCATCTCGTAGAAGGTGTGGAGAGTGCGGGTTTTGCGCCCGGTCATGGTCTCCTCGATGTCCAAGGTGCAAGCGAGCTTGAGGCCGAGAAAATCCTCGTAGAAAGCGCGCGTCTCTTCCGAGTCGCGGCAGCGGTAGGCGTTGTGATGCAGTTTCTTGATCATGGCGTGCCTCAGGGCGTGTGGAAGGGCTGGTCCTTGATCGCGTGCGCGTAGCCGTGGAAGGCCTCGTTGACCTTGGGCCAGCTCGGCAGTGCCTTCATGGTCGCCAGCCAGCGGCGGATGTTGGGATAGGCGGCGTAGTCGCAGCGCAGCAGATCGCCGAGCGTCAGGATCGGCGCCGCGAAGTAGTCGGCGATGGTCGGGGTGCTTCCGCACAGGAACTTCTTGCTCGGGCCGATCAGGTCCTTGTCGAGGATGCCGAGCCAGACGCGTG
>DATBSZ010000085.1:0-5846 GCA_036559525.1 Burkholderiales bacterium
GCGTATTCGGTCGCCACCATCGCGACCGGCCTCGGCGGGATCGCGATGGGGCATTTCGCCGACCGCATGCCGGTGCGCCGCGTGGCGCTCTTCGGCGCCCTGGTTCCCGGCCTCGCGTTCTTTTTCCTGTCCGGGCTGCAGACCACGTCCCAGCTCTACGCGCTTCATGCACTGATGGGCCTGGTCGGCATCGGCGCGATCATGGCGCCGCTCAACAGCCTGTCGAGCCAGTGGCTCGCGCGAAACCCGGGGCTCGCCATTGGCATCGTTTCCGCGGGCGGCGCGGCGGGGCAGGGGCTGGTTCCCTATTTCGCCCGCCACCTGATCCTCACCGAAGGCTGGCGCCAGGCCTACGTCGTCCTCGGCGTGGTGTTCATCGGCCTGATGGTCCCGCTTGCGCTCGTCCTTCGCGACGCGCCGCGCCCGCAGATCGTCCGGCGCCCGAGCGCCGGGGGAGCGTCGGCGACACGCCTGCTCGCGCTGCTTTCGCTCGCTGCCGCGCTGTGCTGCATCTGCATGGCGACGCCTCTCGTGCATGTCGTCACGCTCGGCTCGGATCGCGGGCTCCCGGGCCGCGACGCTGCGGGCTTGCTCGCGGTCATGATGGTGTCCGGGATGGCGGGGCGGATCGCGTTCGGGCGCCTGACCGAGCGCGTCGGCAGCCTCAATACCTACATCACGGCCTCCGCCGGGCAGACGCTGCTCGCGTTCATGTTTCCCTACGCGGGCAGCGCCACGCAGCTCTTCGCGCTGTCCGCGCTCTTCGGCTTCGTTTTCAGCGGCGCCATGACCTCGTTCCTGCTTTGCGCGCGCGAGTACGCGCCCGCGGGCAAGACCGGGCTGTCGATCGGCGTGGTGATGTTCTTCGCCTGGGTCGGCATGGCCGTGGGCGCCTGGCAGGGCGGCCTGTTCTACGACCTCTGTGGAAACTATTTCCCGTCGTTCGCCAACGCCTCTCTCGGCGGCGTGGCGAATCTGCTGGTCCTCGCTCTGCTGGTCCTCTACACCCGCGAAAAAGGGGTCAGACCTGACCGGGCGCACGCCCCTGCAGCGCCGCGATTCGCACCTCGATCGGCGGGTGGCTAGAGAACAGGCCGGCCAGCTTCGACATTCCCGGCGCGATGCCCGACGCCTTGAACGACTGCGGGAGCTCCGCGGTCTGCAGGCCGCCCAGGCGCGCGAGCGCGGCCACCATCGGCCGCGGCGTGCCGAGCAGCTCGGCCGAGCCGCGGTCGGCGCGGAACTCGCGCTGGCGCGAGAACCAGGCGACGATCATGGAGGCGAGGATGCCGAGCACGATCTGCGCGACCAGCGAGGCGATGAAGAAGCCCGGCCCGACGCCGCGCTCGGTCTTGAAGATCGCCTTGTCCACGATCATTCCCACGACGCGCGAGAGGAAGATCACGAAGGTGTTGACCACGCCCTGAATCAGGGTGAGCGTCACCATGTCGCCATTGGCGACGTGCGCCACCTCGTGGCCGAGCACCGCCTCGACCTCTTCCTTGCTCATCGTTTCCAGCAGGCCGGTGGAGACCGCGACCAGCGCCGAGTTCTTGAACGCGCCGGTGGCGAAGGCGTTCGGCGCACCTTCGAAGATCGCCACTTCCGGCATGCCGATGCCCGACTTCTCGGCGAGCTTGCGCACCGTCTCGACCAGCCAGTACTGGGTGGTGCCTTCGGAGCCGTCGATCACCTGCGCGCCGGTGCTCCTCTTGGCCATCCACTTGGAGATGAGGAGCGAGATGATCGCACCGGCGAAGCCGACCACCGCCGAGAACACCAGCAGCGACGTGTAGTCGATGCCCTCGGCCGTCAGCCACTGGTCGAGCCCGAAGATGTTGATGATGACCGAGAGGACCACCAGCACCGCGATGTTGGTGGCGAGGAACAGGAAGATCCGCTTCATTTTTTCTCCTTTATCGGGCTCTTAGAGTGGGGACGGATTCTAAAGTTTCAAGATCGCCCGCGCACCCTTTTCGGCAATCACATAGGTCGGCGCGTTGGTGTTGCCGGCAGTGATGCGCGGGAAGATCGAGGCGTCGATGACGCGCAGCCGCTCGGTGCCGTGCACGCGCAGCTCGTCGTCGACCACCGCCATTGGGTCGTTCCCCATCTTGCAGGTGCCGACCGGGTGGAAGATGGTCGTGCCCAGCTCTCCGGCCGCTTTCGCAAGGTCTTCGTCAGTCACGATTCGGGATCCAGGCCGGTATTCCTCGGGCTGGTACTTCGCCAACGCCTGTGCGGACATGATGCGACGCGTAAACCGCATCGCATCCACCGCAACCCTGCGATCTTCCTCTGCTTTCAAATAATTTAGCCTGATCTCGGGGTACGTCGTCGCGTCCCGCGACTTGATGCGCACCGAGCCGCGCGAGGCCGGCCGCAGGTTGCACACGCTCGGCGTGATCGCCGGGAAGCTGTGCAGCGGGTCACCGAACTTGTCGAGCGACAGCGGCTGCACGTGCCACTCGATGTTCGGCGTCGGCTGCGCGGGATCGCTGCGCGCGAAGGCGCCCGCCTGCGACGGCGGCATGGTGAGCGGCCCGGTGCGAAACGCGAAATACTCGAGCGCCATCGCCGCCTTGCCCCAGAGGCTGTTGGCGATGCCGTTCAGCGTCTTCACGTTCTTCACCTTGTACTGCATGCGGATCTGCAGGTGGTCCTGCAGGTTCTCGCCCACGCCGGGAAGGTAGTGCACCAGGGGAATTTCCAGGCTCTGCAATAGCGCCGGCGAGCCGATGCCGGACAACTGGAGCAATTGCGGCGACCCGATCGCGCCGGCGGCGAGGATCGTCTCTTTCCTCGCTTCGACCGAGAATTTCTCGTTGCGGCGGACGAAATCGACGCCGGTGCAGGCCCGGCCGCTGAAATTCAGCTTGAGGACCTGGGCGCCGGTCATGACGGCGAGGTTGGCGCGGTGCGTGACCGGGCGCAGGAACGCGTTGGTCGCGCTCCAGCGCCGGCCGCGCTTCTGGTTCATCTGGAAGTAGGCGCAGCCGAAGTTGTCGCCGCGGTTGAAGACCTTGACCGGCGGGATGCCGCATTCGGCCGCCGCCTCGCGCCAGGCGTCGATGATGTCCCAGCGCACGCGCGGGTCCTCGATGCGCACCTCGCCGCCGGCGCCGTACCCGTCGACGGCGCCGTGCTCATAGTCCTCCAGGGACCGAAACAAGGGCAGGACTTCCTCCCACGACCAGCCCCGGTTGCCGAGCGCCGCCCAGTGGTCCCAATCCTCCTTCTGGCCGCGCATGTAGATCATGGCGTTGATCGATGAGCAGCCGCCGAGCACGCGTCCGCGGGCGTAGTGGATCGAGCGCCCGGCGAGGTGCTCGTCGGGCTCGGTCTTGTAGCACCAGTCGGTGCGCGGGTTGGCGATGGTGTAGAGGTAGCCGACCGGGATGTCGATCCAGAACCAGTCGTCCCGCCCCCCGGCCTCGAGGAGCAGGACCCGGACTTGCGGGTCGCGCGAAAGCCGGTTCGCCAGGAGGCAGCCGGCGCTGCCCGCCCCCACGACCACGTAATCGAATGCGCCGAAATTCTGCAGGTTCGCCTTTCCCGGCGGTATTGTAATGAGCGGGATGGACGAGAAAATCTCGGGAGCGCTCCTGGCGGTGCGGGCCGCCCACTTCGACGCGCGCGGCGCGGCGGGCGACTACGCCGCGCTTGCCGCCTCGGCAGAGCGTGCGCGGCTTGCCGAGTGCCTCGCCGAGCTCGAGGGCTTCGACACCCGGCGGGTGCGCATTCCCGCGCAGATGGCCTTCTGGATCAATGTGTTCAACGCCGGCGTGCTGCGCGACGCGGCCGAGCTGCAGGCCGCCTCGGGCGCAAAGGCGGTCGAGGCGTTCTTCGAGCGCCCGCGCCTCAAGGTCGGCGCCCACCGCTATTCGCTCGACGACATCGAGCACGGGCTGCTGCGCGGCAACGTGCCCAAGCAGGGCCGCAAGCGCACGCCCATGGAGCGCGGCGACCCGCGCCTCGAGTACATGCCGATCGTGTTCGACGAGCGCATGCACTTCGGGCTGCATTCGGCCTGCCGCTCGTCGCCTCCGCTGCGGGTGTTCGAGGAGGGCCGGCTCGATCGCCAGCTCGAGGAAGCCGCGGTCGACTACGTGCGCCAGGGCGCGCGCGTCGAAAACCGGGGCGCGGTGATCGTGCTGCCCCGGCTGTTCCACTGGTTCGCCGAGGATTTCGGCGGCGCGAGCGGCATCGTCGAATTCGTCGTCGCGCGCATCGACGACGAAGCCACGGTTGAGATGATCGACCGGCGGCTCGGAAGGGTAAAGCTGCAGTACGCCCCGTTCGACTGGACGCTCAATCGAAAGTGAAGTCGCGGGAAAAATGAATACGAATCCGCCGCCGCGCCGGATGCACTGAGTTTCGCCTTTCCTTCCGCCCGAATCCGCGCCGCGCCTGCCGCCGTAAATGGCGGCGTGCGCGCTTGCGCATACGACCAACAAGGAGCGGAAATGAACGGAACCAGACGTGTCTTTTTTGGCAACGCGGCGAAGCTGTCCGCGGCCGCCGTTGCGCTGCTCGCCGGCAACCACGCCCTCGCGCAGGGCTCGGGCAGCATGGCGGACGTCAACATCCTCAACGTCGCGCTCGGGCTGGAGTGGGAAGGCATCAACGCCTATACCCTCGGCGCGCAAAGCGGCCTGCTGCAGAAGCCGGTGCTCGACGTGGCGGTGCGCTTCCAGGCCGACCACAAGGAGCACGCCGACACCCTCGCGGGCGCGATCCGCAAGATGGGCGGCAAGCCGGTCGAGCCGAAGGCGCTGGGCGACTACGCCAAGGCGCTCAAGGCGGACACGCTGAAGAGCCAGGCGGACGTGCTGGATCTCGCCGCGCGGCTCGAGCTCGGCGCGACCAACGCCTACATCGGCGTGATCCCCTCGTTCAAGAACCCGGCGCTCGCCCAGGTCGCGGCGCGCCTCGCGGCCGACGAGGTCATGCACTGGACGATCCTCAACAACGCCCTCGGCCGGGCGCTGCCCGCCGGCGCGATGCCTTTCGGCGCTTGATAGGTGTTCTCCCTTAAAGGTGTCTTTGCCTGCGCGGCTCTCTCCGCCGCGCAGGCGTTTTCATCACAGGCGCTGGCAGCCGACCCCAAGCGCGGAAAGACGCTTTACGAGAGCCGCTGCATCGGCTGCCATTCGATCGACGAGAACCGCGCCGGCCCTGCGCACCGCGGCGTCTTTGGCCGCAGGGCGGGCATCGTGAAGGGGTTCGACTATTCGCCCGCGTTGAAATCTTCCCGTTTGACCTGGAACGAGAAGACCCTCGAGCGCTGGCTGACCGATCCGGAGGCCGCGATCCCGGGACAGAAGATGGGCTTCCCGGTGTCCGAGGCGGCCGACCGCGCGGATATCATCGAGTACCTGCGTACGGCGAAATGAGGCGACGGTATTTCGGTCAGGATCGGCATCGACCTGGGCGGCACGAAGATCGAAGCGCTGGCGCTCGATGGCGGCGGGCGTGAGGTTTTCCGCAAGCGCGTTCCTACGCCGCGCGGCGACTACGCGGCCACGATCCAGGCAGTTCGATTGTTGGTCGATGAGGCGGGCCCCGGTTCTGTTGGTGTCGGCATACCCGGAGCAATGTCGCAGGTGACCGGACTGGTGAAGAACGCAAACTCGACCTGGCTCATCGGCAAGCCGCTCAAGGAGGATCTCGAGAAGGCGCTGGCAAGGCCGGTCAGGCTGGAAAACGACGCCAACTGCTTTGCCTTGTCGGAAGCGGTGGACGGAGCGGGGAAGGGCGCGGGCGTGGTGTTCGGCGTGATCCTCGGCACCGGGGTCGGCGGCGGGGTCGTGGTCGACGGCAAGGTGCTGGTCGGGGCGAACGCC
>DATBSZ010000086.1:0-2125 GCA_036559525.1 Burkholderiales bacterium
GGCCTTTAGGCTACACTCCCGCCACCCAACCTCCGAGGAGGACACCATGAGCGACGACGTCAGCCGACGCACCTTCGTACGAACCGCCGGTGTGTCGACGGCGGGCCTGGCCCTGGCCAACCTGATGCTCACCTCGGCCGAGGCCCGGCACGGGCGGGACCGCGACCGGACGCGGGACTTCATCCGCGACGTCAAGCAGGCACGGCTCTTCGACCTGTCGTTCACGTGGGACGAGAACTCGCCGATCGCGGGCGTCAACCCGCCGTACGCGATGGAGCTCGCCGCCACGCACGCCAACACCCTCGGCACCTTCGGCGACGGCGGCAAGCTCTCGTTCACTTCCGAGATCATGCAGTGGAGCGGCCAGCACGGCGCGCCCAGCATCGACGCGATCGGCCACATCGGCCGCAACGGGAAGCTCTTCGGCGGCGTGGACGCTGTGAAGGCCACCAGCGACCCGCGCGGCCTCGGGCGCAGCGGCGTCGGCGCGCATCTCGACATCGCGCATTACCCGAAAGAGATGCTGGTGAACCGGGCGGTGCTGCTCGACGTGGCGCGCTTCATCAACCGCAACAAGCGCGAGGCGCTGGCGGCCGGGTTCGACATCACCGGCGACATGCTCCACGACACTGCGCGCCACCAGGGCGTGCGCATCGAGCGCGGCGACACGGTGCTCATCCGCACCGGATGGGGCAAGTACTTCAAGACGAACCCCGACTTCTACAAGGGCGACGCCGCCGCGGGCGTCGGCGTGAGCGGCGCGCGCTTCCTGGTGCGCGAGAAGGCGCGCGTGGTCGGCAACGACACGCTCACCTTCGAAGTGCGCCCGCCAATCGCCGGCACGCCGGGCGGGCCCGATTTCGAGGTGTTCCCGGTGCACATGCTGCTCATCCCGGACAACGGCATCAACATCATCGAGAACTATTTCCTGGAGGAGATCGCCGCGGCGGAAGAGTACGAGTTCATCCTGGTCGTGCCGCCGATCAAGATCCGCGGCGGCACCGGCTCGGCGCTGCGCTCCTTCGCCTTAGTGCCCTGACATGAAACCGCTCTGGATCGGCGCAGCGTTGTCTCTGGCGGCGTTCTCGGCTCCGCTTGTCGCGGACGAGACGCCGATCGTCCGCAGCAGCCTCAAGGTCACCGTCTACGACGGCGTGACCGACGACCTCTTGTCCGCGGGCCTCAACCAGGCCGGGCTGATCAGCGCGGTGGCGCCCGGCTTCGCCGACCCGAACGCCCCGACGCCCGCGGAGCTGCGCCGGCGCGCGTTCCATGGCAACTATCGCGGCATCGTCGACACGGTTCCGGGCGGCGGCATCGGCCTGCTCTGGGGTCCCGGATCTGCGGGTTCACCGACGTTTCCCGCCCCGGTGGTTCCCGGGCTGATTCCAGGGACCGAGTACAAGGCCTACCTGCGCCTGCCGGAGCACAACCCCCACATCAACAACGTGCCGGCGGCAGTACAGATCCCGCGCCACTTCAATCCCGAGAAGCCGTGCATCGTCGCCGCGCTGCCCTCGGGTTCGCGCAGCCTCTACGGCGGCATGGCGATCGCCGAGTGGGCGCTCTTCAAGGGCTGCGCGGTGGCGCTGCCGGGCAAAGGCACCGACACCGGTTTCCACCTGCTCGACGCCGTGCCCTACGCGGTGGACGACCTCGACGGCGTCGCCGGCTCGCCGGGCACGCTCGGCAACCGGGCGCAGTTCGCGCTGCGCGACAGCCGCAAGCTCGAGGCCTACGCCACGGCGAACCCGCACCGCATCGCCGTCAAGCACGCGCACTCGCAGATCAACCCCGAGCGGCTGTGGGGCGAGTTCGCCCTGCAGGGCATCGAGTTCGCGTTCTGGGCGCTGAACGATCACTTCCGCGGCAAGCCGCACTTCTCGCGCAAGAACACGCTGGTGATCGCGGCGGGCGCCTCGAACGGCGGCGGCATGGCGCTGCGAGCGCTCGAAGCCGACGACAAGGGCCTGATCGACGGCCTGGTGGTGACCGAGCCCAACGTCGGCCCGCGCGACGGGAATTTCACCATCAAGTTCGGCGCCGACGCGCCGTTCGACCCGGCGGGGCGCACGATTTACGATTCGATCACCCTCTTCAGCGTGTACGCGGCGTGCGCAGCGCA
>DATBSZ010000087.1:0-19741 GCA_036559525.1 Burkholderiales bacterium
GCGATGTAGGCGCGCTTGGCGCCGAAGTGGTCGGCGATGAAGCCGACGATGAAGAGCGATGTCAGGTAGCCGAGGTGGAACGCAGCCTGCACCAGCCCCGCTTCTTTCGAAGAAAGATTCCATTCGGCCTGCGTCAAAGGCAAGACCGCCGAGTAGGCGACGAACCATGTCGCGGCGAGAACGCGGCTGGTGCACAGCGCACCGAGCCATGTCCCGGAGCCTGGAGTAAATGAGGTCAGATCGTTTCCGCTTCGGACTTCGGCCGGATTATCGCTCGGGAATCCAGGCCTTCACCGCGGGCGTGGACAAGGTCGACCTGCGGGCGGTCGTCGGCGCACAGCGCTTCGAGTCGGTGCTCGCGCACGCGGAGGACTTCCTCCTCGCCTAGGGCATTGCGGCTGAAAAGCAACGCCCGGCTAGCCGCCGGGCGTTGGCTTTTTCACGCGGCAAGTCTCACGGGGATGCGGCGCGGGCCGAAAGGCTTGCTGAACTTCTGGAACCGGCCGGGGATCTGCGTGCGGCAATACTTGCAGGTGCCGCGGTCGTCGAGCTCGTAGCCGCGGATGTCGTACCAGTCGCGGCTGACCACCGCCTGCTCGCACTGCGGGCAGTAGGTCGAGCCGCCGGCTTCGTCGTGCACGTTGCCGGTGTACACGTAGTTGAGCCCGGCGAGCTGCGCGATCTCACGCGCGCGCGTCAGCGTCGCCGCGGGCGTGCGCGGCACGTCGGTCATCTTCCAGTCGGGGTGGAATGCGGTGAAATGCAGCGGCACGTTGGGCCCGAGGTTGGCGCGGATCCACTTGCACTCCTCTTTCAACTCCTCGTCGGAATCGTTCTTGCCGGGAATGAGGAGCGTGGTGATCTCGGTCCACACCTCGGTTTCCTTCACCAGGTAGACCAGCGTGTCGAGCACCGGCTGCAGCCGCCCGCCGCAGATCTTGTAGTAGAAGCCGTCGGTGAAGGCTTTCAGGTCCACGTTCGCCGCGTCCATCTTGGCGTAGAACTCCCGCCGCGGCTTGGCGTGGATGTAGCCGGCGGTGACCGCGACCGCCTGCACGCCCTTGTCGTGGCAGGCGTCGGCGATGTCCATCGCGTACTCGGCGAAAATCACCGGGTCGTTGTAGGTGAACGCGACCGACTTGCATCCCATGCGCACCGCGGCCTCGGCGATCTTCTCGGGACTCGCCTGGTCCTGCAGCCGGTCCATCTCCTTCGACTTGGAGATGTCCCAGTTCTGGCAGAACTTGCACGCCAGGTTGCAGCCGGCGGTGCCGAACGAAAGGATCGAGGTGCCGGGGTAGAAGTGGTTGAGCGGCTTCTTCTCCACCGGGTCGACGCAGAAGCCCGAGGAGCGGCCGTAGGTGGTGAGCACCATCCGGCCCTGTTCCATCTTGCGCACGAAGCACAGCCCGCGCTGGCCCTCGTGCAGCTTGCAGTCCCGCGGGCACAGGTCGCACTGCACGCGGCCGTCCTCAAGCGCGTGCCACCAGCGGCCGGGATAGCTTTCGTTCACTCTTTCCATTTGACGACACGGTAGCGCGCCACCTTGCAGCGCGTGAGCCGCGTATCGGCCGGCAGCCCGGCCTTCTTCAGCAACTGGGCGAGAAACGCGCGCTTCTCCGGCAGGTCTTCCCAGACCTGCGGCAGAAAGGTCCCGCGCTTGACGACACCATCAATGAGGGCCTCGATGATTAGCCCATCCTCGCCGGCCTCGATCTGCTCGAGCAGGTCGGCCTCGTCGGCGAAGCGCAGCGGCTTGGGCGTCGACAGCAGCGACACCTCGACTTTGCACTGCGGCCACTCCGCGGCCGTCAGCGCGGGGAAGCGCGGGTCGCGAAACGCCGCGCCGAGCGCGTTCTGCGCCACGTCGTCGCCGAGCGGGCGCGACGGCGCAAGGCTGCCGATGCAGCCGCGCAGCGCGTCGTCCTTGGTCAGGGTGACGAAGGTTGCGCCGGTTTGCTTCAACCAAGGAGAATCGGGAGCGGGCGACGCCGTGCTCAACAGCGAATTCTCGATTGCCCCGCGGGCGAGAGACAGCAGCTTGCGGCCCGCATCGTCGAGCGACACCTCGCCGCCCTCGTAGAGCCCGAAGGACGAATACCCCACCACCCGACCCTTGCCGCCCGCGGTGTCGCCGGAGTTGCACGCGGCAAGCAGCTTCAGCGACAAATTCTTCCGCTTTGAGGAAAACAAGAGGCCATTCAATGGCGTCGCTCCGCACGCCTCCTCATGATCGATATCGGTCGCGAACGCGGCGATGCGATCGATGGTAGCGCCGTCGATCGCGCGCGCCTGCTCATACGAGTGGTAGTGCGACATGTCGGTCGAGACGACGACCAGCGTTTCCGGGCCGCCCCACAGGCGCTCGATCACTTCGGCGACCTCTTCCACGCTCGCCCGACCGACCGCGAACGGCGCGAGCGCGAACTCGCCGAGCACCTTCTGCAGGAACGGAAGCTGCACCTCGAGCGAATGCTCGAGCGCGTGCGCCGCATCGCTCGCGACCACCTGCGGCAGGTCGCCGACTTCGCGCAGCGCCTCGGCGTCGATGCGCACGGTGCCGAGCGGGGTGGCGAACGCCGCGGCGCTCGGCACGGCGAGCCCCTTCACCGCCACGCGGTGCGTCGGACCGAGCAACACCACGCGGCGCACGCTGCCGCGCGCGGCGGCGAGCTCGTCGTAGGCGCGCGCCGCGACCGGGCCGGAATAGATGTAGCCCGCGTGCGGCACGACCAGCGCCTTGGGATAGCCCAGGCGCGGCGCCGGCACGCCGACCCCGCCGAGAAGGTCGTCCACCTCGGCCGCGAGGGCGCGCGCGTCTCCCGGGTAGAACATCCCTGCGACCGCGGCGGGTCTGATCGAGCTCACGCTGCGATTATCCTCTTCAAGACCCCCTCCAGAGCGTGGATCACCGACTGCCGCCTCACGCTCTCGCGGTCACCCGGGAAGCGCCGCGTCTCGCTCTCGAGGTCCTTTCCGTAAGCCCAGGCAAAGCACACCATGCCGACGGGCTTCTCGCGGCTGCCGCCGCCGGGACCGGCGACGCCGGTGACCGCCAGCGCGATCGAGCCCTTGCTGCGCGCGAGCGCGCCCTGCGCCATCTCGCGCGCGGTCTGCTCGCTCACGGCTCCATGGGTTTCCAGGGTGGACGGACGGACCCCGAGGAGCTCCTGCTTGGCGTCGTTCGAATAGGTGACGAAGCCGCGCTCGAACCAGTCGGACGACCCGGCGACCGAGGTGACCACCTGCGCCACCCAGCCGCCGGTGCAGGATTCCGCGGTGACCAGCTTCTCGCCCTGCGCCTTCAGGCGCTGGCCGAGCCTTTTCGCCAGCTCGTCCATCAGAAGAGCAGCCGCTTGACGGCCGCGAGCAGCAGCAACGTGTAAGCCGCCGCCACCACGTCGTCGAACATCACGCCGAAGCCGCCGCCATAGCGCCGCTCGAGATGGCGGATCGGCGGCGGCTTGACGATGTCGAAGAAGCGGAACGCGACGAAGGCGGCCGCCTGCCAGGCGAGCTCGCGCGGCACGATCGCGAGCACGAGCAGGAACGCGGCCACCTCGTCCCACACCATGCCGCCGTGGTCTGCGACCCCGAGATTGCGGCCGGTGACCTCGCACGCCCACAGGCCGATCACGAAGAATGCGAACGCCGTTGCCAACATCGCGGTTGGCGGGAGCGTCCCAAGGCCCCAGCCGATCGCCCAGCCGAGCGCGGTTCCGGCGGTCCCCGGCGCGGCGGGCGCAAGGCCGGCGCCGAACCCGAACGCGATCGCGTGCGCCGGATGCGCGAACACGAACCCCGGGCGCGGGCGGAACACGATCATTTGCGCTTCTCGAAGTGGTCGAAGCCGCCGCGATGCGCGATGGGCTTGCCGTCGGCGGCGAGCACGGTGATACGCGCCTCGCCAGCCTCGATCCGCCCGATGCGCGTGAGGGGCAGCTTGAGCTCGGCGGCGAGCGCTCCGAGCTCGGCGCTCCGCCCGCGCGGCGCGGTGAACAGCAGCTCGTAATCGTCTCCCCCGGAAAGCACGCAGTCCTTTTCGAGCTCGGGCGCTTTCAACGATTTGAAAGCCTTGGCGCGCGGCACAAGATCGTATTCGATGATGGCCAGCACCCCGGAGCGCTCGGCGATGTGGCCGAGATCGCCGGCGAGGCCGTCGGACACGTCGATCGCGCTGTGCGCGAGGCGGCGCAGCCGCTCGCCGAGCTCGACACGCGGCTCGGGAAGGTGCAGGCGCTTCGCCGCCTCGGCGATTTCGGGGTGCGCGAGGCCGAGCGCGGCGCCGCCGAGCTCGCCCGACACCCAGACGTCGTCGCCGGGCTGCGCGCCGGCGCGCTCGAGCGCCATTCCCGGCGGCACTTCGCCGATCGCGGTGATGCAAATCGCGCGTGCTTCGCTTGCTGTGGTATCGCCGCCGACGAGCTCGATGCCGTAGCGCTCGGCGAGCGCGTAGAAGCCGGCGGAGAACTCGGCCAGCCACGCGGGCTCGGCGGCCGGCAGCGCGATCGCTAGGGTCGCCCAGCGCGGCGTCGCCCCCATCGCGGCGAGGTCCGAGAGGTTGACCGCGAGCGCCTTGTGCCCGAGCGCGCGCGGCTCGGCGCCGGGCCGGAAGTGCCGCCCCTCGATCAGCATGTCGGTGGTGACCGCGAGGTCGAGCCCGGCATCGGGCCGCAGCAGCGCGCAGTCGTCGCCCACGCCCAGCAACGCGCGCTTTGCCGGCCGCGCGAAGTAGCGCTGGATGAGCTCGAATTCGTTCACGCCGCGCGCACCCGGATCCACTGCGAGAAGAGCCATTTCTCGCCCGCGGTCGGCGCGGTTCCGGCGTGCAGCGTGCGCCAGTCGGGCGCGCCGTCCTCGCCCACGTTCCAGAAGACGAGGGCATCGCCCTTGCGTCCCTTGAAGCTGCGGCCAAGGTGGGGGAACGCGGTGTGGCCGCCTTCGTAGCCGTCGTTCAGGTAGATCAGCACCGTGAGCGCGCGCTGGCCGCGCTCCGCCACCTCGCGAGCGTAGCCCGGCAGGCTGACGTCGAAGAAATCATGGTGCGGGCGGAATTCCTGGCCGACCTCGTAGTGCAGGATCTGGCTCGGCTCCAGGTCCTGTATCGCCACGTTCGCCAGCGCCGCAATGCGCGTGCGCACGAAAGCGAGCACCACGTCGCTGCGCGCGAGCAGCAGCTCCGCGCTGCGGTTGGTCCGGCCGACGTACTCGGCGGGGTCCCCGCTCTCGACGTCGAACACCTCCGCCGCTCGCAGATGCGGCGCACCGAGCCGCATCAGCCAGTCGCAGATCGGAGCGGAAATGAACTTGCGGACCATCGCGATGCGCGGCGCCGCGCTCATTGCCTCGCCCTCGGGCAGGCGCCGCCACGCGGCGAGGTCGACGGCGGCACTCAGCCGCTCGGGCATCCCGTCCTTGAGGGTCTTGCCCGCGGCAATCTCGCCCACCAGGCGCCAGTTGCCCACGAGCGCGGCAAGCTCGGCCTGCGACGAGCGGCAGCCGTGCTCCGCGGCCTGCTGCAGGTGGCGCAACGCCGCGCCGAGGTCGTGCGGCATGCCGACCCCCGAGGCGGCGAGGATTGCGAGAGACCGCGGGTCGTCCATCAGGCGCGGTTGCGCGAGCGTTCCACCTCTTCGGGCCGCAGCTGGGCGGCGATCTTCTCGAGCACCCCGTTGACGAAGCGGTAGCCCTCCGAGGCGCCGAAGCTCTTGCCGAGCTCGACCGCCTCGTTCAGCACCACCTTGAACGGCGTCTTCGGATGCGCGGAAAGCTCGAACGTCCCGATGTACAGGATGGCGCGCTCGACCGGCGAGAGCCGGGCGAACTCGCGGTCGAGGTGCGGCGCGATCAGCCCCTCGAGGTCGGCGGCGCGGCTGCGCACCCCGCGCAGCAACTCGTCCAGGAAATCGGTCTTCTCGTAGGCTTCGTTCGAGCGCGCTTCCTCGAGCGGGTCGCAGCCGGAGAGCTGCCAGGCGTAGAGCGCCTGCAACGCCACCTCGCGCGCCTGGCGCCTAGCGTGCCTCATGGAGCTGCACCCTCAGCTTGGCCATTTCCACGGCCACGCGCACCGCCTCCGCGCCCTTGTCGAGGCGCGCCTTGGCCTGCGCCTCGTCGTCGGTGGTCAGGATGCCGTTCGCCACCGGCACGCCGAGCTCGAGCATCACGTCCATCACGCCGCGCGCCGACTCGTTCGCCACGATGTCGAAGTGATAGGTGTCGCCGCGGATCACGACGCCGAGCGCGACCAGCGCATCGAAGCGACCCGACTGCGCCATCCACTGCAGCGCGAGCGGAATCTCGAGGGCACCGGGCACCTGCACCACCGTGAATTCGGCCTTCTGCTTCTGCGCCTCGGCGCGCGCGCGCTCGAGGAGCTTGCCGCAGATCTCTTCGTTGAACCGGCTCGCGACGATGCCGAGGCGCATCGTGCTACCGCCGGGGCTGCTCTACGTAGCTTGTCACCTCGAGGCCGAAGCCGGCCATGCTCGGCATCTTGCGCGGCGCGGCCATCAGCCGCATCTTGCCGACGCCGAGGTCGCGCAGGATCTGCGCGCCGATGCCATACAGGCGCAAATCGATGCCGCGTCCCGCCTTGGGCGGGCGCGCTTCCTCCTGGTTGCAGTTCATGAGCACCATCACGCCGCAACCGGCTTCCTGGACCTTCCGCAGGGCTTCCCCGACGCCCCAGGAATGCGTGCCTTTTCCGGAATCCAGCAGATCGAGGATGGAGAGCGGCTCGTGCACCCGCACCAGCGTCTCTTTTCTCGCGTCCGGCTTGCCGGCGACGAGCGCCAGGTGGAGGGAACCGACCGCCAGGTCACGGTACGACACAAGATGGAAACTCCCCCAGGGAGTATCGATGTCGCGCTCCTGCTCGCGCTGCACCAGCGACTCGTTGCGGCTGCGGTACTCGATCAGGTCGGCGATGGTGCCGATCCTGAGCTTGTGCGTGGCCGCGAACTCGAGCAGGTCCGGCAGCCGCGCCATCGTGCCGTCGTCGCGCATGATCTCGCACAGCACCGCGGCCGGCGTAAGGCCGGCGAGGCGCGCGAGGTCGCAGCAGGCCTCGGTATGCCCGGCGCGCACCAGCACGCCGCCGGGATGCGCGATCAAGGGAAACACGTGGCCCGGCTGCACGATGTCGTCGGATTTAGCATTTGGAGAAGAAGCAACCCGAATCGTCAGGGCACGATCGTGCGCCGAGATGCCGGTGGCGATGCCCTCCGCGGCCTCGATCGAAACGGTGAAGTTGGTTCCGTGGCGCGAGCGGTTCTGCTCGACCATGGGCCTGAGGCCGAGCCGGGTCGCGTGCTCCTCGGTGATCGGCATGCAGACCAGGCCGCGGCCGTGCTTGGCGAGGAAGTTGATCTTCTCGGGGGTGACGAACTCGGCCGCGAACACGAGGTCGCCTTCGTTCTCGCGGTCCTCGTCGTCGACCAGGATGACGATCTCGCCGGCGCGGACCGCCTGGATGACTTCGGCTACGGGGCTGATGGCGGCAGATTCGCGGCGCATCAGCCGATTTTACTCCTCGGCTTTGCCGCCGCCCGCCGAGCCGGCTTCTTCTCCTCCGGTGCGCTCGCGGATGCGCGCCGATTTGCCCGAGCGTGCGCGCAGGTAGTAGAGCTTGGCGCGGCGCACGTCGCCCTTGCGCTTCACCTCGATCGAGGCGATCAGCGGGGAGTAGGTCTGGAAGGTGCGCTCGACGCCCTCGCCCGAGGAGATCTTGCGCACGATGAACGAGGAGTTGAGGCCGCGGTTGCGCTTGGCGATCACCATGCCCTCGAAGGCCTGCGAGCGCTTGCGCTCGCCCTCGACCACGTTCACGTTCACGATTACCGTGTCGCCGGGCGAGAAGTCGGGGACCTCCTTCTTGAGGCGCTTGATCTCTTCCTGCTCGAGGGTCCTGATGAGGTCCATAACTATCTCCTGTGTTCCTGCTGGAATTCTGCCAGCAGCTTCGATTCCTCTGCGCTCAGCTTCTTCACCGCCAGCAGGTCGGGCCTGCGCAGCCAGGTCCTTCCCAGCGCCTGCTTCAGCCGCCAGCGGCGGATGTTCTCATGGTGCCCGGAGAGCAGCACCTCCGGCACCCGCCGGCCCGCCTCATTCGGCGGCCAGGCCTCCGGCCGCGTGTACTGCGGGCAGTCGAGCAGACCGTCGGCGAACGACTCTTCCAGCGCCGACGCCTCGTCGCCGAGCGCGCCCGGCAGCTGCCGCACCACCGCGTCCACCAGCGCCATCGCGGCGATCTCGCCACCCGAGAGCACGAAGTCGCCGATCGATACTTCCTCGTCGACCCGGCGCTCGAGCAGCCGCTCGTCCACGCCTTCATACCTTCCGCACAGCAGGGTCAGAGCCTTTTCCCGCGAGAGCTCCAGCACCCCGCGGTGATCCAGCTTCCTGCCCTGCGGCGAGAGATAGAGCACCCTTCCGCCTCCCGCCAACCTGATCCCGTCCAGCGCCCGCTCCAGCGGCTCGGCCAGCATCACCATCCCCGGCCCGCCGCCGTACGGGCGGTCGTCCACCGTCCGGTACCGGTCCGCCGTGAAATCGCGCGGATTCCACGTGGTCAGCGAATACAGCCCCGCGTCCAGCGCCCGGCTGGTAATGCCGCAGCCGGTCAGCGCCACGAACATCTCCGGGAACAGCGTCACCACGTCGAAGCGGATCACCAGTCCGCGCCCCATTCGACCTGGACCTGGCGCTTGCCCAGATCCACCTGCCGGACCACGGACTCGATCCAGGGGATCAAGCGCGTCCTGTCGCCGCCGACTTCCATCACGTCCTGCGCGCCGTTGAACAGCCAGCGCTTGACCACGCCGAGAACCACGCCCTTCTCGTTCACGACCTCCAGGCCGACCAGGTCGGCGAGGTAGTAATGCCCCGCTTCGGGCGCGGGCAGCGACTCGCGCCGCACGTACACCGTCGAGCCCTTCAGCTTCAGCGCCGCCTCGCGGCTCTCGAGCCCCGCGAGCTTCGCCAGCAGCGTGCCCGAGTGCTCCTTCACCTGCTCGACGGGAAATTCCGCCCCGCCGATCGACCACCGCGTGCAGCGCGACAGCGCCTGCTGCGGCGCCTCAACCTTGATCCACCCGCGCACGCCGTACGAGCCGGCGACGCGGCCCATCTCTACGAAGTGCTCAGGCGGCCTTCTTTGCAAATTGCTTTACGAGCCGCGCAGCGGTGCCCGAGAGCTGCGCGCCCTTTCCAGTCCAGTGCTTGACGCGCTCCATGTTCACGCGCAGCGACTCGCGCCCCGCCGGCGCCTTCGGGTCGTAGAACCCGAGCCGCTCGATGAATTTCTTGCTGGCCGCGCGCCGCGAATCGGCCACCACCACGTGAAAGAACGGGCGCTTGTTGGCGCCGCCGCGCCGCAGTCGAATCACCACCATTTGGAAGACTCCGCAAACCGCGAAAAGGCGCGGATTATACGGGAGAAATCAGGGCTTTGGGAAGCTTTGGACCGCTACTGCATGTTTTCCGATATGGTGCCGGTCAACCGCCTGGGAGGGTTCAAATGAGACTCGGCTTGATAGGCCTCGCGAGCTTCGCGCTGACGGCCTGCGCACCGGATTCTGCGAATGTCGAAGCGGAAGTTCAGCAGCTTGTCCGCAGCTATATCACCAGTACCGATATCGCCGCCAGCGTGAACCTGCTCGACTCGGCGCCGTCGGTGACCTCGATTACCGGTCAGGGCAGAATCGTGCGCGGCCGCGACGCAATCAAGGAAGAAGCCAGCAAGCAGATCGCCACGCTGCCGCAGCTGAAAGTCACGGCAGGCGAAATTCAAGTAACCCGGATCGGCACCACGCACGCCCTCGCGATCGCGCCTTTCGGCATCGGTCCGAGCTCGGCATCCCAGACGCCAACGACGCAAGGCGCAGCGACCTTGCTGCTCGCCAAGCGCGATTCAGCCTGGAAGATCGTGCACGAACACTTTAGCTACGCCGCAGCACTCAAGCCTTAGACGTGCTCGCAGACGGCGGTCCATACGCCGTCGGTGAGCTCGGGCGGCTGGACCAGCTTCGAGCCGCGCTCGATCAGGTCATCGAGCTTGACCTCGACCGATTCCCTGGTCGGGCCGGTGATCACGCGCTTGAAGCCGAGCTCCTCGACCGTCGCCTCGACGTCGAGCTTCGGGTTGGTGACGCTGGCGAGCCACTTGCGGCCGACCTGCGAGAGTGGAGAGATGAGCTTGGCGCCCTGCGCGGTGAGCTTTTCCACCGCGTCGCTCACGCCTTCCTTGCTGTACCCCGACACGAGATAGTGCGTCCCCACGTCGAACACCTGGGCCGGCGTGCGCCCCACCGGCTGGAAGGTGGCATCGGGTCCGGCGCGGCGCTTGCGCTTCGCGATCAGCTGCTCGGAGGCGACCTTGCGCCCGACGCGCACCGCCTTGCTGACCGAGTAGACGTCGTGGGCACGCTGGTGCTTGTCCTTGTGCGAGCCTTCCGCCCGGAACATGCTCGCGTAGTCGTCCGAGAGGCGTGAAACCACGTCGTAGTAGAGCTTCGAGACCAGCAGCTCGCCGCTGCCTGCAAAGCTCATGACACGCTGGGCGACGTTGATGCCGTCGCCGATGACGTTGTCGAGCCCGTTCAGGTCCTTCATCAGCGACACCGCGCCGAGGTTGATGCCCATGCGCACCGGCAGCTCGCCGACGTTGTCGAACACTTCCAGCGCCACGTACAGCGCGCGTTCCGGATCGCCGAGGAACGTGATCGCCGCGCCGTCGCCGGTGTCGACGACCACGCGCTCGTCGGGCTCCACATGCCCGAGCGCGCTCGCCATCACCAGGTTGAACCGCTGCTTCAGCCGCACCTGCTCGCCCACGTCGCGCTTCGAGTAGTCGACGATGTCGAGGAAAAGGACGCTGCAGACCCGCGTGCGGCCCGAGTCTTCGGCCATGCTGCCTCCGTCTAACGGATGCCCGGGAGCATGCCTTTCATCCCGCGCATCATGCGTGCCAAATTCCCGCCTTTCATCATTTTCATCATTTTCTGCATCTGCTCGAACTGGTTCAGGAGCTGGTTGACCGCCTGGACCGGGACGCCGGCGCCGGCGGCGATGCGGCGCTTGCGCGAGGCCTTGATCAGCTCGGGCTTGCGGCGCTCGGCCGGGGTCATCGAGTTGATGATGCCCTCGATGCGCTTGAACTGCTTCTCGTCCTGGAGCTTGGCGGGGTCGATCTGGCCGACGAGCTGCGCCGGCAGCTTGTCCATGAGCGCGGCGACGCCCCCCATCTTCTTCATCTGCACGATCTGCTGCTTGAAGTCCTCGAGGTCGAAGCCCTTGCCCTTCTTCACCTTCTCGGCGACGCGCTGGGCTTCCTCGAGGTCGATCTTGGCGTGCGCCTCCTCGACCAGCGACAGGATGTCGCCCATGCCGAGGATGCGCGCCGCCATGCGCTCGGGATGGAACGGCTCGAGGCCGTCGAGCTTCTCGCCGACGCCGGCGAATTTCACCGGCTTGCCGGTGACGTGCCGCACGGAGAGCGCGGCGCCGCCGCGCGCATCGCCGTCGAGCTTGGTCAGGATCACGCCGGTGAGCGGCAAGCGCTCATCAAATGCCCGCGCCACGTTGACCGCGTCCTGGCCCTGCATCGCATCGACGATGAACAGCGTCTCGATCGGCTTGAGCGTCGCGTGCAGCTCGGCGATCTCGCGCATCATCTCCTCGTCGATGGCGAGCCGGCCCGCGGTGTCGACGATCAGGACGTCCATGTAGCGCGTGCGCGCGTATTCGAGGGCCCGTCGAGCGATGTCACCGGGTTTCTCACCTACGGACGATTGGATGAATTCCGCGTTTGCCTGACCCGCAACCGTTTCCAATTGCTGGATGGCTGCAGGACGGTAGACGTCGCAGGAGACCAGCGCGACTTTCTTCTTGTCGTTGACCAGAAGACGGGCGAGCTTGCCGCAGGTCGTCGTCTTGCCCGAGCCCTGCAGTCCGGCCATGAGGATCACCGCCGGCGGCTGCGTCGCGAGGTCGAGGCCCACGTTCGCCTCGCCCATCAACCGGGTGAGGCTGCGGTGCACGACGCCCACCAGCGCCTGGCCGGGCGTCAGGCTGCCGACCACCTCTTCCCCCAGCGCCGCCGCGCGCACCGAGTCGGTGAAGTGCTTCACCACCGGAAGGGCGACGTCCGCCTCGAGCAGCGCGACGCGCACTTCTCGCAGCGCCTCCTGGATGTTCGCCTCGGTCAGGCGCGCTTCGCCGCGAATCGTCTTGACGATGCGCGCGAGGCGTGAAGTCAGGGTATCCAGCACGGGTGTCGAGGCTCGAGTGATAGACTGAAGCGGTGCCCGACATTGTAATTCACGGCATCGTCTCGGCCATGTACGTCGGGCTGGCCTGGCACTTCTGGAACACTCGCTGGCGGGGGCGCGCGCCGGCGGGCGTGCAGCAGGCCGGCTTGCGGGGCTGGGAGAGAGCGGCGATTCTGGTGCCGCTCGGGCTGCACGGCTGGCTGCTGTACCAGGGCGTGCTCGGCAGGGAGCTGCGCTTCGGCTTCGCGCAGGCACTGTCGGTGATGATGTTCATCGGCGTCGCGCTCTACTGGGTCGAGAGCCTGTACTACAACCTCGAAGGCCTGCAGCCGCTGGTGCTGCCGCTTGCCGCGCTGGCGGCGCCGCTGCCGGCGCTGTTCGCCGGGCGCAGCATCCGGGACTTCAGCACCGAGTTCAAGCTGCACCTCATCCTCGCCATGATCGCCTATAGCCTGTTCGTCATGGCGCTGCTGCACGCCGCGCTGATGGCGCTGGTCGAGCGCAGGCTCCACCAGCGCAGCGCGAGCCCCCCCGGCAACCTGCCGCCGCTCCTCACGGTCGAGCATTCGCTGTTCCGCGTCATCGCGGCTGCGTTCGTGTTCCTTACGCTCACGCTCGCCACCGGCATGGCGCTGACCGACGCGATGTTCGGCCGCCTGCTGCGCTTCAACCACGAGACCGTGTTCGCGATCCTGTCGTGGGCGACGTTCGCCGGCCTGCTGCTGGGGCGCTATGCGTACGGCTGGCGCGGGCGCACCGCGCTGCGCTGGACCATCGCCGGCTTCGTGCTGGTGCTGCTCGCCAACATCGGCACGGCCTTCGTGCTGGAAGTCGTCCTGCGGCGCACCTGATGGAAGACCTCACCCTGCAGTGGATGGTGGGCTCGCTGGTGGTGCTGCTCGTGATCTCGGGCTTTTTCTCGATCGCCGAGACCAGCATGATGGCGATCAACCGCTACCGCCTGAAGCACATGGTGGCGCAGGGCCACGGCGGCGCGGCGCACGTCGAGGAGCTGCTGCGGCGCACCGACAAGCTGCTCGGCGCGATCCTGATCGGCAACAACCTGGTGAACGCGGCCGCGGCCACGATCGCCAGCCTGATCGCGGTGGAGCTCTTCGGCCAGGGCAAGCTCGCCTATGCGGTCAGCACGCTCGCCATCTCGTTCCTGATCATCGTGTTCGCCGAGATCACGCCGAAGGTGATTGGCGCCACGTATCCCGAGCGCATCGCCCCCGCGCTCGCCTACGTGGTGAAGCCGGTGCAGTGGCTGCTGCAGCCCGGCGTCTGGTTCGTGAACCTGTTCGTGCGCCCGCTGCTGCTCCTCGTCGGCATCCGCCCCGAGGAGAACACGCAGGTGGAGAAGCTCTCGCCCGAGGAGATCCGCACCCTGGTGCTGGAATCTTCGAGCTTCATGCCGAAGAAGCACTTCTCCATCCTCATGAACCTGTTCGACGTCGGCGCGGTGACGGTGCAGGACATCATGGTGCCGCGCGCCAGGATCGAGTCGATCAAGCTCGACGACGACATGGAGACGATCATCCACCAGATCGTCACCAGCTACCACCAGCGGCTGCCGGTGTTCCGCAGCGCGCTCGGCGAGGTGATCGGCGTGCTGCACCTGAAAAAGGTGCTGGCGGCGCTGCCGACCCGCACGCTCGACAAGACGACCCTGGAGGAGCTGCTCGGCGAGCCCTACTTCGTGCCGGCCACCACGCCGGTGCTGGCGCAGATGCAGTACTTCCAGGAGAACCGGGAGCGCATCGCGATGGTGGTGGACGAGTACGGCGAGCTGATGGGCCTGGTCACCCTCGAGGACATCATCGAGGAGATCATCGGCAAGTTCACCACCTCGCTGCCGAGCGCCGGGCTGGCGCTCACCTGGGACCCGAGCGGCGCGGCCACCGCCGAGGGCACGACCCCCGTGCGCGAGGTGAACCGCGCGCTCGGGCTGTCGCTTCCGACCGATGGCCCCAAGACCCTCAACGGCCTCATCGTCGAGCACCTGCAGGACATCCCCGAGGCCGACGTGTCGATCAAGATCGGAAACGTGCCGATGGAAATCGTTCACGCGCAGGGCCGGACGGTGAAAACGGTAAGGATCTTTAAGCCCGTTGAAATTGTAGAAAATACCGAGCCCTCAGAGGCTTAGAACCGGAACTTCAGGCTTTACAAACGCCCCCCCGGAGGGCATCATCCGGCGCTTAGAGGGGAAGGCCCAGGGAGCACGCGATGGCAACAGCAGCAGCGGCCTTAAAAGGGCCGAAAGAGCGCACGTTCACGTGGGAAGGCAAGGACAAGGCCGGGAAAACGATCCGCGGCGAGCTGCGCGCGGCGAGCGAGGCCGCGGCCAATGCGACCCTGCGCCGCCAGGGCATCGTGGTGCAGAAGGTCAAGCCGGTCAGGCGCAAGCGCGGCGGCTCGGTCAGCTCGAAGGACATCTCGCTCTTCACGCGGCAGCTCGCCACGATGATGAAAGCGGGCGTGCCGCTGTTGCAATCGTTCGACATCGTCAGCAAGGGCGCGACCAACCCGGCGGTCGGGAAGCTCCTCACCGATATCAAGACCGACGTCGAGACCGGGTCGTCGCTCGCCGCGGCGTTCCGCAAGTTCCCGCTGCATTTCGATAACCTGTACTGCAACCTGGTGCAGGCCGGCGAGGCGGCGGGAATTCTGGAGACGCTGCTCGATCGCCTTGCGACCTACCAGGAAAAAACGCTCGCCATCAAGTCGAAGATCAAGGCCGCCCTCTTCTACCCGATCGCGATCGTCGCGGTCGCGTTCATCATCACCGCGGTGATCATGATCTTCGTGATCCCGGCGTTCAAGGAGGTGTTCACGAACTTCGGCGCCGACCTGCCCGCGCCCACGTTGCTCGTGATGGCCATCTCGGACTGGTTCGTCTCCTACTGGTACATCATCTTCCCGATCATCGGCCTCGCCATCTACGGCTTCTTCGAGTCCTGGAAGCGCTCGCTGGCGGTGCAGATGTTCATGGACAAGTGGATGCTCAGGGTGCCGGTGTTCGGCCACCTGGTGCGCATCTCGACCATCGCGCGCTGGACGCGCACGCTGTCGACCATGTTCGCCGCCGGCGTCCCGCTGGTCGAGGCGCTCGACTCGGTCGGCGGCGCCTCGGGCAACTACGTGTATGCCGCCGCCACCAAGCAGATCAAGCAGGAGGTGGCCACCGGCACTTCGCTCACCGTGGCGATGCAGAACTCCAACGTGTTCCCGAGCATGGTGATCCAGATGTGCTCGATCGGCGAGGAGACCGGCGCGCTCGACGGCATGCTCGCCAAGGTCGCCGACTTCTTCGAGGCCGAGGTCGACGACGCGGTCGAGGCGCTCTCCTCCCTGATGGAGCCGATGATCATGGTCGTGCTCGGCACCCTCATCGGCGGCATGGTGATCGCCATGTACCTGCCGATCTTCAAGATAGGACAGGCGGTCTAGCGTAATGACGGCGGCTGGCTGGCTGGTTCAGCCGGCCGTTTTCCCGTGGGCGGCATTGGTGCTCGGGCTGTGCGTCGGCTCGTTCCTCAACGTCGTCATCCACCGGCTGCCGAAGATGCTCGAGCGCGGCTGGCGCGCCGAGTGCGCCGAGCTCACCGGCCAGCCGCTGCCTCCCGAGGACGCCTATAACCTCGTCGTGCCGCGCTCGGGCTGCCCGAAGTGCGGCTATCGCATCCGCGCGTGGCAGAACATCCCTGTCGTGAGCTGGCTCGTCCTGCGCGGCAAGTGCGCCGGCTGCGGCGCGAAGATCGGCCTCAAGTATCCGCTGGTCGAGCTTCTCGCCGGGATCGGCGCCGCGTACGCGGCCTGGCGCTTCGGGGCTTCCGCTGCCGCGCTCGGGGCGACGCTGTTCGTCTGGTTCACCATCGCGCTCGCGTTCATCGACCAGGAAACCGGCCTCCTGCCCGACGACCTGACGCTTCCGCTGGTGTGGCTGGGGCTGCTGGTCAACCTGTACGGCGCTTTCGTGCCGCTGGCCGACGCGGTGATCGGCGCGGTCGCGGGCTACCTCGCGCTGTGGCTCATCTACCAGGGCTACAAGCTGCTCACCGGCAAGGAGGGCATGGGCTACGGCGACTTCAAGATGAACGCCGCGGTCGGCGCCTTCCTCGGCTGGAAAATCCTGCCGCTCGTGATCCTGCTCTCGTCGCTCGTCGGCCTCGTGTTCGGCGCGCTGCAGATGTTCGCCGCGCGCGGCCGCTGGGACGCGGGCTTCCGCTTCCATTTCGGGCCGTACCTCGCGATCGCCGGCATCGTCGCGATGTTCTGGGGCGAGCCGATCGTTCGCTGGTACCTGCAGCGCATCCTGTGACCTTCGTAGTTGGATTAACCGGCGGGATCGGCAGCGGCAAGAGCGCCGCCGCCGACGAGTTCGCCAAGCTCGGCGTGACCATCGTGGATACCGACGTAATCTCGCACGAGCTAACCCGGAACAATGGTGCGGCGATGCCCGCGATCCGGAAGCTTTTCGGCCCGGACGCGGTCGAACCCAATGGGGCCATGAACAGAAAAAAGGTACGCGACCTGGTATTCGCCGACCCGCAGAAGAAGCGCTCGCTCGAGGCGCTGCTGCACCCGATGATCCGCGAGGAATCCGTGCGGCGCATCGCGGCCGCATCGGGGCCGTACGTCGTGCACGTCGTGCCGCTGCTCGTCGAATCGCCCGACTACCGCAGCCGGGTCGACCGGGTCCTCGTGGTCGACTGCCCGGAGGAAACCCAGGTCGAGCGCGTTCGTGCGCGCAGCGGCCTGTCAGAGCCCGAGGTGCGCGCCATCATGCGCGGCCAGATCCCGCGCGCGGAGCGTCTCGCCGCCGCGGACGACGTGATCGAGAACGGCGGCGCGCGTGACGCATTGCGCAATCAGGTCGCCGCGCTGCACCAAAAATACCTACAATTCGCAAGCCCGTGATCACCTACGAGTACCCGCTCAACGAACGGATCCGGACGCTGCTGCGGCTGGAAGACCTGTTCGAGCGCTCGCGCCACTTCATCGCGCGCACCGAGCCGCACGATCACCACATGGCGCTGCTCACGCTGTTCGAGATCATGGAGGTCGCCGGCCGCGCCGATCTCAAGTCCGACCTGCTGCAGGAGCTCGAGCGGCAGAAGCAGGTGCTGCTCTCGTTCCGCAACAACCCCGACATCGCCGAGGAAGCGCTGGCGCACGTGCTGCGCGACATCGAGCAGGCGTCGCAGGCGCTGTTCTCGATGACCGGCAAGATCGGGCAGTACCTGCGCGAGAACGACTGGCTGATGTCGATCAAGCAGCGCACCGGCATCCCCGGCGGCGCGTGCGAGTTCGACCTCCCTTCCTACCACTACTGGCTGCACCGTCCCTCCGATGAACGCACCGGCCAGCTCGCGGCTTGGACCGGGCCGCTCTATCCGCTGCGCGACGGCACCGCGATCATCCTCAGGATCCTGCGCGAGTCGGGCAAGTCGCAGGCGCTGGCGGCGCCGCAGGGCATGTACCAGCAGATGCTCGGCGGCAAGACCGCGCAGATGCTGCGCCTGCGGCTCGACCACACCATGCCGTGCGTGCCCGAGATCAGCGCCAACAAATACGTCCTCAACATCCGCTTCCTCGCACAGAACGGCGAAGATCCGAAAGCGCGCACCGCCGACTGGGATGTCGGCTTCGAGCTGACGTTCTGCAATCTGTGAGGGCAGTTCCCTGCCCGCGCTGCGGCACGCTGAGCGAGTATTCCGAGGCGAACAAGTGGCGCCCGTTCTGCAGCGAGCGCTGCAGGCTGATCGACCTCGGCAAGTGGGCCTCCGACGAGTATCGGTTGCCCGACGACAAGAAATCTAGCTCCAAGCCCCCCGAATCATAGCGAGGCCGTGGGCGCCGGCGCGCCAGGCGTCCTGCAGATCGGCGCGCGTGAGGCCGCCGATGGCGTACACCGGAATCGTCGCCCCGCGCGCGAGCTCGGCGAAGCGCTGCCAGCCAAGCGCCGGCGACTTGTCTTTCACTGGCCCGAGGACGACGAAATCGAGCTGCAGCTCCATGGCCCGATCCAGCTCCGCACGCGTGTGGCAGGAAGCCGCGACCAGGCCTTCCGGTTTCCCGGTCAGGCGCATGAGCTGGGAAGCGGTGAAGTGAATGCCGTCGGCGCCCGGGAAGGCCGACTTCACCAGCACTTTGCAGCCATGGCGATGCGCAAGGCCGATCGCCTGCTCGGTAAAACGCCTTCTCTCGGATTCCACGAGTCCGGGCTCGCGCACCTGCAGCAACTTCAATCCCTGCCGGAGGCGCTGCTCGAGCCGCGCCCGCATGTCGGCGATCCCGTAGTGCGCGGCATTGGTAATCCCGTATTCGGTCGGCAGGGCGAGCGAGGCGAGTACCGGCGCGTTGGCCGGCAGCATCGGCGCAACCATCGGCGCGCCGGCGCTCTGCCAGGCAATGGCCTGGTCTTCACGCGGATGCGGCTCGCCCTTCCATTCATGCACCCGGAAAAAGTTGAGGCGAACCGTCCCGTGCGGGTAGGCGAACACCCGTGTGATCCAGGGAAAGGGCGGTCCGATGTCGATGCCCAGCTCCTCGTGCAGCTCACGGGCGAGCGCCCGGTCGGCCGGCTCGCCCGGCTCGACCTTGCCGCCGGGGAATTCCCAGTAGCCGGCGTACACCTTGCCTTGCGGACGCTGCGCGAGCAGGAAGGCGCCATCGCCGCGTTGGATCACTGCGGCCGCAACTTCAATCACTTTTTCTTGGCGTGCCTGCCGGCCCAATCGCGGGCAAATTGATAGGCCACCCGTCCGCTGCGCGAGCCGCGCTGCAGCGCCCACTGAAGCGCCTCTTCCTTGGATTTCTCATTGGAAGAAACCCCGAAGGATTTGAGCCATTGCTCAACGATCTCCAGGTACTCGTCCTGGTCGAACGGATAGAAGGTCACCCACAGCCCGAAGCGCTCGGAGAGCGAGATCTTCTCCTCGACGGTCTCGCCCGGATGGATCTCGTCGCCGACGTACTTGGTCTCGAGGTTCTCGGCCATGTACTCCGGCATCAGGTGGCGGCGGTTCGAGGTCGCGTAGATCAGCAGGTTCTCCGATGTGGTGGAGATCGACCCGTCGAGCGCCACCTTGAGCGCGATATACCCCTCCTCCGCGCCGTGGAAGCTCAGGTCGTCGCAGAAGAGGAGGAAGCGCTCGGGGCGCGGCGCGACCTGGTCGACGATGGTGGGCAGGTCGATCAGGTCGTTCTTCTCGACCTCGATCAGCCGCAGGCCCTGCTTCGAATACTTGTTGAGCAACCCCTTGACGATGGAGGACTTGCCGGTGCCGCGCGCGCCGGTGAGGAGCACGTTGTTGGCCGGCCTGCCGTCGATGAACTGGCGCGTGTTCTGCTCGACGCGCTCGATCTGCTTGTCGATGCCGCGCAGGTCGGAAAGCTTGATGCGGTGGACGTGGCGCACCGGCTGCAGCCATCCCGGGCGGCCTCGGCCGCCCGAGCGCCAGCGG
>DATBSZ010000088.1:0-24345 GCA_036559525.1 Burkholderiales bacterium
TCGCCGTGATCTACATCCTGCTGGGCACCGCGCTCGACGGCGTCTCGATGATCGTGCTCACCACCTCGATCGTCATTCCAATGGTCGAGAAGGCCGGCTTCGACCTGGTCTGGTTCGGCATCTTCATCGTGCTTCTGGTGGAAATCGCCGAGCTGACGCCGCCGCTGGGCTTCAACATCTTCGTGCTGCAGACCATGACCGGGCGCGACAGCAACTACGTGGCGCTCGCCTCGCTGCCGTTCTTCTGCATGATGGTGCTGTGCATCGCGCTGATCACCGCGTTCCCGGCGCTCGCCACCTGGCTGCCCGACGCGCTGATCGGGGCGACCCGGAAATGAAGCGCGCGCATCTCGAAGCCGCGCGCGATACGGTCGTGGTGACCGTGCGCCAGCGCTGCTTCTGGCTGTTCGCTGCGCTGCTGCTGCTGATCGTGTCGGTGCCGTTCCTGGAGGAGACGCCGTACGGTCGCATCGCTCTGAACGTCACGACCTTGCTGGTGCTCATCTCCGGCGCCGCCGCGATCGGGCGAAGCGCCGGTGCCATCGTGATCACGGTGCTGCTAGCCATGCCGACCGCGGTGTTCCTGTTCCTCGCCGTCGTCCAGGGGCAGAAGCATTTCATGATCTATTCGCAGGCATTTGGCGCCGCCTTCTTTTTCGCGATCACCAGCTACCTGCTGAGCTACACCCTGCGGCGCGACGTCATGACGATGGACAAGCTCTACGGTGCCGCCGCCGCGTTTCTAATGCTGGGCGTCCTGTGGGCCTATCTCTACGCCATCCTGCTCGCGTTCTACCCCGGCGCGCTGCTGATGAACGGCGCGCCGATGACGGCCTGGCTACCCAGCACCATGCTGTATTTCAGCTTCGTCACGCTGACCGCCACCGGCATGAGCGACATCATGCCGGCGCACGCGGTGGCGCGGATGTTGTGCGCGCTCGAGATGATCACCGGGATCCTGTTCATCGCCGTGCTGATCGCGCGCCTTGCCGGTAGCTATCCCCCGCCCGAGCGCTGATGGCCGCCCGAGCGGTGATCTTGGACGTCGGCGGCGTGCTGGCGCACGACATCTGGGAGCCGATGTTCGACGACCTCGCGAAGCAGTACCGCCGGAACCGCAAGAAGCTCCACGCGGCGGGCAGGCTGCTCTGGGAAACCTTCGCCTACGTCCCGGAAACGCCCGCCAATACCTGGCGCGACATGCAGCGCCGCTATTGGGAACTGTTCCTTCTGATCAGCCGGCTGCCTGTTACGGTCGCCTCCCTCATCCGCCTCACCGACCGCTACGTGATTCCCGTCGAGGGCATGCGCCCGATCCTGGAGAAGCTGCGCGCGCGCGGCACGCCGCTCGTCATCTGCTCGAACAACAACGAGATCTGGTGGCCGAGGCAGGCGAAAAAGCTCCAGCTGAAGAGATTCTTCGGGGAGGAGCGGCTCGTCCTGTCGTCGCGCGTCGGCGCGCCGAAGGCGAGCCCGCGCCTGGAGATGTTTCGGGCCGCGGTCGCGGCGGCCGGCGTGCCGGCCGCGAGCTGCTTCTTCGTCGACGACCGCCGGGAAAACATCACGCGGGCCCGGCGTTTCGGCATCGACGCAATGCTGTTCCGCGGGCCGGAGCACTTCGCCGCCGCGTTGCGCAAGCGCAAGCTGCTCTAGTCCGCAGGACTGTTCCTCAGGCGTAGATCTCTCGGGCGAGCCTTAGGACGCCTGTCGGCGCGACGCGCCTAGGGAGCCGGTGCGCGGCCGCGCCGCCGCGGACCCAGCCGAACGAACTCGTGACCGCGGCGCGGTAATGCCGGCGTACGCAGGCATCGGTATCCGCGTTGTGATCGCCGTTCGGATAGGAAAAAAATTCGACCGGACGCTCGAGCCCACGCTCGAGCCGCCGGCGGCTGTCGCGCACCTCGACTTCCAGCTCGTCGGCCGGCACGCCCGGCAGGATGGCGTGCGAAAGGGTGTGCGAGCCGATGGTCACCAGCGCCGGATCGAGGCGGCGCAGCTCCTGCCAGCTCGCCAGGTCGCACTCCCCGCGCTCGGCCACGGTGGGCACGAAGCTCGGCGTGGCCTCGCACAGGCGCGCCTCGACCCGCCGGCGCGCGTCCAGGGCCAGCGTCTTCATCCATTCCACGAAAGCCTCGACGCCGGCGGGCGCCTGCCACTCGGCCGCGAGCTCGCGCCGCGCGGCGGGCTCGAGCCGCGCGAGCCGGCGGCACGCCTCGTGCATCCAGAGCCAGGCGCCGCGGTCGACCAGCCCGGGGCAGACGAAGAACGTCGCCGGCAGGGCCAGGCGGTGCAGGACCGGGTAGGCGACCGCGACGTTGCTGCGCAGGCCGCCGTCGAAGGTGAGCGCGACCTTCCTGCCGAGCGCGTCGCCCGCTTTCGCGGCGGCGACCAGCGAGCGCAGCGGCACGATGCTGAAGCGGCGCTTGAGCCAGCGCAACTGGCGCTCGAGCGCCGCGGCGTCGCGCTGCGGCGTGCCGTGAAACAGCAGAATCCGCCCGGTCGGACGTTCGTCCCGGCCGGAGAGCCCGAGCCAGTTGGCCAGGGCGACCGGCGCAGCGCGCAGCGCGTTGAGGGTTAGCATCGACTCGGGTGGGGGCAAGGGACGTTCCGCTTAGAATCCTAGCGGTGCAACTGCACGGTCCGATCTACTTGACCGAGGACATTCGGCTCATGGAGCGCGCCGCGGGCGACGGGGCCGCGCTCATGGAGCGGGCCGGCGCCGCCGCCGCGGATATCGCAGTGCCGCTGGCAGGCGACAAAGGCAAGGACGTGCTGGTGCTCGCCGGGCCTGGCAACAACGGCGGCGACGCACGCATCGTGGCCGAGCGGCTCAGAGAGCGCTACTTCCGGGTGCACTTGGCTTCGCAGCTCGACCAGATCCCGCAGAAATCCTGGGGCCTGGTGGTTGACGGTCTCTTCGGCATCGGCCTCGCGCGCGACATCGAGGGCGGCCAGGCGGCGCTCGTCGACTACGCCAACCGCCAGCGCTGCCCGGTCCTCGCGCTCGACATCCCGAGCGGCCTGCATGCCGATACCGGCCGCGTCCTCGGCCGCGCGGTGCGCGCCACGCATACCGTCACCTTCATCGCGCTCAAGCCCGGCCTGCTGACGCTCGACGGCCCGGATCATTGCGGCGAGATCGTCGTTTCCGAGCTGGATCTCGCCGTGACGGAGCTTGCGGCCCCGACCGCGTGGGTCGCGGAGCCGGGCCTGTTCCGCAATCTCCTCAAGCCCCGGCCGCGCAATTTCCACAAAGGAATGGCCGGCTCGCTCGCCATCCTCGGCGGCGCTGCCGGGATGTCCGGTGCCGCCCTCCTCGCCGGCCGCGCTGCGCTGAAAATGGGCGCTGGCAGAGTGTACGTTGGCCTGCTCGAAGAGAATCTTTCCCTGGACTTCCAAAACCCGGAGCTGATGCTGCGCCATCCCGACGACGCGCTCGGACAGGACCTGGACGCGCTGGTGGTCGGCCCCGGCATCGGCCAGGGTGAGCGCGCCGAGACGCTGGTCGGCGCCGCGCTCGCGAGCGACCTCCCGTGCGTCGTAGACGCCGACGCTTTGAATCTGATTTCAGAAAACGAGGACCTGCGCCACGCCTGCGCTCGGCGCACTGCGGATACGCTGCTCACGCCGCACCCCGCCGAGGCCGCCCGGCTGCTCGCCCTGAGCACCGCCGACGTGCAGGCGGATCGGGTGAAGGCGGCCAAGATCCTCGCGGCCAATCTCAACGCGCACGTAGTGCTCAAAGGTGCGGGCAGCATTCTGGTGGCGCGCGACGGCCACTGGTTCGTCAACACCAGCGGCAACCCCGGCATGGCGAGCGCGGGCATGGGCGACGTGCTCGCGGGAATCCTCGGCGCCCTCCTCGCCCAGCGCTATTCGGGCGAAAGCTCGCTCGTCCTCGGCGTGCACCTGCACGGCGCGGCGGCCGACGATCTCGTCAAGAAGGGAATCGGGCCGATCGGCCTCACTGCGGGCGAGGTGATCGACGCCGCCCGGCGAACCTGGAACGGCTGGCTAGCCGGTGAGGCGCGCTAGCGCCGGGTCCCAGCGCAGCGTTTCGTCTTTCACTTCATGGCCGCCGAGCCACCGCGGCAGGCGGCGCCGGCGTTTCTTGCCCTCCAGCAGCCCTTCCTCGCGCAAGCGCTGAAGGTGCCATTCCAGCACCGCGTCACCCAGAAACGCCGGATCCTCCTCCACCGCGCGAAACAGTTGTGCAAACGGCAGCGGCCCGCCTTCCAGCGCCTGGACGATGCGCCGCTCGAGGAGCGACAGGCCGTCGGTGGTCCACGGAAATTCCTGGAGATGGCGGCGCAGCGCCGCGGCGAGAAACGGAAGCGACGTGGTTTTCAGGTTCTGCAGCGCGCGGGGATCGGGAGCGCGAAACGCCGCCCAGGCTGCGCCCGCCTCCTGGAAATGCCGCCGCGTGACCGGATTGCGCAGCGCGAACAACTCAGCCGCGCGCTCGGGCTTCATGCGGCCCAGGTATTCCGCCTCGCACACCAGCGAGATCGGCGGCCCGCGCAGGGCGGACAGGCCTTCGAGCACCTGGATGAGCTGCAACTGGTCATAGAGGTCGTGCTCGAACCACAGCACGATCTCGTCGTGCTCGCCCGCGCGGCGGAAAGCCGCATCTCTTGCCTGGAATTCCCTTTCGACTGCGGGAAGCGCGCCCCAGCCCGCCGCGGCGATGAACGCCGCACGCTCGCGCGACAACTCCTCCAGCGAGAGGCCGGCCCGAACCGGCCCTTCGTGCAGCACGTCGCGCCACGGCAGGAGGGTCCCCGATACGACCCCGGAAAGCACCGCGACGGCGTGATCGCCGTTGGTGATGTGGAGCAAACCGGTGTCCCTATTCGCAGCGGTAGAACGCCTCGCGCTGCTGGAGGCTGATCGCCCGCAGGTCCTCTGGATCGGAGCTCTTCTTGATGCGCGGCTCGAGCTCGGCCAGCCGCTTCTCGAGCCGCGCGGTCTTCGGGTCCTTGTCCAGCCGGGCGAAGCGGGCGCGCGCTGCTTTCGCATCGGCATCGCGCTGCTCGGCCTCGGCGAAGGCGATCTCGCGCCGCAGGCGCCGCTTCTCGCACTGCACCGGTTCGAGCTCTTTGGAGATCGCCATGAATTCCTGGGCTGCCGGACTCAGGGCGAAAACCGGGACATGGAAAACGATCCCCAAGAAAAGCAGCGCTCGCTTCACGCCGGTGCTACTCCCTGCCTGATCTCCTCAGGGCTCGCGCTGCGCACGGCGATGACTTCGACCGAGAACCTGAGAGCCATTCCGGCGAGCGGATGGTTGCCGTCGAGAACCACCTTGCCCTCGGCAATGTCGGTCACCGTGTAGAAGCGGGAATCCTCTTCGACTTCCATGCCGACCGCGACGCCGTCGCCATAGCGCTCGGCAGGCTCGACGCGCAGCAGCGTCTCGTCGTACTCGCCGAACGCCTGCTCGGGCTCGAGCTGCAGCCGGATCGACTCGCCCGGCGCCTTGCCCTCCAGAGCGCGCTCGAGCGCCTCGAGCAGCTCACCGTAGCCGCCGTGCCGGTAGGTGACGTCGGACGCGGGCTGGAGCTGCACACCCTGGGCGTCGTGCATCTCGATGCGCAGGGAAACGACGGTGTTCCCGGCTACGAGCGCAGGCGCCTCACCAGGTCGAACACTTCGGCGGCGTGGCCGCGCGGATTGACGCCGTAGGCGGCGTGGCGGATGACGCCTTTCTTGTCGATGACGAAGGTCGAGCGCACCAGGCACTCGCGGCGCACGCCTTCGGTGACCTCTTTTTCCTGGATGACCCCGTATTTGCGGCAGACCTCGCCCTCGGGATCGGACAAGAGCGAGATCGTCACGCCATTGCGGTCGCGGAATTCGGCGTGGGTCAGGCAATCGTCGCGCGACAGGCCCATGATCACGCAGTCGCACTTGCCGAACTCGTCCTCGTGGTCGGAGAACTCGGTGGTGACCATGGTGCAGCCGGGGGTCCCGTCCTTAGGGTAGAAGTACAGCACCACGTGCTTCTTGCCCTTGAAGGCCGACAGGCTGACTTCCTGCATGTCGGCATCGGGCAGTTCGAACGACGGAGCAGGTTGTCCCGGTTCGAGCATGGTGCGACGATTCTATTCCAATTCTTTTTTACTTTGACAAGTGCGCCGGCGCGTTTGTCGCTCGCGCGCTACATATAATTCCTCGATGAACTCGCGAATGCTCGGCGGCTTGACGCCGCGAGATTTTTTGCGAAGTTATTGGCAGAAGCGGCCGCTTTTCGTGCGCGGCGCGATCCCCGGCTTCTCCGGAATCATCGATCGGAACGGGCTGGCGGCGCTCGCCGCGCGCGATGACGTCGAATCCCGGATCGTGGAACGCCGCGGCCGGCGCCTGGAAACCGTGCCGGGTCCTTTCCCAAGGGTGAAAGCAAAGTCTTCCGGCTGGACCTTGCTCGTGAACGGCGTCAACCTGCACGTTCCGGGCGCCGACGCGCTGCTGCAGCGCTTTCGTTTCGTGCCGCAGGCACGCCTGGACGACGTGATGGTGAGCTACGCCACGCCGGGCGGCGGCGTCGGCCCGCACGTCGATCACTACGACGTATTCCTGCTGCAGGGCCCCGGCCGGCGAGCCTGGCGGGTTGAAAACAGGAGATTTGTAGTAGAAAAGGGAGATCTCCTCTATCTGCCACCGGGAGTGCGGCACGACGGCGTGGCGCTCGAGCCCTGCTTTACCTATTCGATCGGCTTTCGCGCGCCGCGCGGCGCCGAGCTCGGCGCCGCCTTCCTCGACTGGCTCCACGAACGCGGCCTGCCGCAGGCCGAGTATCGCGACCCGGGGATTGCGCCTGCGAGGCGCTCCGCAGAAGTGCCGCGGTCGATGGCGGCTTTTGCGCAAGCGCTTCTTTCCCGCATCCGCTGGTCGCGCCGCGATGTCGACCGGTTCCTCGGCGAATACCTGAGCGAGCCGAAGCCGCACGTGGTGTTCAAGCCGGCGAACAGCCGCCGTTCACTCGCCCACTCGCTAGTGCGCCTTGATCCCAAGACGCGGCTCCTGTACCGCGGCCGGCGCTTCTTCATCAACGGCGAAAGTGTGGAATTGGGCCGGAGCAGCGCAGCCCGCCTGCGCGAGCTCGCCGACCGCCGCATGGTGCACGGCGCGCGGCTTGCCCATGCGCCCCTCGCCGGTCTAATCTCGACCTGGCGGGGGCTGGGTTACCTGAGCTTGGAGAAGATCTGAATGGACGCGCCGATCTACGAGCGCTTCGACACGAACGAAGGCTTCCAGGCGAGCATCGAGCGCCTGCTCGAGCAGCCGGGTCGGGAGCTGCGGGTGTTTGATCCGGACGGCGCCGCGCTGCGGTTGAACGACCCTCCGCGCATCGAGGCGCTCGGGCGTTTCCTGCTCGCGAGCCGCACGCGCCGGCTCTACCTCGTGGTGCATAGCACCGATCACGTTACGCGCCAGTGCCCGCGGCTGATGATGTTGCTGCGGCGCTATTCCCACGCGATGCAGATCAACCGCACGCACGAGGAGATCCGCGAAGTGCAGGATGCCTTCCTGCTGCTCGACTCGATGCACTACGTGCGCCGGCCGGTCGCGACGCTGTTCAGGGGCGCGATGGGCCTGGGCGACGAGAACGAAGGCCAGGCGCTGCGCGGCCGCTTCGGCGAGATCTGGTCCGCGTCCTACCCGGCGGTGTCCAGCACGACCATCGGGCTGTGATTCGGGGTCAGGGTGCGAATTCGTTTTTACGTACGTGAAAACAGAATTCGCACCCTGACCCCGAATTACTAGATGCTCCGCCAGGCGAAGCCGTCGTCCTGGCCGGCGATCCCGATCCAGCTTTCCTCGCATCCCAGCGCGCGCGCGAGCGCTGCGCGCGCCAACTCGGGGCGGTTGTTCTGCTGCGAGAGATGCGCCCCGATCACGTGCTTGAGGCGCGAGCGATCGAGCGCCGCGAGCAGGCGCTCGGACTCCCGGTTGTCGAGGTGTCCGAACGGGCCGGCGATGCGCTCCTTGAGCCACCTCGGGTAGCCGCCGTTCCACAGCAGGTCGCGGTCGTAATTGCATTCGAGCACCAGCGCGTCGAGGCCGGAAAGCATTTTCTCGACGTGCGAAGTGGAGATGCCGACGTCGGTGAGCACGCCGAGCCTGGAGGCGCCGTCCGACAGCACGTATTGCACCGGCTCGCGCGCGTCGTGCGGCACGGTAAACGGCAGGACCTGGATGCCGTCGACGAAGAACGACTGGCGGCCGTTCACGATGCTGAGCGCCACGCCGTCGAGCACCTTGCCCTCGGCCTTCAGCGCAGCCAGCGTCCCGTGCGTCAGGTAAACGGCGATCCGGTGCGCGGCGGCGAACTCGAACGCGCCGCAGGCATGGTCGCCGTGCTCGTGAGTGACGAGGAGCGCCGAGACCTGGGAGGGCTGCAGGCCGGCGCGCGCGAGGCGCCGCTCGGTCTCGGTCAGCGAAAGGCCGCAGTCGACCAGCACCACCGTGCCCGCCGCCTCGGCTACTAGGCAGTTGCCGGAGCTGCCGCTCGCGAGCGAGGTGAAGCGCAAACGGTCTAGTTCAGGCTATTTCAGCTGCTCATGGAGCAGCGTCAGGATGCGCTGCCCGGTCTTCGAGCGCTCGGCGGAGCCGTCCTTGTTGAGCACGAACACTTGGCTCCCCGAGGCCTCGCCCGCGGTTTCCTGCGACACCTGTACCCGGTATTGCTCGGGCTTCACCTTCGAATCGCTGCCCCAGGAAAACAGGCGCCCGAACAGCCCCTTGTCCTTTTCCTTCATCTCGGACTCCGGGTCGGCGTAGCGCACGAAGTACAGGCCCTTCTGGCGGTCGCGGTCCTCGACGGTGAAGCCGACGCGATCGAGCGCGAGGCCCACGCGCCGCCAGGCCCGGTCGAACGGCTCGTAAACCTGCAGCCGCTCGGTGCCGTCGTTGCTCTTCACGATCTCGGCGCGCTGCTGCGGCGGCTGCCCGCCCGCGGCGAGCTGCTTCGCCCTCTCTTCGGGCGCGCCCAGCCGCACCATCAGCCGGCGCAGGAACTCGGCCTCGAGCTCGGGATCGGGCGGACGCGGCTGCCACGCGGTCTGGCCCGGCGTGCCCGCAGTCGCCTCGCGCGTGGTGTAGAGCTCCTGCATGCCGCGGTGGCTGATATAGATCTCGGTGCCCTTGCCGTCGGCGGTGCGGTCGAGGCGCGTGCGGTACTTGTCGCGCTCCGAGGTCGACCGCAGGCTCTCGGCCAGCTTGCCGAGGAAGTCGCGCACCGGCGATTCCACGATGCGCGCGCGGTACTCGGCCCAGTCGGTCTCCATCACCCCGGCTTCGGGCATCTCGGTCTTGATGAGGAAGCCGTTCTCCTGCCAGAAATCCTTGACCAGCGGCCAGAGCTTCTCGGGCGGCTCCTGCACCACCAGCCAGCGCTGCGTGCCGGCGCGCTCGATCTTCATGCGCTCGACTTCCGGCAGCACGACCGGCGCGCCGCTCGCGCTCGAGCGTGCGGCGGCGGCGCGCGAGGGATCCCGGCGCTCCGCTTCGTAGCCCGAGAGCGTCGCGCTGGAGCGCGCGCTCTCGGGAATCGAGTAGCGGTTGTCGCGCTGCGGCGAGGTGAGGTCGGGCGGCACTTCGAGCGGCGGCAGCTTGCCCGCCGACTTGTAGTCGACCGCCGAGGTGTCCTTGAACGCGCTGCAACCCGACAGCACGGCCGTCGCGGCCGTGATGGCGAGGAACCGATACATCAACCCCGGCCTTCGACGACTCTTAGTCCGGGAAGCGCAATACCCGCTTCGTGGAGCGCTTCCCGCACAGTCTGGTGGAACTTCTCGGCGAGCGGCGACATCGGCAGCCGCAGCCCGGGCTCGATCATGCCCATCTCGGCGAGCGCCCACTTGACCGGAATCGGATTCGCCTCGACGAACAGGCGCTGGTGCAGCGCGAACAGCTTCAGGTTGAGCTCACGCGCTTTCTTCACGTCGCCGACGAGCGCCGCGGCGCACATCTGGTGCATGAGCTTCGGCGCCACGTTCGCGGTCACCGAGATCACGCCGTGGCCGCCGAGCAGCACGAGCGCGAGCGCGGTCGCGTCGTCGCCGCTGTAAATCGCGAAGTTGCGCGGCGCGCGCTTGAGGAGGTCGGTGCCGCGCTCGATATTCGCGGTCGCGTCCTTAATGCCGATGATCCCCGGCACCTCGGCGAGGCGCAGCGTGGTGTCGTTCGCGAGGTCGGCCACGGTGCGCCCGGGCACGTTGTACACGATCATCGGCAGGTCCACCGTCTCCGCGATCTTGCGGAAGTGGCGGTACAGGCCTTCCTGCGTCGGCTTGTTGTAGTACGGAACCACCGACAGGCAGGCGGTGGCGCCGTTTTGCTTGGCCGACGCGGTGAGCTCGATCGCTTCCGCGGTCGAGTTGCCGCCCGTTCCCGCGATCACGGGAATGCGGCCGCGCGAGTGCTGCACGGCGATGCGGATCAGCTCCTTGTGCTCGTCGAAGTCCACGGTCGGCGATTCGCCGGTGGTGCCGACCACCACGATGCCGTCGGTACCCTCGGCGGCGTGCCAGTCGATGAGCTGCCTGAAGCGCGCGAGGTCGAGGCGGCCGTCCTCGTGCATAGGAGTGATGATGGCAACCAGGCTTCCGGTAATCATGCGGGGATTCTAGCGCGACTCGCGTCTCCCCGGATGACACAGATGCGCTGGACCACCGCCCTTTGCGTCGTCCCTTGCTCGAAGGCGACGAGCGTCAGCACGCCGAAAGCCTCCAGCAGCTCGCCCGGGCGCAGCAGGAAGTTCGGATTGGAAGGCCGGCCGAAGCGCTCGTTGCCGATCATGAACGTTTCGTAGATCAGCACGCCGTCCTCGCCGAGCGCGGCGACGAGGTCGGGAAAAAGCGCCCGGTGCAGATAGTTGGTGACCACGATGGCGCCGAAGCGCTGGCCGGCGAACGGCCAGGGGCTGCCATCTTCCAGGTCCGCCTTCACGAACCTGATCCCTTCCGGCAGCACCTGCGCTTCGCGGTCGACCGCCACGACGGGGAGTTTTCTCTCCAGAAACAGGCGCGCGTGACGCCCCCCACCGCAGGCGACGTCGAGCACCGGGCCGCGCGTCACCAGCGGCGCCCATCGCACCACCCACGGCGACGGCGTTTCAAGACAGTCGTGCGTCATTTTCCGCCAGCAGCTGCCGCAGGATGGACCGGTGGCAGCGGCTTTCGTCCTCGCAATAGCAGCCAACCGAGAACTCCGCGTGATGCGACAGGCGCGCGAGCAGCTCGAGCAGGCGCTGCGCAGCCGGCTTCGACATCTCGCGGCGGTAGGCTTTGACGAACGCGGTCCAGTCCCGGTGGGCTTTCGCGATCAGCGGCGCGCTGGGCGAGAGATCGGGCAGCCAGACGTCGTAGTAGTCGCGCCGGGCGAACTCGCTCTTCTTCACGCCGCGCGGCGGGCGCCGCACCGTGCCCAGGCGCAGGCCCTCGCCGCTCGCCCGCGGGCTACCGAGCCGGACGACGCGAATCACCGGATTCCTGCTCTTCCACGCGGCGGATCGTCTCCTCGAACACGGTCGTCACGTCGAAGCAGATCTCGGCAGTCTGTCCGTCCGGCTTGCGCCACAGGATGAGATCGTAGCGCCGCTTGCCGTCGGTGGATGCGCCCAGCGTCTGCCGCACCAGCGTGCCGCCGCCGAAAGTCTTGCGCAGCCAGTGGTATTGCGACTGCACCATGCCCTCGGCGGCGAGCGGAACCACGGCGGCTTCGCACGACGAGCCGTCGCCGCCGGAGAAGGAGGGCTCCTGAGCGAACGCATTCATGACCATCAGGCATGAGAGACATAGCGCGACCCGCGCCATCAACCGCTCGAGCTTTTCTCGAATGAGGCCACGCCCGCGGACGCCGGCACCCAATGCTGCCTCGACCGCGTCCACACGTGCCGGTCGACCGTGATCCAGCCGGTGTCGTCGAACGTGCCGCCGAGAATCGCGACCTCGCCGGGTCCTTTCTCGAAGGTCGAGGTGAGCGTGGTTCCGCAGCGCGGGCAGAAGTTCAGCCGGATCCAGCGGCCGCTCTCGTCCGAACGATGCTCGTAAGTGGACAGCGTTCCCCGCAGCTCGACCTTGCCCGGAACGTAGGTCGGCCACACGCCAAATGCGCTGCCGGTGTAGCGCTGGCAGAACCTGCAGTGACACACCACCGTGCGCGCGGGATTCCCTTGCGCGCGGTAGCGCACCGCGCCGCACAGGCAACCTCCTTCGCGAATCGGACCCATTACCTCTTCGCAAACACCTCGACGAAAGCCTGCTGATAGGCCTGGAAGGCGTTGAGACTCAACTTGCCTCCGCTCGCCAGATTCTCGCCGCTGCCATAGATCGGAACGAAGCTTAGCGCGAACAGGGCGAGCAGCACGATGCCCGCCGTCACGGGTTTTCGGATGCGCCGGGCCAAATAGTAGAAAACACCGAGGTACACGATCAGGTGAACGACTGAGAGGGCAAACACGATGCCTCCCTCGAGCCCGTAGAGCGCGATCACCGGCAGCGGCAGCAGCCCGCCCACGGCCAACATGTACCAGGGACAGGGGAACGCGAGGACCAGTCCGATGAAGGTCGCGCTGCGCACTTCTTTACCGAAACAGCTCCATTTCCCTGCACGTTACGCCGCGCGCAGCGGTGAATCAATTCGACCGCGCCGTGCCTTTCCGTGTTTCGGAAATCGTGGTCTGTCCCTGTTTTGCGGTTGCCGGCTTTGCTGGTCCGGCAAGCTGGCGCAGGTGCGACTGGACGTCGGCGAGGCGGGTGAAGACCTCGTCGACGCCGGCGCTGAGGAGGCGCGGCTTGATCTTGTCGATGCCTTCGCTCGTCCACAGCGCCACCACGACCTTGAGCTCGGGGAGCTGCTTCTTCAGGCGCCGCGCGAGGTAGGCGGCGTGGCTCGCGGCATGCGGCGGCACCGCGGAAATGCACACCAGCCGGCAGGCGCCTTTGCCTACCTGCTCAAGCATTTCCGCGGCGAGGCTGTCGGAGGAGAGGAGCTGCGCGCCGGGAAGCAGGCGCGCGAGCATGGCGCCGGCGAGCTCGTCGGCTTCGTCGCGCGCCGGAACGATGCAGACGCCGGAGCACGGCGCCGCCCCCGCCGATGTTTCCTCGGTCTGCATCTCTTCGAGGATCTGGCGCGTGGTGTCGAACGCGAAGCGCTCGCTCTCGGGCTCGAGCGCGCCCTTGTGCCGGTCGGTCTCGATGAGCGCGAGCGCCGGGATCAGGAGCGTATCGAAAAGTCCTGCGGCGCCGTGCTCGCCGGCGTATTCCTCGGCGAGCGTGATCGCCTCGTCCTGGTCGCGCGCGATGAGCCGCTGGTAGAAGCGCGCTTCCGGCGACAGCACCGGCTCCACGCCGAGCAGCACGTTGAGGTAGCCCATCTCCGGGATGTAGCGGCCCAGCACCGCGACGCACACCGTGAGCGGAATGGCGAGCAGCAGCCCCACCGGGCCCCACAGCCAGGTCCAGACGATGGCCGCGGCGATGATCGCGATCGGCGAGAGCCCGGCGCTGCGGCCGTACAGCCAGGGCTCGACGACATTCACCAGGATCAGCTCCAGCGCCAGGAAAGTGCCCAGGACCCAGGCCACGTGGGTCCAGCCGTCGAAGATCGCGAACGCGAGCGTGGCGGGCAGCGCCACGGCCACCCAGACCCCCGCGTAGGGAACGAAGCGCAGCAGCGTGCCGAGCAGGCCCCACAGCATCGCGTTCGGGATGCCGATCAGCCAGAGCGCGATCGCGAACGGAATGCCGAAGCACGCGTTCACCACCAGCTGCATGTACAGGTAGCTGCTGACGCGGTAGGAGGCCTCCTCCAGCGCCTGCGTGGTGACGTTGATCTTGCGCGCGCCGACCAGGCCGATCAGGCGCTCGCGCATGTTTTCGCGATTGAGCAGCAGGAGGATCGTGAACACGATCACCGCGAGCGCGGTGCCGATCGGCTGCACGAACGGCGCGACCAGCTCG
Source organism: Burkholderiales bacterium (assembly GCA_036559525.1). GTDB lineage: Bacteria > Pseudomonadota > Gammaproteobacteria > Burkholderiales > SG8-39 > SCGC-AG-212-J23. The sequence goes on from DATBSZ010000088.1 coordinate 13,968, forward strand.
CGCAGCGCGGCGAACGCGGTCGGCGCAGTTTCCGTCACCGCCATCGGCTCTGCGCCGGGCGCGGCTTCGTTCTCCAGATCCTTGATCGCTTCGGTCGCCCTTCCGATCGTGCCGTTCTGCGGCGCGCGCACGGCGCGGATCTTCTCCCGGATGTTCTCGCGGTACTCGGGGAGCTTCGCCGCGAGCGACAGCGCCTGCCGCGCCGCGACCCAGCCGACGCCGCCGATCACCGAGAAGGCGATGACCACGGCGATGAAGGTGGAGGCGATGCGCCCGAGCCGCAGCCGCTCGAGCTGTCGCACCATCGGGGCGAGCAGGAACGCAAGCAGGATCGCGAGCGCGAGCGGGATCAGCACGTCGCGCGCGAGGTACAGGAACGCCGCGGCGACCAGCAGCCCGGCGAGCGCCGAAGTCTTACTTGTTGTGGCTAAGACCAAACAGCAGGAGCGAGCGGGCCGTGACCTGGTACTCGTGGCCGATCGGGAAGCGCGGCTCTTCCTTGGAGTCCGGGAAGTTGGTGTCGGCGAGGAGCGTCCAGTCGCCGCCGCCGTTCGACGGCGGCAGCTTGAACCTCACTACGTCCTGCCACGGGTTGAAGATGATGAGGAGGGTCGCTTCCTCGCCGCGCTTGCGGATGCCGGTGGTTTGGGCGCGGCCGTCGAGCAGCATGCCGAACACGCGCGCGTTGGGATCCTTCCAGTTCTCCTCGCGCATCGCTTCGCCGGTGGTGTTGATCCACGTGACGTCCTTGACGCCGAGGTCCTCGTCGAACTGGCCGCTCAAGAAGCGCGTGCGGCGCAGGATCGGGTAGCGGCTGCGCAGCCCGGTCAGCTTCTGGACGAAACGGATCAGGCGCTGGGAGCGGTCGTCGTGGTCCCAGCGCAGCCAGGAGATCTCGTTGTCCTGGCAGTACGCGTTGTTGTTGCCGTTTTGGGTGTGGGCGAACTCGTCGCCGGCGAGCAGCATCGGCGTGCCCTGCGACAGCAGAAGCGTCGCCAGCAGGTTCTTCATCTGCCGCTTGCGCAGGCCGCGAATCGCCTCGTCGTCGGTCGGGCCCTCGGCGCCGTGGTTCCACGAGCGGTTGTGCGAATGGCCGTCCTTGTTGCCCTCGCCGTTCGCCTCGTTGTGCTTGTCGTTGTAGCTCACGAGGTCGTTGAGGGTGAAGCCGTCGTGCGCGGTGATGAAGTTGACGCTCGCCCAGGGCTGGCGGCCGCGGCGCATGAAGGCGTCGGGCGAGCCGCAGAGCCGCGGGGCGAGCTCCGCCGGCGTGGCTTCGAGCCTCCAATAGTCGCGCACCGTGTCGCGGAACTTGTCGTTCCACTCGGCCCAGCCGGGCGGGAAGCCGCCGACCTGATAGCCGCCCGGGCCGCAATCCCAGGGCTCGGCGATCAGCTTCACCCGGTGCAGCACCGGGTCCTGCATCACCGCCTTCATGAAGCCGTTATGGGTGTCGAAGCCGCCGGGCTCGCGCGCGAGGATGGTGCCGAGGTCGAAGCGGAAGCCGTCGACGTGCATCTCCTCGGCCCAGTAGCGCAGGCTGTCGGTGACCATCTGGATCACCACCGGGTGCGAGAGATTGAGCGTGTTGCCGGTCCCGGTGTCGTTGATGTAATAGCGCTTCTTGTCGGGCATCAGCCGGTAGTACGACGCGTTGTCGATTCCCTTGAACGACAGCGTCGGCCCGAGCTCGTTGCCCTCGGCGGTGTGGTTGTAGACGACGTCGATGATGACTTCGAGCCCGGCGTCGTGGAAGCGCGCCACCATCTCCTTGAACTCCTGCAGCGACTTCGAGGGATCGGCGGCGTAGCGCGGGTCGGGCGCGAAGAAGCCGATCGAGTTGTAGCCCCAGTGGTTCGTCAGATTGCGCTTCAGCAGGAATTCGTCGTTGATGAACGTGTGAACGGGGAGCAGCTCGACCGAGGTGACGCCGAGCGACTTGATGTAGTCGATGACCTCCTTCACCGCGAGGCCGGCGTACGTGCCGCGCTGGTGCTCGGGCACCTTCGGATGCAGCTTGGTGTAGCCGCGCACGTGCGTCTCGTAGACGATGGTGTTCTCCCACGGCACCGGGCGCCAGACTCTCTCGCGCTTCCAGTTGAAGTCCGGGTCGACCACCACGCATTTCGGCATGAAGGGGGCGCTGTCGCGCTCGTCGAATGTGGTGTCGTCGCCGGTCTCGAGCTTGTAGGCGAACACCGCGGGATCCCAGTTGGGCGAGCCGCGCAGTTCTCCTATGTGCGCGCGCGCATAGGGGTCGAGCACCAGCTTGTTCGGGTTGAAGCGGTGGCCTTCGTCGGGCGCGTAGGGACCGTGCACGCGGTAGCCGTAGAACGTCCCCGGCCCGATATCCGGCATGTAGCAGTGGAAAGTCTCGTCGCGGTACTCCGGCAGCTCGATGCGCTCGGTTTCCTTCCCCTCGCGATCGAACAGGCAGACCTCGACCTTGGTCGCGTGGGCGGAGAACAGGGCGAAGTTGACCCCCTTCCCGTCCCAGGTGGCGCCGCGCGGGTACGGCAGGCCTTCCTTGACGCGGGCAAGGCGCAATTCGGGAGCGTTCATTTGGGGCAAGACAATAGATTGCACGGACCGTGCCCGCGCCACTTGGGCCATGGTCCGGGTGGCTCATGGGCGGTAGATGCGCGGCCCGGCGCTTGCTTGAATCCGGCCATGTTCGACACTCGGAGCTGGGACCGCTTCGTCCACACCACGCCGGGACGGCGCTTCCAGGAGCGCTACCGGCGCATGCAGCACGAGAAAGGCAGCGCGTGGAAACGCTGCGCTTTCGTCCTGGCCGGTATCGCGTTGTCCGTTGTAGGGCTGTTTTTCATGGCGGTGCCCGGTCCCGGCATCCCGATCCTCGCGGTCGGCCTCGCGCTCATCGCGCAGGAGTCTTCGGTCATGGCGCGCCTGCTCGACCGCGCCGAGATCCGGCTGCGCCGCTGGTGGAAGCGGATCCGCTCCTAGCTACAGAGCACGAGGTTCGCGAACTCGACCAGCATCCCCGGCTTGAGGTAAGCGGCGAACGCCGCCGCGGTCGCGAACGCGAACACGGCGATCAGCAAAGCCTTAGGCCAGAGCCTGTGCATGCTTTCCACGCTCGGCGAGGGGCTTCTCGTTCACCGGCAGGTTGATGAGGGCCGCGAAGATGCTCAGCCCGATCGACGTGTAAAAAGCGCCGAGGTAGCTGCCGGTGGTGTCATAGAGATACCCCGCGAGCCACACGCCGACGAAGCTGCCGATCTGGTGGCCGAAGAACACTAGCCCCGTGAGGGTCGCCATGTAGCGCAGGCCGAAGATCTGCCCCACAAGGCCGTTGGTGAGCGGCACGGTCCCCAGCCACAGCAGGCCGATGCCGCACGCGAACACATACAAGGTCAGGGGCGAAAGCGGAAAGAAGACGAGAAGCGCGATCAGCACGCCGCGCACCGAATAGATGCTCGACAGGATGTACTTCTTGCTGAAGCGCCCGCCGAGCCAGCCCGCGCTCAGCGTACCGATGATGTTGAAGAGGCCAATGAGCGCGAGCGCCGTCATGCCGTGCGTTGCGCTCAGGCCGGCGTCGGTGACGAAGGACGGCAGGTGCACCGTCAGCATGGCGATGTGGAAGCCGCACACGAAGTAGCCCCAGAACAGCAGGTGGAAGCCCCGCTCGCGCATGGCTTCGCGCAGCGCAGCGGTGAGCGACTGCCCCGTTCCCGGAGCAGCGGCCGGCCGGCTGGACAAAGCGGCCGCGAGCGGCATGATGAGCGCCGTCATCCCCGCCATGATGAGCAGCGCGACATGCCAGTTGAAGGCGCCGATCAGGAGCTGGTTGACGGGAAGCAGCGCGAACTGGCCGAACGACCCTGCCGCGGTGGCAACGCCGAGCGCCGTGCTGCGCCTTTCGGGGGCCACGGTGCGGCCGATGACCGCGAGCACCGTCGCGAAAGTCGCGCCGGCAAGCGCGGCGCCGACCAGCAGGCCGGCCGCGAAATGCATCGCGGTCGGCGTCTGCGCGAACGCCATGCCGATCAGGCCAAGCGTATAGAGCGCGCCGCAGGCCGCGACCACGCGGCCGGTGCCGTAGCGGTCGGCGACGATGCCGGCAAGCGGCCCGAGCGCGCCCCACACGATCTGCTGGAGCGCGAGCGAGAACGAAAGCACCTCACGGCCCCAGCCGAACTCGAGGCTGATCGGCTGCAGGTAGAGGCCGAAACCGGCGCGCGCGCCGAACGCCAGGAACAGGATCATGCAGCCGCAGACGAGCACCGTGCCGGGATTCATGGCGCCCAGTCTACCGGCTCGCGACGCATGCCGCGCCGGCACAGTTGCCATGAAAAAGGGTCATCCCAGGAAGTAGCGCGGGATCCAGGTCGAAAGGCCGGGGACGAAAATCACCACCACCAGCGCAAGGCACTCCGCCGCGAAGAACGGCCACACGTGCCGGGTCGTGTCGTCGAGCGAGGTCTTGGCGATGTTCGTGGTCACGAAGAGCAGCGGCGCCGTGGGCGGCGACACCGCGCCGATCTGGTTGCAGATCACCATCACCAGGCCCATCTGGATCGGATCGATGCCATAGCGCTTGCACAGCTCCACCGCGACCGGCGCGAACACCAGCAGGATCGCGAGCGAATCGACGAAGGTGCCGAGGAGGATCATCACCAGGGCGAAGACCAGCAGCACGACGTAGGCGTTCTTCGACGCCGTCGTGACCCATGCCACCGCCATGTCGTTGAATTGCATGTAGGCGAGCAGCCAGCCCATCGCGCCGGAAATCGCGATCACCGCCGACACCATGGTGGTGGTGATGGCCGCCTCCACAAAAATGTCCCTTAAATCTCCTAAGCGAATCTTTCGGTACCAGAACGCGCCGACGAGGTATGCGTAAAGACACGCCACGACGCCTGCCTCGGTCGCCGTAAAGATCCCGCCGAGAATGCCGCCCACGATGACCAACGGCCCGAGCAGCGCGGGCCATACCCTTTTCAATGAAGAGAGGACCTTCTGGAACTCGAAAGAACCGTGCACCGCGCGCAGCTCGGGGTACGCCGGGTGGTAGGTGTAGATCTTCACCACGCCCATCAGGAAAAATCCGATCAGCAGGCCGGGCAGGATGCCGCCGAGGAACAGTCCGCCGATGGAGACTTGCGCGATGGCGCCGTACACCACCATCGTCATGCTCGGCGGGATGATCGCGCCGATCGTGCCCGCAGTGGCGATGAGCGCGGCGGCGAAGCCGGCCTTGTAGCCGTTCTGCTTCATCGTCGGCACCAGCACCTGGGCGATGGCGGAGGCGTCGGCGGTGGAGGAGCCCGACACGCCGGAGAGGATCATCGAGCAGACGACCGAGGCGTGGGCCAGCCCGGCCTTCAGGTGACCGACCAGCACGCGCGAGAAATCGACCAGCTGCTCGCTCATGCCGCCGGCCGTCATGAGCGCGCCGGCGAGGATGAAGAACGGCAGCGCGAGCAGCGTGTACGAGTCGAGCTGGGCGAAGCTCTTCTGCGCGAACATCGGCATCACCACGCCGGGCTCGGCGGCGATGCCGATGAAGCCGATCAGTGCGATGCACAGCAGGATCGGGATGCCGATCAGCATCGTGGCGAGCAGCAGGCCCAGCATCACCCAGATCATGGGTCCGGGGTTTCCTTCAGAAATACTCTCCTCAGTACAACGATGAGGAGATAAACACCTCCGACGACCATGCTGTAGTAGACGTAGTTCATCGGCAGCTCGAGCCCCGGCGAGCTCTGCAGCTTCGCCACCTCGGACACGCGCCAGGCGAGCCACGCGAGCGCGACCGCGAACCAGATCCACAGGATCTCGATGAAGTAGTCGAACGCCTTTCCCACCTTCGGCGGAAACTTATTGCGGAAGGATTCCACCGCGAGGTGGGCGCCGCGGCGGTAGGCGATCGGGATGCCGAGGAACACGATCCAGACGTGGCAGTAGATCTGGAATTCCTCGCTCCAGCTGAGCGAGCGGTTGAGAACGAAGCGGTTGAAGACCTGCAGCAGGCCGACTGCGCACATCGCGGCGAAGATCGCCGCGACGCCGTACTCGGCGCCGCGGTCGATCCACGCAAAGGCTCTTTTCAAGGGGTTTTTCTGATTTGCTCCAGCAGCTTCTCGGCGCCGAACTCCTTCGCCAGTTCGTCCTGCGCCGCGAGCGCGGCCTTGACCAGCGGCGCGGTGTCGATCTCGTTCACCTTCATGCCCAGGCGCTTCACCTCGGCGAGCGCCTGCCCCTCGCGCTGCGGCGCCATCTCGCGCACGATCTTGCCGGCCTCGATGGCCACCTTCTGCAGCGCCGCCTGCTCCGGGGCCGAGAGCTTCTTCCACTCGGCAAGCGAGAACACCAGGAACGTCGGGTCCATCAGGTGCTTGGTGAGCGCCATGCAGCACGCCACCTCGTACATCTTGAACGAGATGGTGGTCGCCGCGGTGTGCTCGTAGCCGTCGAGCACGCCGCTCTGCAGCGAGGTGTAGATCTCGCCGAAGTTCATCGGCGTGGCGTTGGCGCCCATCGAGTTGATCGCCGCGACGAACACCTTGGTCGGGATGGTGCGGATCTTGAGGCCCCTCAGATCGGCGGCGGTCTTCACTTCCTTCTTCGAGGTGATGACGTTGCGGTAGCCCCAGCTCACCGCCCACGCCAGCACCTTGAATCCCGCCTTCTCCATGTCCTGGTCGAGTTCCTTGCCGACCGGGCCGTCGAGCACCTGCAGCGCGTGATCGTAGCTCTTCCACTCGAACGGCAGGCCGAGCACGCCGAGGCGACGCACGAAGGAAGCGTATTCCGCCGGGCCGCCGGTGGTGCCCGCCGCGCCCGAGCCCAGCCGCATCGCCTCGATCACCTCGCGCGTCTGGCCGAGCTGGCTCGCCGGGAACACCTTGATTTCGACCGTGCTCTGCGCCGCATTGGCGCGATCCTGGAACTCGACCGCGAGCTTGGTGTTGTCGACGTTGGTGTCGTTCGGCCCGGCGGTATGGATGCGCAGCAGTTTCTTGGTTTGCGCCGTCGCCGTGAGCGCAAAGGTCATTAGCAACAGCAGCATGAATGTTCGCTTCATGAGTCCCCTCCTCTTGAACCTCGTTAGGATGCGAGCTTTTCCACCTGCGGGAGATTGCAGGCGAGGATGCTTTTGCGCAACACCTCGATCGCCTCGGGGCGCGGGAAGCTGCGCCGCCACGCGATCGCAACGCGCCGCGTCGGCACCGGCCGCGCGAACGGCAGGATGCGGATCAGGTCGCCCGCGCCGCCGGCGCCGGTCGACGTCGCGGGCAGCACGGTGACGCCGACGCCGCCGGCCACCATCTGGCGGATGGTCTCGAGCGAGCCGCCCTCGAGGGTCCGGGCGAGCGGGCTGCGCTCGCGCGCGCGCACGGTGTGGCAGATCTCGAGCACCTGGTCGCGGAAGCAATGCCCCTCGCCGAGGAGCAGCAGGCTCTCGCTCGTCAGCTCTTCGGAGGTCACGCGCTTGCGGCCCTCCCACGGATGCCCCTTCGGCACCGCGACCAGGAACGGCTCGTCGTAAACGGCGCGCGTCAGGACGCCCGGCTCCTCGAACGGCAGCGCGACCAGGATCACGTCGACCTCGCCGTTCTTCAGCTCGTCGGCGAGGCGATGGGTGAAGTTCTCCTGAATGAGGAGCTGCATCGCGGGCGCGGTGCGCCTCAGGATCGGGATGAGCTTCGGCAGCAGGTACGGACCGATGGTGTAGATCGCGCCCAGGCGCAGCGGCCCCGCCAGCGGATCGCGGCCGGCGGCGGCGATCTCGCGGATGCGCGAGGCCTCCTCCAGCACGCGCTGCGCCTGCTCGATGATCTTCTGTCCCGACGGCGTAACGCTGACCTCGCCCGGCCCGCGCTCGAACAGGATGACGCCGAGCTCCTCTTCCAGCTTCTTCACCGCGACCGAAAGCGTCGGCTGCGAAACGAAGCAGGTCTCCGCCGCCCGCCCGAAGTGGCGCTCGCGCGCCACTGCGACGATGTAGCGGAGCTCCGTCAGCGTCATCTATTCCGGGCAAGGAAGTACAGCGGAATGCCGAGCGCCATGATGGCCAGGCCGGCGAACACGGCGACGCCGAACTCGACCGCGAAGCGCACGTAGTTGACGCTCGAATAGAGCATGTAGACGCAGGCGATGCAGAACGCGATCGGCACCACCGGATAAAGCGGCACGCGAAACGCCGGCGCTTGCGGTTCTCTTCGCCTGAAGACGAACAGCGTCAGCGCGGTGAGCAGGAAGAAGGTCCAGAACACCGGGGACGTATAGGCAACCATCGCGCTGAAGCCATCGGGCGTGAACGTGCTCGCCAGTACCAGCACCAGCGTGACCGCGCCCTGCAGGATCAGCGCGTTGGCCGGCGTGCTGCCCGATTCACGCCAGGCGCCGAGCTTGCCGAAGAACGGGAAGTCCCGGCCGAGCGCGTAGGTGGTCCTCGCGCCGGTGAAGATCGCGGCGTTCATGGTGGTCAGGGCGGCGAGGCAGACGATCAGGGCGATCACGATGGCGCCCTTGTCGCCCATCACGAGCCGCACCACATCGGCGGCGACCGCCTTGGATTCCTTCATCCCGCCGAGCCCGAGGGCCGCGAGGTAGGCGACGTTCACGAGGAGGTAGATCACCGTCAGCGTGAGAATTCCACCGATCAGGATGCGGATCATGTTGCGCCGCGCGTCGCGCACTTCGCCCGACAGGTACGCGGCCTCGTTCCAGCCACCGAAGGTGAGCAGCACGAAGATCATGGCGAAGCCGAACGAGCCGCCGCTGCTCGCAGCCACCGCGGGTTTCGCGGGTGCGCCAGCCATCAGGCCGGCGATCACGAGGAAGGCGAGGCCGGCGAACAGGAGGAACTGCATGACCTTCTGCAGCCCCTTCGCCTCGACCGTGCCCGCCACGTTCAGCGCCGTGAGCGCGACGACGCCGAGCGCGGCGTAGATCGCGGAACTGTTTTTTCCAAAAGAGAAAATTTCTGACGCGTAGTCGCCAAAGACGAAGGCCACTGCGGCGATAGCGCCGGTCTGGATCACGGTCATGCGCGCCCAGGCGAACACGAACGCCACGCCGCGCCCCATGCCGCGCGACAGGAAAGCGTACTCGCCGCCGGTCTCGGGATGGCGCGTGGCGAGCTCGGCATAGACCAGCGCGCCGCAGAGCGAGATTGCCCCGCCCAGCACCCACGCCCCGAGGAACTCGGCCCCGCTCGAGGTGTTGCCGGCGACGATCGACGGCGCCTTGAAGATGCCGGCGCCGATCACCATGCCGCAGATCAGGATGATGCCGTCCCACACCGTCAGCAATTGCTTCGGTGCTACCGTGCTCTGCTTGCCGTCCAAGGGAAGCTCCTCTTGTTGTTGCCGTCGGAAACCGTGACTTCGCCGGTGATGCGGTCGTCCCTGAGGGTGCCGACGAAGTAGTGATGCCAGGCGCGCCCGTTGACGACGCCGGTGACGATCACCTTGATCTCCTCGCCGCGCAGCCGGCTGTTGCGCACCAGCAGGTCCCGGCCCTGCGCTCCGACCTCGATGTCGAGCACCTGATAGGTTTGCTTGATCCTGAAGTTCCAGCGCCCGCCGTGCGCGGGCAGATCGCTGGCCCAGCTACCCTTGGCGTCGGCGGGCACGATCCACAGCTCGACGCGCGACACGCCGCCGACGCCGACCGGCTTCTCCGGCGCGCGCATCTCGAGGCGCTCGTCTGGCGCCCAGTCGCCGATGCCGCCATCGTGCGACACGATGCGCGTGCCGGGCTTGAGCTTGAGCAGCTTGGGAAGCAGCTTGGCGTTGAACTCGGGCAGCAGGTAGAACGCGACCACCGTGGCGCCGGAAAGATCGGTCTCGAAGATATCGCGCACCTCGAAGCGCGCGCGCTCGCCGACGCCGGCGCCGTTCGCGTTCTCGGTCGCGAGCTTCACCAGGCTGGGATCGAGGTCCACGCCCAGGCCGCGCGCGCCGCGCTTCGCCGCCTCGATCACGATGCGGCCGTCGCCCGAGCCGAGATCGATCAGGTAGTCGCCGCGCCCGACTTCCGCCATGCGCATCATGCGCTCGACGATTTCGGCCGGCGTCTGCACATAGGGCACGGTGCCGTCGTCCCAGGCCCAGGTTTGGGGTTGTGCGACCGCAGGCGCGGCCAGGAATAAAAGGGGAAGGAGAAACCGGGCGACGTGCCTATCGAGCATGCCGGAATCATATAGGCCGCCTAAGACCCTTTTGTGCGCGGGAAGTAAAATCCCCGCCGCGCCCCGGTAGCTCAGTGGATAGAGCGGCCCCCTCCTAAGGGGTAGGTCGGACGTTCGATTCGTCTCTGGGGCGCCACCAACTGCTCGGGCTCTGAACCCGATTTACCTGAGCTTGCGCACCGCCCAATCACGCGCGCGCCGAATCCCGCGCAG
>DATBSZ010000089.1:0-3283 GCA_036559525.1 Burkholderiales bacterium
GCACTCCACTGTTACCGCACCCCCGGGCCGGTTGTACTTGACGGCGTTGAACAGAAGGTTGATCAGGACCTGCTTGAAGCGCATGCGGTCGGCGCTGATGAACTGCGGCACATCGAAGCGCGGGAACTGCATGGCGATGCCGCGCTTGTGGGCCTGCGGCTCGATCATCGCGCGGCACTCCCGCATCACCTCGACCAGCGACACCGGTTCGCGCGACAGCGTCACCTTGCCCGACTCGATCAGCGCGAGGTCGAGCACTTCGTTGATCAGCTCCAGCAGGTACCAGCCGGCCTTGAGTATCTGCTCGAGGTTGCGCTTCTGCGAGGGCGTGGGCGCCGGCGTACCCGAGTCCATGAGCTGGGCGAAGCCGAGGATCGCGTTGAGGGGCGTGCGCAGCTCATGGCTCATGCTGGAGATGAAGTCGGTTTTCGCGCGGTTGGCGTTTTCCGCGGCCGCCATGGCCTCGTTCAGCCTGGATTCGACCAGCTTGCGCACGGAGTTGTCGGTGCCGATCAGCAGGTAGCCGATGATGCGAGCGTCGTCGTCGCGCAGCGCGGTGATCGACACGACCGCCGGAAAGCGGCTGCCGTCCTTGCGGATGTAGGTGAGCTCGTAGCTGTCCTCGATCTCGCGCGAAGCCTTGAACGCCAGCGCCTCGAAGCCCGGCGCGATCGGCGTGCCGAGCTCGAGGCTCAAGGCGCGCGCGCGCGCCGTCACCTCCGCCGGGTCGTGGATGTCGCTCGGGCTGATCCGGTCGACGACCTCGGCGGCGCGGTAGCCCAGCATGCGCTCGGCGCCGACATTGAAGAGCTGGATGACGCCTCTCTCGTCGGTGGCGATGATCGAAAAGCTCGCGCTGGTGAGGATCGCGTTCTGCAAGGCTGCGGCTTTGATGGTCATTTTTCCTTTCAGTGCACCAGCTGGTTGATCCCGATGATCGGCAGCAGGATGGCGAGCACGATCAGCAGCACCACCGCGCCCATCACCAGGATCATCGCCGGCTCGAGCAGGGTGAGGAACACCGCGAGGCGCCGCTCGAGCGCCTGGGTCTCGAGGCGCGCGGCGCGCTCCAGCATCTGCTCGAGCTTGCCGCTCATCTCGCCGCTCGCCACCAGGTGCACCAGCAACGGCGGAAAGTTGCGCGTCTCGCCGAGCGCGCGCGCCAGGCTGGTGCCTTCGCGCACGCGCTCGATCGCGCGCTCGACGGCCTCGCGCATGACGCTGTTGCCCATCGCCCGCGCCCCGGAGGCGAGCGCCGCGAGCAGCGGCACGCCGCCGCCGACCAGGATGGCCAGCGTGCTGGCGAAGCGGGAGGTGTCGACGCCGCGAATCAGCGGGCCGAGCCACGGCAAACGCAGCAAGAACGCGTGCCAACGGCGGCGCGGTGCATCGCGGCGCAACAGCATATGAGCTCCGCCTGCGATCCCACCAACGATCAAAAGTAGAAAAGGCCATGCCGAGCGCAGGAACTCGCTAAGCCCGATGAGCGCTCGCGTCAGCAGCGGCAGGGCTTGCCGCGATTGCTGGAACACCTGCACCACCTGGGGCACGACATACACCAGCAGGCCGGCCACGATGGCGATGGCCACGACGCCGATGAGGCTCGGGTAGAGCAGCGCGAGGCTGGTTTTCTGCCGCAGGGCTTGGCGTGCGTCGAGATAGTCCGCAAGATGGGCGAGCACCGTCGGCAGCGCGCCCGATTCTTCGCCGCCGTGCACGAGCGCGCGGTAGAACTCGCGAAAGCTGCGCGCATGGCTGCCGAGCGCGGTGGCGAGAGAGGCGCCGGCCATGACCTCGGCCTTGACGCCGGCGAGCACTTCGCGGGTCAAGGGTGCCTCGGCCTCCTCGATCAGCGCCGCGAGCGCCTGCTCCATCGTCAGGCCGGAGTCGAGCAGCGTCGCCATCTGCCGGGTCAGCAGGCTGAGCTGGGCAGCGGAGATGCCACGCGCCCAGGAATGCCGTGCATTCTTTTCCACTTCAGAGGGCAGCAGGCCGCGTCCGCGCAATTGCGCGCGCGCCTCACGCGGCGTATCGGCCTGCACTACTCCGGAAACCGAGCGGCCCGCGGCGTCGAGCGCCTGGTAGCGGAAGGCCTCCATGGTTATTCCCGCGTCACGCGGATCGCTTCTTCCAGGCTGATCACGCCCGCCGCGGCCCAGCGCATGCCGTCGTCGCGCAAGGACTTCATGCCGCGCGCGACGACGTGCGCGCGCAGCGCCTGCTCGGAGGCGCGGTCGTGGATCAGGCGGCGCAGGTCGTCATCCACGGTCAGAAGCTCGTAGATGCCGGTGCGGCCGCGGTAGCCCGAGCGGTTGCACGCGGCGCAGCCCACCGCGGAATAATAGGTCTTGTCCTCTTGGACCACGGGTTTGCGGCATTCCAGGCACAGGCGCCGCACCAGGCGCTGCGCGCCGACGCCGATCAGGCTTGAGGCAAGCAGGAACGGCTCGACGCCCATGTCGACCAGGCGCGTGACCGCGCTCACCGCGTCGTTGGTGTGCAGCGTGGCGAATACCAGGTGCCCGGTCAGGCTTGCCTGCACCGCGATCTGCGCCGTCTCCAGGTCGCGGATCTCGCCGATCATCACCACGTCGGGGTCCTGGCGCAGGATGGTGCGCAGCGCGCGCGCGAAGCTCATGTCGATTCGCGCGTTGATCGGGATCTGGCTGATGCCGTCGAGGTCGTACTCGATCGGGTCTTCCACCGTCATGATATTGAGCGCCGCGGTATCGAGCCGCGACAGCGCGGCATAGAGCGTGGTGGTCTTGCCCGAGCCGGTCGGGCCGGTGACCAGCACGATGCCGTGCGGCTCCTTGATCAGCCGGTCCATATGCGCGAGCGTCGCGTCGTCCATGCCGAGCTGCGCGAGGTCCAGGCGGCCGGCCTGCTTGTCGAGCAGGCGCAGCACCACGCGCTCGCCGTGCCCGGTGGGGATGGTCGACACGCGCACGTCGACCGGCTTGCCGGCGACGCGCAGCGCGATGCGGCCGTCCTGCGGCAGGCGCTTCTCGGCGATGTCGAGCTGCGCCATGATCTTGAGGCGCGACACGATCGCGCCGTGCAGCGCGCGCGCCGGCTCGACCAGGTCGCGCAGCGTGCCGTCGATGCGCAGGCGCACCAGCGAGCGGGTCTCGAAGGCCTCGAAATGGATGTCCGAGGCGCCGTCGCGCAGCGCCTGGGTGAGGAGCGCGTTGATCAGGCGGATCACCGGCGCGTCGTCCCGGCTGTCGAGGAGATCGGCGACCTTCGGGATCTCCTGCAGCAGCCGCGACAGATCCACGTC
>DATBSZ010000090.1:0-17540 GCA_036559525.1 Burkholderiales bacterium
GAGCTCGTCCATCTTCAGGCGCGACACCGAGAGCTGCTCGCGCCCCCGCGCGTCGATCTGCGCGACGTCGGTGACGTCCGGCACCATGCGCAGGAGCTTCAGGAACTCGAGGCGGCGCTGCTCGAGCGACTGGGCGCCGTATTGCGTCAGCGCCACCGACGAGAGGTGCTGCTCGATCTGCAGCACGTACTGCTCGATGCGGGCCGCCGCTGCCGCCGCCTTCTCGCGCTGCAGGCTCGCCAGCGCTTCCTTGTTTTCCTGGTAGGCGAAGTAGAGGCCGATCCCGCCCGAGATCAGCAGCGTGCCGCACACGAGGGCGAGGATCAGCAGGAAATACTTGCGGAAGAGCTGGCTGCGGTACAGGCGCCCGGCCGCGGAACGCCCCGCGACCGCGTGCATTTCGACGATCGGCTCTGCTTTCAGGCCCTCCTCCCCGAGAAATGCCCCTTAACGGGGCAGTATGGCCCTCCCTCGAGAAAGTTTCATCTGGCCGTCCAGGGGTGGATTGCTATTCGGCCGGCCGGTCGTCCCAGACCAGGTGGGCGGGGACGCTCGGGTCGGCGGCAGCCAGGTAGACCGGCTGCGCGGCCGGGGAGGCGAGGTCCGCCATCGACACCGCGGCGGCGGTGAGGATCAGGAAGGTCGGGATCATCAGTACCAGGAACTGCAGATGCTCGGTCTTGGTCATGTTCCAACTCCCCTAAGAGTTATAGCGACACTAGACCTTGTCCCGGCCTCCGGTCAGCGAAGAACGGCGCCTCCTGGTAGTGCTGTATTCACGTTCGTAAGGCAAAATGCACCAAACATCACTAGATCGGTTGGAGGAGGAGGATGAAGGACCGGACGGTAGAGGTGCTGCCGCAGCCGCTGCTCGACAAGGTCGCGGCAGTGGCTACGGTCCGCACCTTCCCCAAGCGCGCGATCCTAGTCACCGAGGGGGACGACACCGACTCCCTGTACGTGGTGCTGTCGGGCAAGGTGCGGGTATTCGTCGCCGACGACAAGGGCCGCGAGGTGCAGCTGAATCAGCTCGGGGTCGGCGAGTACTTCGGCGAGGTAACGCTCGACGGCGGCCCGCGCTCGGCCTCGGTGATGGCGATCGAGGACTGCCGCTGCGCGGTGGTCAAGCGCGCCGAGCTCACGACGTTCCTCGAGAAGCAGCCCGAGCTCTCGCTGCATATCGTGCGCAAGCTCGCGCACCGGGTGCGCGAGCTGACCGAAAACGTGCGCAGCCTGGCGCTGATGGATGTCTACGGGCGCGTCGCCCGGCTGCTGCTCGAGCTCGCCGAGGAGAAGGAAGGCAAGCTGGTGATCGACGAGGCCCTCACGCACAAGGACATCGCGTCGCGGGTGGGCGCCTCGCGCGAGATGATCAGCCGCATCTTCTCCGACCTCTCCGACGGCGGCTACGTGCGCAAGGAGGATGGGCACCTGGTGATCGCGCGCAAGCCCCCGCCGCGCTGGTGAATCCGTCACAGGGGACGAGCGCAAACGGTCATTGAGGGGCTGCAGGCCGCCGCGTAGGGTTTGCGGCATGGCGGACCTGTCGGACGCGGTGGTTTGGATCGTGCGGCTCGTGCTGGTCGTCGGCCTGGGCTGGGGGGCGTGGCTGTGCGTAGGCCACCTGCTCCTGCCGGCGAGGTCGGAAAGGGTGCTCGACATGGAGCACTTCGCCACCTTCGCGCTGATCGTCCTGCTCCTCACCACACTCGGGGGCTTTCTCCATGCCAGCTGATCCCGCCGTCTGGCCGGTCGCCGAGGCGACTAGCCGATCCATCGCCGAGGCGACTAGCCGATCCATCGACGTCTCCCTGAGCCGCATCCGCGATTGCGCGGGCCTAGCCTCGCTCATGAAGAGCGCCGACCCGAGCGAGCGGCGCTGGCTCGGCCGGCAGCTCGCCAACGTGCTCGCCGCCCTGCCCGCGGCGCAGGACGAGCTTGCCGCGCAATCGACGCGCGCGCGCCTGCCGCAGATGAAGGAGCTCGCACGCCAGGTCGCGATGCTGGAAACCGTGGTGCTCGAGCTCGCCTGCGAGCACCGCATCGAGGAGCTCGCCTAGCTCGCTAGGTGGGGCACCCTGTGCGAAGAATGCTCGAGGCTCACGGAGTTCGACGCTAGCCAGGTGAAGAAAAGCGGGACCGCGGGCTGAGCCCGCATTAGGGCTCCGTCCCCGAATTCAATCCCCGAATTCAATCCCTTATCGACTTCAGCCGGAACGCGGGCACCGGCTGCTGGAAGCCGCGCAGCGTGAGCGCGCCGATGAACTCGGTGTCGGCGATGGCGACGATGTCCTGCTCGGTCTGGCCGTCGACGATGATCTCGCCGGCGGTCGCTGCGCCGCACAGCCGCGCCGCCAGGTTCGGCACGTTGCCGATCGCCGCGTATTCCCAGCGCTGCTCGAAGCCGATCACGCCGAGCGTGGTCTCGCCCTGGGCGATGCCGATGCCGAGACCGACCTCGTGGCCGATCTTGACCCAGGCCTCGGCGATCGGATTGAACGCGCGCTGCAGCGCGAGCGCCATGCGGATAGCGCGCTCGGCGGGATTGGCGATCTCGATCGGGTCGTTGAAGAAGATCATGACGCCGTCGCCGGCGAAGTGCTCGAGCGTGCCGCCGAACTCGTCGACCGTGCGGCCGAGCGTCGCGTGGTAGGCGCGCAAGAGATCCAGCACCTCGTCGGGATCGGCGCGATCGGTGAACGCGGTGAAGCCGCGCAGATCCAGGAACACGGCGGTGATCTCGCGCCGGTGCGGCTCGAGCAGCTCTTCGCCGCCCGGCGCGACGATCGCCTCGGCGACAGCGCGGGAGAAGAAGCGCTTCATGCGCGACAGGCGCTCGAGCTGCGCGACCTGGTCGCGCACGCGCTCCTCCAGCCTGGCATTCAGCTCCTTGATCTCGTCCTGGAGCGCCTTGACGTGCAGCAAGCGCCTCACGCGCCCGAACAGCTCCGCCCAGTTGACCGGCTTGGCGAGAAAGTCGTCGGCGCCGGCCTCGATGCCCTTGACGCGCTCGGTCTGCGGCTCGGCCGAGGTGACCAGGATCACCGGCAGGAGCGCGGTGGCCGGGTTCGCGCGCAGGCGCCGGCAGACCTCGTAGCCGTCCAAGCCCGGCATCAGGATGTCGGTAATCATCAGGTCCGGCGCCTTGGCGCGCACCATCTCGAGCGCTTCGTCGCCGCTCAGCGCGACCTCGACGTCGTAGCCGAGGTTGCGCAGCAGTCCCGACACCATCTCGGCATTGGTGCGCTGGTCGTCCACCACCAGGATGCGCTCGGCCATGGAAAGTGGAACGGCTATGGCCCGAACACGATCACGCCGCGCGCATTCTTTCCAGCCTGCAGGTCGGCGAACGCCTGCGGCGCTTCGTCGATCGAATAGCGCCGCGTGATCAGCTCCTCGAGCTTGAGCCGCCCGGCCATGTAGAGCGCGAGCATGCGCGGGAAATCGACGCGTGGCACACAGGAGCCGAACGAGCTGCCGGTGAGCACCTTTTCCTCGAACGGCAGCGTCATGGTGCGCACCGCGGTCGAGTCGCTCGGCTTCGCCACGCCCACCACGACTGCGACGCCGCCGCGGCGGATGGCGCGGTAGGCCGTCGCGGCGAGCTCGCCCGAGCCGACGCACTCGAAGGCATAGTCGGGTCCGCCGCCGGTCATCTTCTTCAGGGGTTTGACGACATCCTCGCCAAAAACCAGGGTGTCCGTGGCGCCGAATTTCTTCGCCATCTCCAGCTTCGCCTCGAGCGTGTCGATGGCGACGATGCGTTCGGCACCGGCGATGCGCGCGCCCTGGATCACGGAAAGCCCGACCCCGCCGCAGCCGAACACCGCCACCGACGAGCCCGGCTCGACCTTGGCGGTGTTGAACACGGCGCCGACGCCGGTGGTGACGCCGCAGCCGACGAGCGCCGCGCAGTCCAGCGGAATCTTCGGATCGATCCGGATCAGGTTCTCGGCCGACACGGTGGCGTACTCGGCCATCGCGCCACAGCCGGAAAAAATGTTCAGCGGAGCGCCCGCGGCGTCGCGCACGCGCGGCGTGCCTTCGCGCGGCGTGGCGAGCGCCTTGCCCGCTTCGAGGCACAGCACCGGCCGGCCCGCGACGCAGAAGCGGCACTTGCCGCACATGTAGATGAACGAGAACACGACATGGTCGCCCTTGGCCAGGTCGGCTACGCCCTCGCCCACCTCTTCGACCACGCCCGCGCCCTCGTGGCCGAGCACCAGCGGCAGCGGCAGCGCGATGGTGCCGGTGATCGCCGACAGATCGGAATGGCAGACGCCGCAGGCGCCCAGCTTCACCGTCACCTCGCCGCGCTTGGGCGGATCGACCGCGATCGACTCGACGAGGACCGGCGTGTTGTGCGCGCGGCAGAGCGCCGCTTTGGCCTTCCGGGGCATCGCTTGAGTATAGCTAGAATATCGCAATGCTCCTCCGAGACCAGCTTTTCATCGGCGGTGTGTGGGTCGCACCGTCCGGCAAGCAGACGATCGATGTGTTCAACGCGGGCAACGGCGAGAAGTTGGGCAGAGTGCCGCTCGGCGACGAGAAGGATGTCGAGCATGCGGTCGCGGCAGCGCGCGCCGCTTTCGAGGGATGGAGCGGCGGCTCGGCCGCATGGCGCGCCGGATTTCTCGAGAAAATATCAGCCGGCCTGAAGGTGCGCGCCGACGAGCTGGCCAAGCTCATCGCGCAGGAAGTGGGCATGCCGCTCAAGCTCTCCGCGCGCATCCAGGCCGGGCTGCCGATCGCGAATTTCGCGAATTACGCAAGGCTGGTGAAGGAGTTTCCCTTCGAGAGCCGGGTCGGAAATTCGGTGGTGGTGCGCGAGCCGGTGGGGGTGGTGGGCGCGATCACGCCGTGGAACTATCCGCTGCACCAGATCACGCTCAAGGTCGCGCCGGCGCTCGCCGCGGGCTGCACGGTGGTGCTCAAGCCCTCCGAGATCGCGCCGCTGAACGCGTTCGTGCTCGCCGAGGTGATGGAAACCGCGGGCCTGCCGAAAGGGGTGTTCAACCTCGTCACCGGCACCGGGCAGAAGGCGGGCGAAGCGCTGGTGCGGCATCCCGGCGTCGACATGATCTCGTTCACCGGCTCGACGCGCGCCGGCAAGCAGATCTCGAAGCTCGCGGCCAAGACCGTGAAGCGCGTCGCGCTGGAGCTCGGCGGCAAGAGCGCCTCGGTGATCCTCGAGGACGCCGATCTCGCGACCGCCGTGAAGGGCACCGTCAATGGCTGTTACCTGAATTCAGGACAGACCTGCACCGCGCTCACCCGGATGCTGGTGCCCGAATCCAGGTACGAAGAGGCCGCCAAGCTGGCGGCGGAAGCGGCGAAAGGCTTCACCCTGGGCGACCCGCTGGCGGAATCCACCCGGCTGGGGCCGCTCAGCTCCCTCGCTCAGCTGCAGCGCGTGCGCGAGTACATCAAGAAAGGCGTGCAGGAAGGCGCAGAGCTCATCACCGGCGGTCCCGAGCTGCCCGAAGGCGTGCCCGCGGGCGGCTACTACGTGCGGCCCACCGTATTCGGCAAGGTAAAGAACAGCATGACCATCGCCCAGGAGGAGATCTTCGGCCCGGTGCTCTCGATCATCACGTACAAGGATGAGGAGGACGCGGTGCGCATCGCCAACGACAGCCCCTACGGCCTCGCCGGCGCGGTGTGGTCGAAGGACGACGCGCACGCCCAGCGCATCGCCCGGCGCATCCGGGCCGGCCAGGTCGACGTCAACGGCGGGGCCTTCAACCTGAATGCGCCCTTCGGCGGCTTCAAGCAGTCCGGGCACGGACGCGAAGCCGGCGTGTACGGTCTCGAGGAATTTCTCGAATATAAGTCCCTCCAACTGAAGGGATGAGACTCGCACGCCTGATTACGGGGCTGGTGGTCGCCAGCTTCGTGGTCGGGCACTTCCTCAACCACGCCCTCGGCGTGGTCTCGATCGAGGCGATGGACCGCATGCGGTTCATGCTCGCCGTGTGGTGGCGCAGCCCGGTGGGCACGTTCCTCCTATACGGCTCGCTTCTAACGCATTTTTTTCTGGCTTTGGCTTCCCTCTACAAACGAAGCACGTTGCGTATGCCATGGTGGGAAGCGGCGCAGCTCGCCCTCGGCCTGGCCATCCCGCCGCTCCTCATCGTGCACATCGTCGGCACGCGCCTCACCTGGACGCTCCTCGGCCACAACATCGACTACGAGCGTATCGTCGGGCTGCTTTGGTCGAGCGAGTGGTCGACGGCCAAGCAGGTGCTGTTGCTCCTCGTCGTGTGGGGGCATGTCTGCGCCGGCCTGCACTACTGGCTGCGGCTCAGGCAGTGGTACCGGAACGCCCTACCGCTCGGCTTCGCGCTGGCGCTGCTCCTGCCGGCGCTCGCCCTCGCCGGCTTTGCGAGCGCGGGGTTCGCCCTCTGGCCGAGCGTCGAGAGCGTGGGCGGAATCCACAAGTACAACGTCGACCTCGCCGGCATGACGGCGCGCGACCGCGAGTTGATCGCCCATTGGCGCGACGGCCTCGAGTATGGGTTCTGGATCGCGCTCGGCGCCACGCTGCTCGCGCGCTGGCTGCGCACGCGCATCGGCGGCACCTATCGGCTGCGTCACGCGTCCGGCCGCGTGATCAACGCGCCGGTCGGGCGCAGCATCCTCGAGGCGATCCGCGACGAGGGACTGCCGCACGCGTCGGTCTGCGGCGGCCGCGCGCGCTGCACGACCTGCCGGGTGCGCATCGGCGACGGCCTCGCGCACCTGCCGCCGCCCGGGCGCATGGAAGCGCAGGCGCTCGGCCGCATCGAGGCGCCAACGAACGTGCGCCTCGCGTGCCAGTGCCGCCCGACGCGCGACGTCACGGTGACGCCGCTCCTGCCGCCGAACGCGGGGCCTTCGTCGGCGCTGCAGCGCGAGGGCAAGACGCCGGGCGGCGCGCTCGGGCGCGAGCGCCCGATCGTCGCGATGTTCGTCGACCTGCGCGATTCGACCCACCTGGCCGAAGGGCGCCTGCCGTACGACGTGGTGTTCATCATGAACCAGTTCTTCGCCGAGATGCACGCCGCGCTGCGCGCGACCGGCGGCTATTACGCCCAGTTCCGCGGTGACGGTCTCCTCGCCCTCTATGGTCTCGAGTCGTCACTCGCGAGTGCATGCCGCGCCGCCCTCGAGGGCGCGGCCGAGATGCAGACACGCATCGTGCGGCTCAACCAGAGCCTCGCCGACGAGCTGGAGGAGCCGCTGCGCATCGGCATCGGCATCCACGCCGGCGTCGCCATCGTCGGCACCATGGGACCGCCCGATGCGCCGATCTACTCCGCGATCGGCGATATGGTCAACACGGCCGCGCGCCTGGAAAACATGACCAAGGCGTTGGGCTGCGTGCTGGTGGTTTCCGCCGAAGCGCTGCGTCAGGCCGGCACCGATCCCGGCAGCGCGCGCGAGCACCAGGTGCGGATACGAGGCAAGACCGAGCGGCTGACCGTCTACGCGGTTGACGATTCCCGGAAGCTGATTCAGGGACAGACCACGGTTTCCTAGGCTCCCGGGCGGGTGCCGCTCATGGTGCGCGAAAGCTGAGCGGTCGTGTTGGCGAGGCGCGCGGCGAGCACGCGGATCAGCTCGAGCGCAGCGTCGGGGTTCTCGCGGATGATCTTCTCGAACAGCTCCTTCGAGATCTTGAGGGTCTCGAGCTTGGTCTGCGCGGTCGCGGTGGCAGTGCGCGGCACATCGCCGAAGATCGCGATCTCGCCGATGATGTCGTTGCGCCCGAGGGTGTTCACGATGATCGGGCCCGACGGGCTCGGCACGCTGATCTGCACGCTGCCCTCGATCACGATGTAGGCCGCGTCGCCCATGTCGCCCACCTTGAACATCACCTGCCCGGGCGCGTAGGTCAGCCGCTCGGCGCTGAAGCACAGGAGCTTCTGCATCGCCGGCTGGATCTTGGCGAAGATCGGGAATTGTCTGATCAGCTCGACTTCCTGTTCCAGGCTCATCCGGTTTTCCTTTTCAGCTCGGCGAACTTGCCTTTCTCGACCAGCCGTCCGCGCTCCATCACCAGCACCACGCCGAAGCGGTCGGCGTATTCCGGGCGCGAGAGCACCCAGGCCACCGCCTGGTCCTTGCGCTCGCGCAGCACGCCCTCGACCACGCGCAGCTGGGACGCCGGGTCGAGCACCGCCGCCGCCTGGTCGAGCACCAGCAGCGCGGGGCGCTTGAGCATCGCGCGCACCATCGCGACTTTCTGGCGGTCGGCCACGGGCAAGCGCGAGCCGCCCACGCCGACCTGGTAGTCGAGCCCGTTGCGCACCACCATCGGCCGCAGCCCGAGTTCTTCGAGCAGCTCGCGCACGAGCTTGGTGATGCGCTCGGTCGCCCCGGCCTGGCCGGTGACGATCTTGCCGAACAGGATGTTGTCCTGCAGCGTGGCGGCGTCGTTGTAGCGCGCCGGGTCGAAGAACTCCACCGCGTCGCGCAGCTCCGGCGGCAGGTTCTCGGCGAAATAGCGGCGCGCCTCGATGACGCGCCCTTCGAATCCCTCGTCGATCAGCCCCAGGCGGTGCCGGGTGGCGATCAGCATGAAGGTCAGCGCGAGCAGCGCCCGGGTGTCCTCCGCCGCCAGGCCCTTCAGACCGACCTCGCCCACGCGTTTGAGGATCGCCTCGAACTGCGGCAGATCGTCCTGGTTGATGAAGCTGTACTGGCCGAAGAACTCGTGGCCGGCCGGCAGGCCGCTGAAGAGTTCCACCATGGTTTCCGCCACCTTGTGGCCGGTGCGCAGGAGCAGCTCGTCGAGGCCGGTGGCGCGCAGCACCTGGCGCACGTAGGCATTGCCGGCGAGGTTCTCCATGTCGAACACTCGGCCGAGCGGCGTGCCGAACAGCAGGTTCTCGGCGAGCGTGGCGTTGCGGTTGTACGCGGCCGGATCGAAGCGCTCGACCCAGTCGCTGATGCCGAGCGACTCGAGGCGCTCGCGCATGTGCCGACGCGCTTCGAGCACGCGCGCGCCGACGTCGCTTCCGGCGTGCTTCTGGGCGCGGCTGCGCAAACCGAGCTCGAAGATCGTCTCCTCGAGGTCGACGGCGCGCAGCAGCTCGACGATGCGCTTATCGCAGTCTTCGGCCCCAGTGCATCCCGCAGCCTCGTAATCGATCCAGTCCGCCTCGATGTCGAGCGTGCTGTTGCCGGTGCGGGCCGCCTCGCGCGCCTGGAACTCGCGCTGCGTGGCGGCCTCTTTGTCGTAGGTCTTTTCCTGGACGAGGCGGTGCTTCAGCCCGTAGAGCACGTTGTCGCGCACCCGCGCCGGGAAGAGGTACGCGGGCGAGCCGACGTAGCCGATGGCGCGGCCGGTGATCGCCTCCGGCGCGCGCGTCATGTCGACCCCGCCGAGCTCGAAGGAGCCGCTCGTCGGCTGCTGCAGCCGCGCGAGGAGCTGCGCCAGCTCGCTCGCGCCCGAGCCGGGCCGGCCGACGATCGCGACATGCTGGTCGAGCCCGGCCTCGAACGACACGCTTTCCACCAGGCGCGTGCCGTGCTCGTCGACGAGCGAAAGGTTCGCGGCGCGCAGCTTGCCGCCCTTCGGCAGCTGCGGCGACTCGAGCAGCGCCTGCATCTCGGGCGGCGCAACCTCCTCGTCCAGGAACTGCTCCATCACCTGCTCGTACTTCACCTCGACGTCGAGGCGCTGCTGGTCCCAGTCGATCAGCTCCTTCACCGGGCCGGGCAGGTCCTTGTAGGCCGCGATCACCGCGACCAGCGCGCCGATGTCGAGGCTTCCCATGATCACGAGGTAGCCGCCCACGGTGTAGAAGAGAAACGGCGTCACCTGCGAGAGGAAATTGTTCAGGAACTTGATCAGGAATTTCCGCTGGTAGAACTCGAAGCGGATGTGGAAGATGCGCCCGAGGCGCGCCGAGATCTCGGCGCGCTCGTAGTTCGAGGTGGCGTTGGCGTGGATCTCGGCCGCGCCATCGACGGTCTCGGCGATGCGCCCGGCAAGGGCGCGCGCGGTGAGCTGGCGCTCGCGGCCGAGCACGATCAGGCGCTTGCGCAGCCGGGGGATGAAGTAGGCCTGCACGCCGACCACCGCGAGCGCGATCAGCCCGAGCGCCCAGTGCTGGTAGAGGATGAAGAACATGGCCGTCGCCGCCTGGCCGCCGAGGAACAGCGGCGTGATCAGCGCCTCGCCGATGAAGCCGCCGAGCGGCTCGACCTCGTCCTTGATCATGGTGGCCATCTCGGCGGCCTTCAGCCGGCGAAACCGCGACAGCGGGAAGCGCAGGATGTGGTCGTACAGCACGTAGCGCAGGCGCCGCAGCATGCGCTCGCCCATCCAGCCCTTCATCGTGTTGATGCGGAACTTGAGCCAGCCGTTGAGCACGATCAGGCCGAGGAAGATCATCGACAGCGCGAACAGGTACTCCAGGCGCCCGAGCTCCAGCCCGAAGAATCCGGCGCTCGAGCTTCCGTCGGTGAACCTGCCGCCCTGGATCGCCTCGTTGATGATGGTCTTGGGCAGGTCGAGCGAGGCGTAGTACACCACCATCGTCAGCAGCACGAACGGCACGATGCGCAGCTGGTCGCGCTTGCTGTAGCGGATGATGAATCCGAAGAGGCTGCGTTCCACCCGGGCTTTCCCCAGCGCGCATCTTACAAGCTATAGTTGGCGCATGACCTTCAGCGTCCGCTTCTGGGGGGTTCGCGGCTCGATCGCTTGCTCCGGCCCGCGCACCGCGCGCTACGGCGGCAACACCTCCTCGCTCGAAGTGCGCTGCGGCGAACGCATGCTGCTCTTCGATGCCGGGACCGGCTTGCGTTACCTGGGCAACTCGCTTTCCAGTGCGCAGCCCGCATCTCAACCCGTGGACGCCGATCTTTTCCTGACCCACACGCATTTCGACCACGTCTGCGGCCTGCCCTTCTTCCGCCCGTTCTTCCAGCCGCAGAACCGATTTCGCCTCTGGGCCGGGCACCTCGCCGAGGGCATGACGCTACGGCGCGTGCTCGGCGAGTTCATGATGGCGCCGCTCTTCCCGGTGCCGCCGCAGGTGTTCCGCGCGCGCATGGAATACCGCGAGTTCAAGGCGGGCGAGACGCTGCGCCCCGCCGAGGGCGTCGCGGTGCGCACCGCGACGCTCAACCATCCCGACGGAGCCACCGGCTATCGCGTCGAGTACGGCGGCCGCTCGGTCTGCTACCTCACCGATACCGAGCACGTTCCCGGCGCGCCCGACCGCCATATCCTCGAGCTCATCGCCGGCGCCGATCTCGTGATCTACGACAGCATGTACACCGATGCCGAGTACGACACGTATGTCGGCTGGGGACATTCGACCTGGCAGGAAGGGGTGCGCCTGTGCCGCGCCGCCGGCGCGAAGCGCCTCGCCGTGTTCCACCACGATCCGGAGCACGACGACGACATGCTCGACGGCGTGGCGCGCGAAGTCGCAAGAGAGTTGCCGGGGTCGATCGTGGCGCGAGACGGCCTGGTTGTTGAGCTTAATTGAACGCTACGCCGCCGAGCTCGAAGCCATCGGCGCCGAGCCAGCGCCGGCGCCGCGCTGGGACCAGGACTGGTTCCCGCGGCTCGACGCCGCCGCGGCGTATGCCATGGTGCGCAGCACGCGTCCGCGGCGCATAGTCGAAGTCGGCTCAGGGCATTCGACGCGCTTCCTTGCGCGCGCGGTCGCCGACGGCGGGCTCGACACCCGCATCACCGCGATCGACCCGAAGCCGCGCGCCGCGATCCGCGGCCTGAACGTCGAATGGCTGCAGGCGCGCGTGGAGACGCTGGATCACGGGCCGTTCGCGCGGCTCGGTGAAAACGACATCCTGTTCATCGACTCGAGCCACCAGCTCAGGCCGGGCAGCGACGTCGAGTTCCTCGTGAACCAGGTGATCCCCCGGCTGCCGGCCGGGGTGCACGTGCACTTCCACGACATCTTCCTGCCCGACGACTATCCCGTGCGGTGGGCCTGGCGGCGCTACAACGAGCAGGCCGCAGTTGCTTCTCTCATTGAAAATAACCTGTTCAGAATCGATTTTTCGAGCCACGTCACGGTCTCCAGGTCACCCGAGAAGATCGCAGGCGTGCTCGCGCGCCTGCCGCTCGTCCCTGGCGCGGTCGAATCGAGCCTGTGGCTGACGAAGCTCTCGACATCCAGCCGGTAATCGACTGGCTGGTCGAAGGCGCGCGGCCCGCGCGGCGGCCGCAGGACGTGCTGGTCGATACATGCCAGCGCACGGTGTCCGCTGGGCTACCCCTCTACCGCGTCGGCGTGTTCGTGCGCACGCTGCACCCCAACGTGCTCGGCCGTGCGTTCATCTGGCAGGCGGACACGGGCGCGGTCGAGATCAGCGAAGCCGCCCACGACCTGCTCGAGTCCGAAACGTTTCTGAAGAGCCCGATCCGCGTGGTGTTCACCGAGCATGTCGAGGTGCGCCGGCGGCTCGCCGATCCGGCGTGCCCAATGGACTTTCCCATCCTGGAAGACCTGCGCAAGGAGGGCGCGACCGACTTCGTCGCGGCGCCGTTGCGCTTCGTGAACGGCGAGGTGCATGCCGCGAGCTTCGCCACGCGCCGCGCCGGGGGTTTTCGCGACGCCGAGCTCGCCGCGCTGCGCCGGCTGCTCGCCCCGTTCACGCGCATGGTCGAGATCTACGGCAACATGCAGAAGGCGCGCAACATCCTCGACGCCTACCTCGGCCGGGGTGCCGGGGAGAAGGTGCTCGCCGGGCAAATCAAGCGCGGCGACGGCCAGGACATCGACGCGGTGATCTGGTTCTGCGACCTGCGCGACTCCGCGGCGCTCGCCGACTCGATGAGCCGGCGCGAATTCCTGGCCCTCCTGAACGAATATTTCGAGTGCGTGCTCGGCCCGGTGCTCGAGCGCCAGGGCGAGGTGCTGCGCTTCATCGGCGATGCCGCGCTCGCCATCTTCCCGGTGAACGGCCGGCCCGCCGAGGCCTGCGCCAAGGCGCTCGCAGCCGCCCAGGAGGCCTTCGCCAGGATGGATAAGCTGAACAAAAAGAGGCACTCACCGCTGCGCTTCGGCATCGGCCTGCACCTGGGCGAGCTTACCTACGGCAACGTGGGGACGCCCTCGCGCATCGAGTTCACGGTCGTCGGCGCGGCCGCCAACGAGGCGGCCCGCATCGAGAGCCTTTGCAAGCAGCTGGGGGTGGACCTCCTGGTCTCGGAGCGCGTCGCGCGGGCGCTGCCGGGCCCCTGGAAATCGCTCGGCAGCCACACGCTTCGCGGCGTCGGAGATAAGATGGAGTTATTCACTTTGTCCTGACCTCCGGAAGAGAATGAATAGCGTGACGGCTCTCGGCGGGCTTTTCGCCGACTGGTACTGGAGGATGGACGGCCAGCTCCGCCTCACCTACACCTCGCACCAGTTCGCCGAGAAGACCGGCCTCGACCCCGCCGACGACTACTGGGAGCACAACCGCCGCCAGCTCGAGCGCCACCAGGGCTTCCGCGATTTCGAGATCCGGCGCATCGCCTCCGACGAGCGCTGCGTATGGCTCGCGCTCAGCGCCGAGCCGGTGTTCGACGAGAGCGGGACTTTCCAGGGCTACCACGGCGTCGGCCGCAACATCACGGCGCACAAGCGCGGCGAGCAGGTCCTGCGGCTCGAGCACGCGGTGGCGCGCGCCCTCGCCCAGTCGCCCGGCGTCGCCGAGGGCCTGCAGGCCGGGCTGCGCGCGATGTGCGACATCGAGGGCTGGGACTACGGCCGCTGCTTCCGGGTCGACCCGGCGAGCGCCGAGATCACTTTCGAGGAGGGCTGGTTCGCGCGCGAGCCCGCCACCGAGCAGTTCCTCAGCCGCGCGCGCGCCACCTGGCAGGAAGGCAAGCCGGTGTTCGCAAAATCGCCGCGCGATTCGAGCGGGTCTTTCGCCACCTTCGCCTTCCCCGCGGTCGCCCAGGGCAAGACCATCGGCCTGCTGGTGTTTTCCGGGCACCGCAGCGGCGACCCCGACGAGCGGCTGCTCGAGGCGGCGCAGGCGATCGGCAGCCTCTTCGGCCAGTTCCTGCAGCGCAAGCAGACCGAGGAGCTGTTGCGCGCGAGCGAAGCGCGCTTCCGCAGCCTGACGCATCTGTCGTCGGACTTTTTCTGGGAGACCGACGCCCAGCACCGGCTGACGAGCATCGTGCACGGCCCGAGCTACGGCTCGCCGCAGGTCGCGCGCGGGATCATCGGCAAGACGCCCTGGGGCGTGCCCTCGGCGAGCCCCGACCAGGCAGGCTGGGCGGCGCACATGGCGGTGCTCAACAGCCACCTGCCGTTCCGCGACTTCGAGTTCGCCCGCGTCATGCCCGACGGCGGCACCCGCTACCTCTCGGTGGGCGGCGAGCCGCGCTTCGATGCGATGGGCGTATTCCTCGGCTATCGCGGCATCGGGCGCGACGTGACCGAGATCTCGCTCGCCCGCGAGCGCATCGCCTCGCTCGCCTATAACGACGCGCTGACCGGCCTCGCGAACCGGACCAGCCTCTCGCCGGCGCTCGAGCAGGCAATCGAGCGCACCCGCCGCCACCGCTCCAAGCTCGCGGGCGTGTTCATGGACCTCGACGGCTTCAAGCAGATCAACGACCTGCACGGCCACGCGGCCGGCGACGCTTTCCTCGTCGAGGTCGCGCGCCGCCTGCGCCGCAGCCTGCGCGCAAGCGACGTGGTGGCGCGCCTGGGCGGCGACGAGTTCTTCGTGGTGCTGGAGCAAATGCAGGACGCGCCGGCGGTCGAGCGCGTGGTGAGCAAGCTCGCGAGCGAGGTGCTGAAGCCCTACGAGCTCTTCGGCGGCGTCAAGACGCGCATCTCGGCGAGCCTGGGCGTGAGCATCTTCCCCGACGACGCCGGCGATGCCGCCACCCTGATGGCGCACGCCGACAAGGCGATGTACGCGGCCAAGCGCGCCGGCAAGAACGCGTTCTGCATCTTCTCCTCGGGAACCTCCGGCAGCCCGACCTCGATCCCCTCCTCGGACCACCGGGCGGCGTAAAGATCCCGTTAATTTCCTCGCCGCGCGGTAGAACTCGCGGCAGCCATGGCCTAGGCTGGCCCGCCAATGGGCCCCGAGGACAACCCCGAAGATACCTATCGCGCCGCGCTGGTTCGCGCTGCCCATCTCCTCGGCGGCGCCCGCCGCCTGGGCGAGCGCTTGCAGGTGCCCATGCCGGAGCTCACGCGCTGGCTGGCCGGCGATGGCAAGCCGAGCATCGGCACGTTCCTCAAGGTCATCGACGTGCTTATCGAAGAGAGCGGGAAACCGGCCGAGTAACGCATCCCTCGTATTGCGGGTCTGCCAGCAGTGTAATACAGTACCCGCGTGAAGACTCTCACAGTGCGCCTGCCGGAATCGCTCGCAGCCTCCATCGAGGCCGAATCCCGCGCGCGCAAGCTCTCGAAGTCTGACGTCGTGCGCGAGCGCCTCGAGCGCGCGCCGGCTGGCGCCGCGGAGCCCAACCCTGCTTCCTACGACATCGCCGATTTGATCGGCTCGGTTGACGGCCTGCCCGCTGATCTGAGCGCTCGAAAGAAGCATTACTTGCGCCTCGGGTATGGCCGCAAGCGTTCTCGTTGACGCGAGCTTCGTCGTAGCCCTCTTCAACCGTCGAGACAGCAATCACCGCTGGGCGGCCGCGCAGGGCTCCAATCATGCGCGTCCATGGCACACCTGCGAGGCGGCGCTCTCCGAGGCCTTTTACCTGCTAGGGCCGCGCGGCGCTCCAGCACTGAGGACGTTTCTGAGGCGGGGTTCTCTCCGGCTGGCGTTCGACCTCGATGGCCAGCTCGACCCGGTGCTCCAGCTCATCGAGAAGTACGCCAGCGTGCCCATGAGCCTGGCGGACGCATGCCTGGTACGCATGACCGAGACGCTTTCGAATCCGCTGCTTCTGACCATCGATTCCGATTTCCGGATCTATCGCCGTCACAGCAGGCAGGTCGTGCCCTGCGTGATGCCGGACTAGTCGGCGCTTAGGAGATGCATCCGAGCTATTGAATGATCTGACGCCTCGCACGAGCAACGGCGCGGGGATGCGCAGGCCGAGGGCGCGAGCCGCCTTGAGATTGACGACCAGGTCGAGCTTGGCGACCTGCTCGACCGGCATCTAGGCGGCCTTCGCGCCCTTGAGGATCCGGTCGACGTAGCGCGCCGCGATGCAATAGTCCTCCCGAAAATCCGGCCCGTAGGACAGCAACCCGCCGACGTCGGTGAACTGGCGATGCTCCCAAACCGATGGGATCCCATTGCGCATCGCCAGATCCACGAGCTGTCGCCGGTGGGCAGCGAAAGTTCCGGAAGGCAAGATGATCAGCGCTTCCGACGTCTTCGCCGCAGCGAACGTCGCATCGAATTCCTCAGGCAAGGATGCGACCAGGACCTGCAGCTCGATTCCGAGCGAACGCGCCGAGCTCGTGCATGGCGTCGGCGAATGATTTCATCAGCCCATTCGGCGCCGGCTGGCCCAGCAAGACGCCGACCCTGGCGATTCTTCGCGATGGTTGCGCGCGGGCGATCCGCGCCGCACCCTGCGCCGCCAGCCAACCCAGCACCAACTTGCGCCGTTGCATGCGTACCCCCGCAGGCACGCTAAGCCCGCCGCGCCAGCCGTCAAGAAAACGTGGTCTGTCCCTGTTTTTGGTTCTAGGTGCGGGCGGTGGTGCTGTAGGGATCGGCGGCGTCGCGCAGGCCGTCACCGAAGAAGTTGAAGGCGAGCACGATGATGAACACCGGGACGACCGAGAGCATGAGCCAGGGATAGAGCGCGACCACGTTGATGTTCTGCGCCTCGTTCAGCAGCACGCCCCAGCTCGTCACGGGCGGTCTTAGCCCCAGGCCCAGGAAGGAAAGGGCAGTCTCCCCCAGGATCATCGCGGGGACCGAGAGCGTGGCGGATGCGATCAGGTGGCTGGTAAAGCTCGGGAGCAGGTGCTTGCGGATGACGCGCGCCGGGCTCGCGCCCATCAGCACCGCGGCGGTCGCAAAGTCTTCTTCTCTTAGGGCCAACAATTTTGATCGGACCGCACGGGCGAGCCCCGGCCAGTCGAGCAGGCCGAGGATGATGGTGATGCCGAAATAGACCAGGATCGGGCTCCAGTTCACCGGCAGCGCGGCCGACAGCGCCATCCACAGCGGCAGCTCGGGAAACGAGCGCACCATCTCGATGAAGCGCTGGATCACGTTGTCGATCCAGCCGCCGTAGAACCCGGAGATGCCCCCGAGGGTGATGCCGATGAGGAAGCTCACCGCGATGCCGAACAGGCCCACGGTGAGCGAGATGCGCGTGCCGTAGACGATGCGCGAGAACAGATCCCGCCCCAGCCGGTCGGTCCCGAGGAGGTAGAGCGTGCCCCGTTCCGCCGGGCAGACGAAGTGGAAGCGCCCGGGGATCAAGCTCCAGAATTCGTAGTCGTCGCCGAGGCAAAAGAAGCGCAAGCGGAACACCGCGCTGCGGTCATCCGTGTATTCGCGCTTCAGTGTCTGCATGTTGAGGCGCATGCTGTAGCCGTAGACGAACGGGCCGACGAAGCTGCCGTCGTGGAAGA
>DATBSZ010000091.1:0-1671 GCA_036559525.1 Burkholderiales bacterium
CGTGCGCTCGCTCGCCGAGCTCGCCACCTGGCTCACGGTGGCGACGAAATCCTCCTCGATCTTCTTCAACCCGGCGAGCGCCTGCTTCACCTCGTTGTCGCTGATGCTGCGGCCGGTGGCCACCATCTGGCGCAGCGCCGATTCACCCGCCTCGACCGATTTCGTGAGCGCCTCGTCCATGCCGCGGAACGCCTGTCCCATCAGCTTGCGCATCGAGCCGCCGCTCGCCGGCGCGGCGGCCGCCATGCCCTCGGTCACGGCGCGCACCACTTCGCGGATGCCTTCGCGGTCGAAGCGCCGGTTCTTCAGCGCCTCGAGGGTGATGTCGCGCATCTGGCGGGCGACGTCGCCGCCGGTCTTCATCGCTTCGGAAGCAGCCTTTCTAAGAGAGTCATCAGCCATGGATGCGAAGGTCCTCTTCCAGTGGCGGTCCGGGGAAGTGGAAACGTACCGGCCCGTCGGGCAGCGCGTTGACGAACTGCTTGAGATAAGGATCCTCCGACGCCGCGATCTCCTCGGGAGTGCCTTTGCCGAGGATCGCGCCGTCCCCGATCACGTAGACGTAGTCGGCAACCTTGAGCGCCTCCTGCACGTCGTAGGTGACGACGATCGAGGTGAGCCCGAGCGCGTCGTTCAGGCTGCGGATCAGCTCGCCCACCTGGTTGAGCGAGATCGGGTCGAGCCCGGCGAAGGGCTCGTCGTACATCATGAGCTTCGGGTCGGTGGCGATGGCGCGCGCGAGCGCGACGCGCCGCGTCATTCCGCCCGAGAGGTCGGCCGGCATCATCGCGTGCGCGCCGCGCAGGCCCACGGCATGCAGCTTCATCAGCACCAGGCGCCGCAGCAGCTCTTCGGGCAGAGGGAAATTTTCGCGGATCGGGAACGCGATGTTGTCGTACACCGAAAGGTCGGTGAACAAGCCCGAGGTCTGGAACATCATGCCGATCTCGAGCCGCAGCTTGTAGAGCTCCTCGGCCGAGAGCCGGTGGACATTCTTGCCCTCGACCGTGACGCTGCCGCGCAGCGGGCGCAGCTGGCCGCCGATCAGCTTGAGCAGGGTCGACTTGCCCGAGCCGCTGCCGCCGAGGATGGCCACCACCTTGCCGCGGGGGATGTCGAGCGACAGTCCGCGCAGCACCTCAAGATCGCCGAAGGAGAAGTGCAGATCGCGAATCTCGACGACATTCCCTGCCATGCAAATACTATACGCCGATGCATCCATATGCTGCACTCACGCCCGAAGTCGTTCTCGACGCGGTCGCCGCCGCCGGCCTGCGTCCCGACGGGCGGCTGCTCGCGCTGTCCAGCTATGAGAACCGCGTGTACCAGGTGTACCTCGACGAAGGCCCGCCGGTCGTCGCCAAGTTCTACCGCCCGCAACGCTGGAGCGAAGCGCAAATCGAGGAGGAGCACGCGTTCGCGCACGAGCTGGCGAACCGGGAGATCCCGGTCGTGGCGCCGTCGCACAAGGGCACCTTCGGCGGCTTTATCTTCGCGGTCTATCCGCGCCGTGGCGGGCGCACGCCGGAGCTCGACAACCCGAAGGTGCTCGAATGGATCGGCCGCTTCATGGGGCGGATCCACGCGGTCGGCGCCGCGAAAAAATTCATCCACCGGGAGAGCCTGACGCCGAAAAGCTTCGGACACGATCCGCGCGCCTATCTCCTCGCC
>DATBSZ010000092.1:0-5028 GCA_036559525.1 Burkholderiales bacterium
TTGCGCTCGAGCTCGAGCAGGTCCTGCAGCCAGAAGCCGAGCGGCACGCGCGCGTACGTGTAGGCGCCCCCGAGGATGAGCACGAGGGCGTGCACGCAAATGAGCGCATACAAGAGGCTGGTCAGCGGGAAGCGCCGGTAAGTGGCGAGGAGAATCGGCGCCGCGATCAGGACGGGTGCGACCTCCATCAGCCACGTTGCCCGGTCATAGGGCTTGATTCCCGAAACGACCAACGCCCCGAGCACAACAACCAATCCCAGCAGCTTCAAGCCCAAAACCGCGAGCTATGCGCGACGAGTGCCGCCCCGGCGAGCACGGCCACCCACAGCACCAGCGCGCGCCACAGCATGCCTACGGTGGTGTCGAGGAACGGGCCGTCGGCCGCCTCGCCGACGCCGAGCTCCGGCCGCGGCTGCGGGCCGTCGACGTCCTGCACCGGCATGCCCAGGCGCACGCCCATCGCGCCGGCGCCTGCCGAGAGCAGCACGCCCGCGTCGGGATCGGGCCAGGTGCGCGCCTGCGTGCGCCAGCAGTACACCGTGTTCTCGAAATCGCCGACCAGCGCGAACGCGGCCGCGGTAAGCCGCACCGCCGGCCATTCGAGGATGTGGAAGGCCTCGGCGGCGAAGCGCCCGAATGCACCCAGCGGGCGCCAGCGCACGGCGAGGTAGGCGGCGAGCCGGTAGAGGATCGCCCCGGCCGGCCCGGGCAGCACCAGGTACCACAGCAGCACGCCAAACACGTGGCGATGCGCGGCGACCAGCGCCTCCTCGATCGCGAGGCGCACCACTTCCTCGCGCGTGCGCACCACGCCCGAGGCGCCGCGCCACTGGTCGAGGAGGAAGCGCGCCTGCTCGATGTCGTCGGCCTTGATGGCGAGCTGGATGTCGGTGAAGTAGTGGCTGAACTGCCGGAAGCCCAGCGTCAAATAAAGCAGCGCGATCTCGAACGCGAGCGCGAACACCCAGCCCGCCGCAGAAAGCAGAGCGTGCAGCAGGATCGCGGCCGCCACCGGCGGCAGCACCGCGACCAGCCAGGCGACCATGCCGTGCTGGCGCTCGCCGCCGTTGAACGCGCGCTCCAGGTAAGCCGCCCAGGCGGCGAGCGCGGCCGAGACGCTTTTCCTCTCGCCGAGCGGACGCCATTGCTCGACCACCAGCGCCGCAATGATCGCAAAAACGCTCATTCGAGCATTTTATGCAGGTTAACGAGCATCCCGGCGGTCGCGCCCCAGATGACCCGCTCCTGGTATTCGAACACGTAGTAGCCGACCTGCTGGCCCTGGAACTCGCGCGTGCGCCGCTGCCGGTTGCGCGGATCGAGCAGGAACGCGAGCGGAACCTCGAACACCTCGGCCACTTCCCTTGGGTCGGGTGCGAGCGCGAGCGGCGGCGTGACCAGCCCGACGACCGGCGTCACGCGAAAGCCGGTTCGCGTGCGGTAGTCGGGAAGCCGCGCCAGGATCTCGACGCGCTCGGCGGCGAGGCCGATTTCCTCGCCAGCCTCGCGCAGCGCGGTGAACTCCGCGCTCGCGTCGCCGGGCTCGGCGCGCCCGCCGGGAAAGCTCACCTGGCCCGCATGGCTCTTGAGGTGCGTGGTGCGCTGGGTAAACAGGACGGTCAATTCGCCGTGAGCAATCAAGGGGATGAGCACCGCGGCGGCCGTGCTCGCCGCGTCGCGGCCCTCGGTACCGTCGTCGCCGAAGAGCGTGAATTCCGGCGCACTGGAGCTCGCGAGGCGCCTGCGCAACTCGGCCAGATCAAGCGGCATAATGCGGGCGTAGGGGCCAACCCAGGAGAAAACGCATGACCCGCATTGCACTCGCCGCAGCCCTAGTCGCGGCCGCCTTCATTGCCACCCCCCTTGCCTTCGCCAACAACTGCCCGAACGAATGGAAGGCGATCGACGCCGCGCTACCCAAGGCCAAGCTCGACGACAAGCAGATGGCCGAGGTGAAGAAGCTCCGCGCCGAGGGCGAGAAGCTTCACAAGGAGGGCAAGCACTCCGAGTCCATGGCCGCGCTCGGCAAAGCGAAGAAGATCCTGAAGATCTAGATCTCGCTAGGGGACCAGGACGACCGAACCGGTCGTCTTGCGTCCCTCCAGGTCGCGGTGCGCCTGCGCCGCGTCGTCCAGCTTGTAGCGCTTGGTCGTCTCGATCTTCACCTTGCCCGACTTCACCACGTCGAACAGGGATTTCGCGGTTTCCTCGAGCTCGGGGCGCGAGGCGATGTAGGTGGCGAGCGTGGGGCGCGTGACGTAGAGCGAGCCCTTCTGCGACAGGATCCCGAGGTTCACCGGCGCCACCGGGCCGGACGCGTTGCCGAACGACACCATCAGGCCGCGCGGCCGCAGGCACTCGAGCGAGCCTTCCCAGGTCGTCTTGCCGACCGCGTCGTACACCACCGGCAGGCCCTTGCCGCCGGTGATCGACTTCACCTTCTCGACGAAATTTTCCTTGGTGTAGTTGATGACGTGCTGCCAGCCGTGCGATTTCGCGAGCGCCGCCTTCTCCTCCGAGCCCACCGTGCCGATGCCGGTGGCGCCGATCGCCTTCAGCCACTGGCCGGCGATCAGGCCGACGCCGCCTGCGGCGGCGTGCCAAAGCACCGTGTCGCCTGATTTGACCGCATAGGTGCGGTGGATGAGGTACTGCACGGTCATGCCTTTCAGCGTCATCGACGCCGCCATCTCCTCGGTGACGCCGTCGGGCAGCTTCACCAGGCGATCGGCCGGCACGAGGCGCACGTCGCAGTAGGAGCCCGGCAGCCCGGTGTAGGTCACGCGGTCGCCGGCTCTTACGTTGCTCACGCCGGCGCCCACGGCTTCGACCACGCCGGCGGCCTCGTTGCCCGCGGTCCCGGGGAGCTGCATCGGATACAGGCCCGAGCGCTGGTAGGTGTCGACGAAATTCACCCCGATCGCCTTGTGGCGCACGCGCGCCTGGCCCGGGCCGGGATCGCCGACCGTGACTTCGTCGATCTGCAAAACCTCCGGTCCGCCCTGCTTGTGATAACGGATTGCCTTCGCCATTTCGTTTCTCCTTAGTGGAATAGGGTCAGCACGCCGGTATAGCCGTACAACCGGTCGCGCGAAATCTCGCCGTTGCAGAAGAATCCTACCAGCGGCACCTCGCCGAGCGCGCGCCGGATCAGCTCGAGCTCGGCGCCGCGGGCGCCGAACATGTGCTCGCCGCGCGCGAGGCAGGAAAAGTACAGCGCGCCACGGGGCTGCGGCACCCTCGATTTCAATTCCTTCGAAATTCTCTGTAGATCCTCGCGCGCGGCGGCCTGATCGCGCCGGCAGAACACCAGCTCGGTCCCCGGCTCGACCCGATCGCCGATCGCAATCAGCTTGTTGCGCGGGTCGATGCCGACGAGGTTGCGCGCGGTGTAGTCGCCGGTGTCCGAGCCGGGAATGGGCAGGCCGACCAGGACTTGCCTGTCGTTTCCGACCACTTCCTTCAGCACGTCGAGGGCGGGCCGGCCGTCGAGGGTCCCGATGATGTTTTCCGTGCATTCGGTGATACGCCAGCGGCCTGGGTACGGCACGCAGCCCTGCGTGAGGCGCGTCGCCACCGCCACCTCGGGCGCGAGGGCGGCGCCGGAAAGCCCGCCCGAAAGCACGGCGTTCGCGATCTGCACCGTGCGCGAGCGCGAGCTCGACAGCCCGCCGACGAGAAAGCCGCTCGCCACCTTGGCCGACATGTCGGCGATCAGCCCGGCGACGTCGGGCGCCGAGGGATCGGCGTGAACCACCGCGAAATGCCCGCCCTTGAGCGGCGCGCGGCCGGAGAAGACGCTGAAAGCATCGATGTCGGCGACCATCGCCGCCATCGCCGGCTCGTCCTGGTATTCGGCGCCGGTGGCGAGCACGCCGACGCCGACGCTTCCGACCCAGTCCTCGACGCCGGTCCTGCTGCGCAGGGTGTCCAGGATTTCCTGTGCCGAGCCCACCAGCGCATCGCTGAAGTAGACGAAGCCCAAGCCGCGGTCGGGGCGCCCGAGGCGCTCGGCGCAAGCCGAAGCACATTCGCGCCAGGTGGGCGCCGCCGCGTGGCCGTAAGCAAACATCTATTCCTTCTTCGGCGGCTCCGAGGCGGACTTCATGGCTTGAAGCGCCGCGCGCTGCAGCTCGAGGCCCTGGATCGACATCTTGAGCATGTTGAGATTCATGCTGAGCCACGCCTCGACCGAGCGCAGCTCGGCGATGCGCTTCTCGACTTCCTTGGGGTCGAAGGTGGGCATCGCCATGCCGGGGATCGGCACGCCGAGCGGCCCCCACAGCCGGCGAAACATCTCGAACGGATCCTGCGGCGGGGAGTCGTCAGGCATGGGCGCGGTTTTCTTCCAAACTAAAGAATTCGCGGACCTCGGCCTCGCGTGCGACCGTGTCGCGGTAGCCGAGGTCGATCAGCGCGCGGCAGAACGACTCCTCGAAGAGCAGGTAGCTCGCAAGATTGGAGCCCGAGCGGTTGAGCGCGCCGGTCGGGCGCAGGATGAAGCGCACCGTGCGCGGCAGCTCGTGGATGAAGCGCGCCGCGATGCGCTCGATCGGCTGCGACGGGGTGATGAACAGCACCTTCACCGGGCGCAGCTGCACGCCGGAGTCGGACAGCCTGTCCTGCGGAATCAGCTGCACGGTGCGGTTGATGCGCTCGAGGCGCTCGATGTCGACCATCAGGCTGTCGAGGAAGATGCTGTTCAGCGCGTGGCCGGCGATCTGCGCCAGCGACGGATAGACGTTGGAGCGCACGCGCGCCTCCTCGCCCGTCTGCCGGCCGGTGCCGACGATGAGCACGCGGTCGGCGCCAAGGTGCAGCGCCGGGCTGACCGGCGCGATCTGGCGCATCGAGCCGTCGCCGAAGTACTCGCGATTGAACTTCACCGCCGGGAAGATGAAGGGCAGCGCCGCCGAGGCGAGCAGCAGGTCCAGGCTGATCGGCACCGCGGCGCCGATGCGCTGGTTGCGCTCCCAGCCCTCGAGGCCGCTGCCGCCCTGGAAAAACGAGACGCTCTGCCCGGAGGTG
>DATBSZ010000093.1:0-6626 GCA_036559525.1 Burkholderiales bacterium
TGGAAGACGTTCATGTGCGTCCCGAGCGCGCCGCGCTTGAGCTGGGCGTCGAGCAGGTCGTGCGCCGTCACCTTCTCGCCCTGCGCCGCCATTTCGAGCAGCCCGGGGTCCACCAGCTTGTGCTTCTCCTTCGGGATTCCCTTGAGCAGGAACGCCGCGCCGGAGAACCAGTGCGTCATGAAGATCGGAGCGGGGTCCGCGAACCCGGGGTTCTTCTCCTCGACTTTCGCTCCAAGATCGCTGAATACCGAGACCGCGTCCTGAACGATCTTCCTGATTTCGGGATCCACTTTCGCGTATCCGAGATCCGGCGAATACGCGATGCGCAGGTCGGCGATCCCTTGCTCGAGGCCGGTGCGCCAGTCGCGCGGGTCGTAGGGCAGGGCGTGCCAGTCGCGCGCGTCGGGCTGCGCAAGCACGTTCAGCATGA
This sequence comes from Burkholderiales bacterium, assembly GCA_036559525.1. Taxonomy (GTDB): domain Bacteria; phylum Pseudomonadota; class Gammaproteobacteria; order Burkholderiales; family SG8-39; genus SCGC-AG-212-J23. Next base: position 431 of record DATBSZ010000093.1, read on the forward strand.
GCGCGGCGTCGGCGACGCTGCGCGTCATCGGCCCGACGTGCGCCACGGTGCCGAAGGGCGAGAGGGGCCACGCCGGCACGCGGCCGAACGAAGCCTTGATGCCGAACAGTCCCGTGAAGCTGCACGGGATGCGGATCGAGCCGCCGCCATCGGTGCCCACCGCCAGCGGTCCCATTCCGGCGGCGACCGCCGCTGCGGCCCCGCCGGACGATCCGCCCGGGGTCTTCTCCTTGTTCCAGGGATTGCGCGTGATGCCGGTGAGCGGGCTGTCGGTCACGCCCTTCCAGCCGAATTCGGGGGTCGTGGTTTTTCCGAGAAGCACCGCGCCGTGCTCGCGCAGGCGCGCCGTCGCCGGCGCATCGTCGTTCCACGGCCCCTTCGGGTCGATCGTCTTCGAGCCGCGCAAGGTCGGCCAGCCCTTCGTGAGGACGATGTCCTTGATGGAGACCGGCACGCCGTCGAGCAGGCCTTTCGGCTGTCCGGCGAGCCAACGCGCTTCGGAAGCCTTTGCATCCTCCAAAGCCCGGTCGGAAACCAGGTTGAATGCGTTGAATACGGGATTCAGCTTTTCGATGCGCTTGAGCACCGCAGAGGCCACGTCCACCGGCGACAAGGTCTTCTTGCGGAACGCGTCGACCAGCTCGGTCGCGCTGAGCGTGCACAGATCGGAACTCATCGCGGCGATTGTATTTGATAAGCTGGCGGCGCCATGGGGCCCCAGACCCGATATGCGCTGAGCGGCGACGTCAATATCGCCTACCAGGTGATCGGCGAAGGGCCGGTCGACCTGGTGTTCGTGATGGGCTGGGTGTCGAACATCGACGAGTTCTGGACCGAGCCTTCGTTCGCGCATTTCCTGCAGCGGCTCGCCCGCTTCTCCCGGCTGATCGTGTTCGACAAGCGCGGCACCGGGCTATCCGACCGCGTCGACGAGAAGAACGTGCCGACGCTCGAGCAGCGCATGGATGACGTGCGCGCGGTGATGGACGCGGTGGGCTCGCGCAAGGCGGCGCTGCTCGGGATTTCGGAGGGCGGGCCGATGTGCGCCCTTTTTGCCGCCACCTACCCGGAGCGTACCGCCGCGCTGATGACGTTCGGCTCTTTCGCGCGGCCGCTTGCCGCGCCCGATTACCCCTGGGGCCGCACGGAGGAAGCGCAACGCCAGTTCGTCGAAGCGATCCGCACGGGATGGGGCTCGAAACCGGTGGGCATAGAGGCGCGCGTTCCGTCCAAGGCGCACGATGAGGCCTTTCGCCAGTGGTGGACGCGCTACCTCGTGCGCAGCGCGAGCCCGAGCGCGGTGCTGGCCCTGGTGCGAATGAACATCCTGATCGACGTGCGCGCCGTGTTGCCGGCGATTCGCGTGCCGACGCTCGTCATGCATCGCACCGGCGACCTGGCGCTGGATGTGGGGGGCAGCCGCTACATGGCGCAGCAGATCCCGGGCGCCCGGTTCGCCGAGTACCCGGGGGTGGACCACCTGCCCTGGACCAGCGACCCGGAGCCCGTGCTGGGCGATATCGAGCAGTTCGTCACCGGCGCGCGCCACGCGCCCGAGCCCGACCGCGTGCTCGCGACCGTGATGTTTGCGGACATCGTCGATTCGACGCAGCGCGCGGCGGCGATCGGCGACCGCGCGTGGACCAGGGAGCTGCAGGAGTTCTATGGCCTGGCGCGGCGCCAGCTCGAGCGCTTCCGCGGCCGCGAGATCGACACTGCCGGCGACGGCTACTTCGCGACCTTCGATGGGCCAGCCCGCGCGGTGCGTTGCGCGCAAAACCTGTCCCGGGAGATGTCCCAGCTCGGCCTGACGATCCGCGCCGGCCTGCACACCGGCGAAGTCGAGGTGATCGGCGAGAAGGTCGGCGGCATCGCGGTGCACATCGGCGCGCGCATCGCGGGCCACGCCGGCCCGGGCGAGGTCGTGGTGTCCAACATGGTCAAGGATCTCGTCGCCGGCTCCGGCCTGCAGTTCGAGGACCGCGGCGTGCGCCCGTTAAAGGGCGTGCCCGGGGAGTGGCGGCTCTACCGCGCCTCGCCCTAGCGCTCGGCTTTCGCTTTCGCCAGCGCCTTCTCGCGCCACAGCGGCCAGGCGCGCTTGTAGTCCTGCACCGGGTTCGAGGCCTTGACTTCGGCCGCGTCGAAGTAGGTGATCTTTTTCGAGAGCAGAAGCGCCTGCATCTGCATCCGGGCGCTGATCTCGAGGTAGACGCTCCGGCCCACGGCGCGCGGCAGGTTCTCGCCCACCACCACCGAGCCGTGGCCGCGCATCAGGCACGCGGGCTTCGCGGCGAGGGTTTTCGCCAGCGCCTTGCCCAGCGCGGGAGTGCGGATCAGGAGGTCGCTTCCCTTCTTCACCTTGCGGATCTCGAAGTTCGGCACGCCTTCGCCGACGAACGCGGCCATGTGGAACAGCGCCCGCATCGGCACGTTGGTGACGCTGAACGGCACCACGGAGGGCGAGTGGTTGTGCACCACCGCCATTACCTCGGGGCGCGCACGGTACACCTCGCTGTGGATGTAGCGCTCGCTGACCGAGTCGCGCGCGCGGCCGGCGTCTACCGGCTCTCCGTCGAGGCCGTATTCCAGGAGGTCGCCGGCCTGGACGGTTTCGGGGGCGATGTTGCGGGCGAGGAAGAAGCGCTTCGGATCGTGCGGCGAGCGGATGCTGACGTGCCCGTACGCATCGATCACGCCGTGCTCCGCCAGGATGCGGTTCGCGGCAACCAGGTCGTCGAGCAGGGTTTGATCCATCAGTCGGCCTTTATTCCCGCGGCATCCACGACCCGCTTCCAGCGCGCGAGCTCGCGCATCAGGAGCTCGCCGAGACGCTCCGGCGGGCCGCCCTTCGCCGTCATGCCCTGCTTGGCGAGCATTTCGCGGATGGCGGCCTCTTTCAGCAACGAATTGAGGTCGGCGTTGACCCTCGAAACCACGGCCACCGGTGTCCCCGCGGGCGCAAAAGCCCCGTACCAGGTCTCGACCTCCAGTTCGGGCATGCCTTGCTCCTTCATCGTCGGAACCTGCGCGAACGCCTGCGAGCGCTCCGCGCTCATGACGGCGAGCGCGCGCAGCTGGCCCGAAGCGATCTGCGGCTGGGCCGTCTGCACCGCCGCGATCGTCGCGTGCACGTGCCCGCCCACGACATCGCTGATCGCCGGGGCCGCGCTCCTATAGGGCACATGCACAATATCGAGGCCGAGCTCAAGCTTGAGGAGCTCCATGGCGAGGTGCTGCGGGCCGCCGTTGCCCGGCGACGAATAGTGCAGCTTGCCGGGCTCGCGCTTCGCGAGCTCGATGAACTCGCGCATCGTGCGCGCCGCAAGCCGCGGGTTGGCGACGATCACCAGGCCGCTCGTCGCGACCAGCGCCACCGGCGCGAAGTCCGTTACCGGATCGAACGGCGCGCGCGACACGGCCGGCGTGGTACCGAAGGAAGTGGCGACGAAAAGGAGCGTGTAGCCGTCGGGTGCGCTCTTAGCCACGTGCGCCGCGCCGATATTGCCGGTCGCGCCGGTCTTGTTCTCGGTGACCACGCCGACCTTCCAGGTCTCGGCGAGCCGCGCGCCGAGCAGGCGGGCGAGGGTGTCGGCGCCCGTTCCGGGCGTGTACGGCACGATGAGGTGGACCGTTCTGGAGGGAAACTCCTGGGCAAGCGCTCCTCCAGCCAAGCAAGACGCCAGTACCGCCGCTGCGATCCCCCTCATGCGGCTCATTATAATCAGCCGCTTGCTCGACACCGAGGTCCTCATCGTCGGCGCGGGGCCGGTCGGATTGGTTCTCGCGATCGACCTCGGCCAGAAAGGCGTGCGCTGCACGCTGATCGAGCGCAAGCCCGCGCCGCAGTTCCTTCCGAAGATGGAGCGCTGCAACGCGCGCACGATGGAAATCTTCCGCCGCATGGGTCTCGCGGCAAGAGTACGCGCGGCCGGCCTGCGCGCGGACGTGCCGATGGACGTCTACATCATCACGGCGATGAACCAGCCGCCGCTGCTTCGCCACGCCTATCCGTCGGTCGCCGAGGCGCGCCGGCAGATCGACGCTTGCACCGACGCGTCGATGCCGCTCGAGCCCTACCAGCTCATCTCGCAATACACGCTCGAGCCGCTGCTGAAATCGGTTGCCGAGTCGCTGCCCTCGGTCAGCGTGCGGTACGGCTGCGAGTTTCTGTCTTTTTCGCAGGATTCAGTTTCCGTCACGACGCAAACCAGCGCGGGCCCCATCCGTTCGCAATACCTGGTCGGTTGCGACGGCGGCGCGAGCGCGGTGCGGCAGCAGCTCGACATTGCGCTGCACGGCGAAGGCGATCTGCTGCGTCTCTGGCAGGGACTCTTTCATTGCGAGGAGCTGTTCGACCGGATACCGATCGCCAACGGTCCGGGAAGGGGCCGGCACTATCACGTCGCCGACGAGCGCTCGACCTTCCTCATCATGCAGGACTCGACCCGGCACTGGACGCTGCACGCCCAGCTCGACGACGAGCGCGCCATGGCGCCGCAATTCGAGAAGGCGATCGGCGTGCCGGTGAAGTACGAGATGCTTTACGCGGGCGAGTGGAAGCAGAACCTGCTGATCGCGGACCGCTATGGCGCCGGGCGCGTGTTTCTCGCCGGCGATGCAGTGCACCTTGTGATCCCGACGGGCGGGCTCGGCATGAACAGCGGCGTCGGCGACGCCGTCGACCTCGGCTGGAAGCTCGCCGCCACGCTCCAAGGCTGGGGCGGGCCGAAGCTCCTGGCCTCCTACGAAGCCGAGCGCCGTCCGGTCGGAGCGCGCAACGTCGCCGCGTCGCGCTACGCCTCGCAAGGCCGGCGCAAATGGCGCGGCCTGTGGCGCAACCTGGATGAGCTCGTTGCGGTAGCGGAGGTCGAGCAGCGCAAGAGCAACGAGATGATCGGCGCCGAGCTCGGCTACCGCTACGCCGGCTCGCCGATCATCGCAGACGAGCCCGGCGGGCCCGACGACGATTTTCGCCAGTACGTCCCAACCACCTGGCCTGGTGCTCGGCTGCCCCACGTATGGCTAGACGTTCACACGGCGATCCAGGACCGGATCGGTCGCGGCTACACACTGTTGCGGCTTGGCAATTCCAGACCCGAGAGCGCCGGACTGGAAAAGGCAATGAAAGCGCTCGGGGCCCCATTCGAGGTCCTGGAGGTTCCGGATCAGGTCGCGCGTGACCTCTATGGCGTCGACCTCATACTCCTGCGGCCTGACCTGCACGTCGCGTGGCGCGGCAATCGACTTCCGGCCGAGCCTTCGCAGCTTGCGGCGCTCGTCACCGGCCATTACCCCCTTGGCAGGTAAGGGATGGTCCCGGCCAGATCGGTATCGTCGATCAGCTGGAAGCGACTTTCGCTGCCGTCCCGACGGGCCGCCCCGTAGCGGGCATATCTGGGATCGGTGACGAAAGCCTCGACCGCCTCAGCCGATGGAAACTGGATGATCGCGATCAGGGTGGTGTCGAGCGGCTTGCCCTCCAATGTCTTCACGTTTCCGCTTCGCGACAGGTACTTGCCACCGTGTTCATGGACCAGGTCGTGTACCGAAGCCGCGTAAGGCGGCACCCATCTGTCGTCAGTTACCTTGATGTCTGCTATCACGTAAACAGTCATTGTGTCTCTCCTGTGGTCGGTTGTTCGGCAACGGGTTATCCGTGCGCTGACCATAGCCTCGCAGGCGAGCGCCCGAGCGGTCTAGTCCAGAAACTGTAGCGAGCCGGTAACGCGTCGGTACTAGTGCCGTTACACATGGCTGCCACAATCGGCACCTCTTGCCGGAAATGGCAGCGAATGACGCAACCCGCATACAAGCAGTTCTGCCCTGTCGCCATGGCCGCAGAGCTACTTTGCACGCGCTGGACTATGGTGCTGCTTCGTGAATTGGTTGCCGGATCGACGCGCTTCAACGATTTGCGCCGGGGCGTTCCAAAGATGTCCCCGACGCTTCTGTCTCAAAGGCTCAAGGAGCTTGAGGCGGCCGGTGTCATCGAGCGCAGGCGGCTCAAGTCGGAAAAGGGCGTGTTCGAGTACCAGATGACGGCGTCCGGCAGGGACCTGCGTCCGGTAGTCGAAGCGGTGGGTTTTTGGGGTCAGAAATGGGTCGAGGCGCAGCTGTCTCTCAAGAATCTCGATCCATCGTTGCTCATGTGGGACATGCGGCGGAATCTGAATCCGTCTCCGCTACCCGCTGGCCG
>DATBSZ010000094.1:0-7743 GCA_036559525.1 Burkholderiales bacterium
GCCGAGCATCTGGAAGATGCCGGCAGGCGCGGCAAGCAGCAGCGAAATGACGAACGAGCCGCCGCCGCGGCCGATGGCGGAGGCGCCGGACAGCAGGATCAGCAAGCTCATGATGTTGAGGGCGATACGGCCCGCCCGTGATTCTTCGTACAGTGGTACCGCGACGATCAGCAGCACCAGGGCGCAGAAGAGGTAGAAGCAGCGCTGCCGCACGGTGAGGGCAAGGGTGGCGCGCGCCGCGTCGATCCGTTCCCTCGCCTCGTGCGCTCCCATGCCGCGGATTCTACGCCGCTACTTCTTCGCTACCCCGATCAGCCAATCGGGGAGCCAGGTGGCGAGCTCGGGGAAGACGGTGATGAGCGCGATGCAGAGCACCATCATGAAGAAGAAGGGCAGCGAGGCAAGCGCGACATAGTTGCTGTCGCGCCCGGTCATGGTCTGCAGCACGAAGATGTTGAAGCCGAGCGGCGGGGTGAGCTCGGCGATCTCCACCAGCAGCACGATGAAGATGCCGAACCACACCAGGTCGAAGCCGGCTTTCTCGACCATCGGCAGCACGATCGAGGTCGTGAGCACGATCATCGACACGCCGTCGAGCGCGGTGCCGAGCAGGAGGTAGATGCCGGCGAGGATCGCGATCAGCAGGTATTTGTTCGGCGCGAGCGCCGCCACCCACTCGGCGAGCGCGCGCGGGATGCCGGTGAATGCCATGCACGAAGAGAGGAAGCTGGCGCCGGCGAGGATGAACATGATCATGCACGAGAGCCGCGTCGCGCCCATCAGGCTGGCGGCAAAGCTGGCGCGCGACAGGCCGCCCGACCACCAAGCGATCGCGAGCGCGCCGAGCACGCCGTAGGCCGCGGCCTCGGTGGCGGTGGCCCAGCCGATCACCATCACCCAGACGATGAACAGGATCAGCACCACGCAGGGGATGAGATGCCTCGCCCGGTAGAGCTTTTCCCTCAGGGAAAACGTGGTCTCATCGCGCGGCGTCTTGCCGGGATTGGCCAGCGCCCACAGCACGATGTAGCCCGAGAACAGCACCGTCAGCACGATCCCCGGGATGAAGCCGGCGAGGAACACCTTGATGATCGACACCTCGGCGGCGACCGCGTAGACCACCATGATGATCGACGGCGGCAGCAGGATGCCGAGCGTCCCCGCGGCGGCGAGCGATCCGAGGCAGGTCTTCTCGTCGTAGCCGCGGCGCTTGAGCTCGGGCAGCGCCACCTTGGCGATCGTGGCGCAGGTCGCGGTCGAGGAGCCCGACACGGTGCCGAAGATCGCGCAGCCGAGCACGTTGACGTGCATCAGCTTCCCCGGCAGCCAGCCCAGCCACGGCGCGAGCCCCTCGAACATCTCCTCGGAAAGCTTGGTCCGGTACAGGATTTCGCCCATCCAGACGAACAGCGGCAGCGCGGCGAGGGTCCACGACGCGCTCGAGCCCCAGAACGACTGGAACAGGTTGACGTCGGGCGGCGTGCTGGTGAAGAACTGCAGCCCGAACCAGGCGACCGCGGCGAGCGCGATCGCGATCCACACCCCGCCGACCAGCAGCACCAGCAGCAGGGCGAACAGGATCAGCCCCGCCAACAGCGGTGTCATACGGTCTCCGAAAAGTCGCCGGCCGCGATGCGCGCTTCCTCGGCGACCTGATAGGAGGGCTTCTTCTTCTGCAGCACCAGGATCAGTTCATCGAGCACGGCGACGAAGAAAATCACTACCCCGATCACGAAGCTGAGCTGCGGGATCCAGATCGGCACGCGGATCAGGCCCTGCGCGACCTCCTTGAACGCCCAGCTCTCGTAGACGAAGCGGCTCGCCGCCCACAGCATGTAACCGACGAAGAGCGCCGTGATGCCGAGGGCGACGATCTCGGCGATCCGGCGCGCGCGCGGCTCGAGCTTGTGCAGCCACAGGCCGACGCGCACCAGCTCGCCGTGGCGGAACGTGTGACCGAGCGCGAGAAAGGCGGACGCGGCGCAAAGCCAGGCCACGATGTCGTCGGCGCCGCGGATCAGCACGCCGGCGGTGCGGCCGAATGCCTGCGCCAGCATCACCACGCAGATGGCGGCGAGGCAGATGGCGGCGAGAACGCCGCTTGCGGCGTAGAGGCGGTCTAAAAACCGCCTCAAGAGGTTATTTGCCTCTGTACGCTTTGATGATCGACTGACCTTCTGCCCCGGACTTCTTCAGCCACTCGTCCAGGATCTGGTGGCCGACCTTGGCGTACGCGTCCTGCATCGCTGCGTCGGGCTTGTGGATGGTCATGCCGTTCTTGGCGAGCAGCTCGTTCGCCTCGAGCGTGCGCACCTTCGACATGCCCCAGCCGCGCGTCTCGGCGGTAGACGCCGCGCGCATGATCGCCTGCTGCACGTCCGCCGGCAGGCGCGAGAACCCCTTGGTGTTCACCACGACCGCGTTTTTCGGATGGAACGCGCTCGTGTCGTAGTAGTTCTTGACGAACTCCCATGCCTTGGTGGAAGTGCCGGTCGCGGACGAGGTGATCATCGCCTGGATGCCGCCGGTGGCGAACATCTGCGGCACGTCGGGCACCTGCACCACCGTCGGGCTCGCGCCGAGCAGCTCGGCGAGCCGCGCAGTGAGCGGGCTGTAGGTGCGGAACTTCGTGCCCTTCAGGTCCGCCACGCTCTTCAGCGGCTCCTTGGTGTAGATGCCTTGGCCCGGCCAGGCGACCGAGTAGAGCAGGGTCAGGCCGCGCCCCTGCAGCTTCTTCTCGAGCAGCGGCTTCTGCGCCTGGTAGAACTTCCAGGCGTCGTCGTAGCCCGCGGCGACGAACGGGATGTTGTCGGCCTCGAACACCGGGTCCTCGTTGCCGAACTGCGAGAGCAGGAATTCCGCGATGTTCACCTGGCCGGTAGAGACCGCGCGCAGGATGTCGGGATGCTTGATGAGCGAGCCGTTCGAGTGCACCACGATCTCGAGCTTGCCGCCGGCGGCCTTCTGCACGCTCTCGACGAACTGCTTGACGTTGCGGGTATGGAACTCGCCCTCGGAATACGGCGTGGGCATGTCCCATTTGGTCTGTGCCTGGGCGCCGAGCGAGAGGGCGGCGATCGCGAACAGCAAGCTCCGGAGCATGGGGTTCCCCCTATGGACGATTGTGCATCTTAGCTCAGTTCATTCAGCACGATGGCGGCGAGCGCGAGGCTCGAGGTGAGCCCGGGCGACTCGATGCCGAAGAGCTGCACCAGGCCCGGCACGCCGTGCACGCGCGGTCCCTGCACCGCGAAGTCCGGCGCCGGCTCGCCGGGGCCGGCGGTCTTGGGCCGGATTCCGGAATAGCCCGGCGCCAGCGCGCCGTCGGGCAGGCCGGGCCAGTAGCGCCGGATCGCGGCATAGAAGCGCTCGGCGCGCTTCGGATCGACGGCGTAGTCGATGCGCTCGACCCATTCCACGTCCGGGCCGAAGCGCGCCTGCCCGGCGAGGTCGAGCGTCACGTGCACCCCGAGCCCGCCGGGCTCCGGCACCGGATAGACGAGGCGCGAGAAGGGCGCGCGCCGCGCGAGGGAATAGTAGTTGCCTTTGGCGTAGTACTCGCCCGGCGCTTTGTGTTCGTAACCTTGAATGAGGCGAGCGACGCTGGGTGCCCTGAGGCCGGCGCTATTGACGAGCACGCGGGCCCGGATCGGATCCGCACCGTCGACGCGCACGACGAAGCCGTCTTTCTCGACCGTGGCTTTCTCGAAGCGGCTTTTCAGCGCGAGCATCGCGCCCCGGTCCTCGGCGTCGCCGAGGTAGGCGAGCATCAGCGCGTGGCTGTCGATGATGCCGGTGGAGGGCGAATACAGCGCGGCCACGCAGGAAAGCTCGGGCTCGAGCGCGAGCGCCTGGCTGCGGGTCATCCACACAATGTCGGTAACGCCGTTGGCGTGCGCTCTGCGTTGTATAGAGAGAAGTTCCTCGTTCTGGCTCTCCGAGGTAGAAACGATCAGCTTGCCCGAGCGCCGGTGCGGCACGCCGTGCGCGACGCAATACTCGTACAGCAGCTCTTTACCCGCGACGCAGCTGCGCGCCTTCAGGGAGCCCTTCGGGTAATAGATGCCGGCGTGGATCACCTCGGAATTGCGCGAGCTGGTGTGCGTGCCGATCGCGTCCTCGGCCTCGAGGATCACGACCTCGCGCCCCGCCCGGGCGAGCTCGCGCGCCACCGCCAGCCCGACCACGCCGCCGCCGATGACGACCGCGTCAACGCTTTCCACGGACCAGGAACCGCTCGAACAAGAACGCCGCGACGCCCGCGAGCGCCGCGACCGTCGCCATCGGCCGGGCGCTGCCGTCGAACGCCGCGCCGAGCCCGGCGCTGATCAGTGCTCCGGCGGTGAACGCGATCGCGCCGATCAGCGACGAGGCCGAGCCCGCCGCCTTGGGAAACGGCGAAAGCGCCGACGCGGTGGCATTCGGCACGGTCAGCGCGCTGCCCAGGAGGAACGCGAAGAACGGCGCCACGACGGCGGCCCAGTGGGCGACCCCGCCCCAGGCGAGCGCCGCCGCGGCGAGCCCGCCCGCGAGCATCAGCGCGGCGCCCGAGCGCAGCAGCGTGACGATTCCCAGGCGCAGCACGAGGCGGCTGGAGCACCAGGCGCCCGAGATCTGGCCGAGCATGACCGCAGCGAACATCACGCTGTAGGCGCCGACCGACACGCCCAGGCCGCTCACCAGCGTGAAGGCCGAGTTGGAGACCCAGGCGAGGATGCCGATCTGCGCGCACAGGATGAGGAGGAACGGCGCCACGAAGCGCCGCTCGGCGAGGATCGTCCGGAAGGTGCGCGCGATGTCCGCGGGGTGCGCCGAGCGCCGCTCGCCGGGCGCGGTTTCGCGCAGGCCGGCGCCGGTCGCGACTATGAGGAGCGCCGCCGCCAGCGCCAGGCACCAGAACACCGCCTGCCAGCCGCCGCTGCCGACGAGAAGCGCGCCGCCGAGAGGCGCGGCGATCGGCACGATGCTGAAGACGATGGTGATGCTGGCGAGGAGCCGCGCCGCCTGCTCGTGCGCGTAGAGGTCGCGCACGATCGAGCGCACGATGACCGCGCCGCTCGAGGTCGCCAGTCCCTGGACCAGGCGCGCCGCGGTCACCGCGCCGACCGAGTCCACCGCCGCCGCAGCGAGCGAAGACGCGAGCAGCAGGAAAAGTCCCGCCAGCAGCACGGGCTTGCGCCCGAAGCGGTCGGAGAGCGGCCCCCACAGGAGCTGCCCCATGGCGAGGCCGAGGAAGTAGGTCGTGAGCGTGAGCTGCGCGGCGGCGACGTCCGCGGCGAGCGCTTGCGCGAGCACCGGCAGCGCCGGAAGGAAAAGATCCGTGCCGAGCGCGGGCAGCGCCATGAGCACGCCCAGCAGCACCGTGAGACGGAGGGAAGTTTCCTGCTTGTTCAAGTTAGGATGCGGATTCTAAATGCAGGCCACGCTCGCCAACTGGCGCACCGCGCCTTTCAACCGCTGGGCATTCCATCATGTGCGCGAGCTGGTGCCGTCGGCCGACATCCCGCACGATCCCGCGCGCGCGCGCCGGCTGCCGCAGCACGCCGCCGATCTGCCCTCGGATTTCGAGGTATTTCTGCGCGAGACCGACACCGATGGCATCGCCATCCTGCATCGCGGCAAGCTGATCTTCGAGCGCTACGCCAACGGCATGACCGAGGAGACGCCGCACATTCTCATGTCGGTGTCGAAATCGCTGCTTGCGCTTCTCTTCCACGAGCTGGGCCTCGATTCTGCGCTGCGCGTGCCGCAGGTGGTCCCCGAGCTCGAAAGCACCGCCTACCGCGACGCCACGCTGCGGGACCTGCTCGACATGCGCGCCGGGCTCGTCTGGGACGAGAACTACCTCGCCACCTCCGGGCCGATCGTCGAATATCGCAAGGCGACGGGTTGGAATCCGACGGCGAGCGGCGAAACCGCGTCGGATCTCAAGTCGTTCTACCGCACCCTGAGGGAAACCGGCCCCCACGGCGGCCGCTTTCACTATGTATCGCCGAACAGCGACCTTCTCGGCTGGGTGATCGAGCGCGCGACCGGCGCGCGCTATGCCGAACTGATGAGCGAGCGCGTCTGGAAGAAGGTGGGCGCGGAGCGCAGCGCCTACATCACGGTCGATCGTCTCGGCGCGCCGCGCTGCGCTGGCGGCATGTGCGCCACGCTACGCGACCTGGCGCGCGTAGGGCAGTGGCTGATCGAAAGCCGGCGCGGGTTCCTCGAGGACCTCGAGCGCGGCGACGCGAAGGCGTGGGCGGCCGGGGACCTCGCGCACTACTACCCCGGGCTGCCGATGTGCTACCGCAACCAGTGGTACGTGCTGGACGCAAATAGGGGCAAGAGCGCACAGGATGTGAATGCCGCACCCCTCGTCTTCGGCATGGGGATCCACGGCCAGAACCTGTTCGTCGACCGCGCGAACGAGATCGTGATCGCCAAGTTCTCTTCCCAGGAGGCGCCGCTCGACCCGGTGCGCATTTCGCTCACGATGCGCATGGTCGCGTTGCTGAGGAAACGCTTTGCCTGAGCGCTGGCAATTCTGGATCGACCGCGGCGGCACGTTCACCGACGTGGTCGCGCGCCGGCCCGACGGCGCGCTGGCGACGCACAAGCTGCTGTCGGAGAACCCCGGACGCTACGACGATGCCGCGCTCGCGGGCATTCGGGAGATTTTGGGTGTGAGTTCGGATCGGCCTCTGCCGGTTCACCTCATTGAAGCGGTCAAGATGGGCACCACGGTGGCGACCAACGCGCTCCTCGAGCGCAAGGGTGAGCGCACGGCGCTGTTCATCACGCGCGGATTCCGCGACGCGCTGCGCATCGCCTACCAGAACCGGCCGCGCATCTTCGACCGCCACATCGTGCTGCCGGAAATGCTCTATTCGAAGGTCGTCGAGGTCGAAGAGCGCGTCGCGGCGCGCGGGGAGGTGGTCGTTCCCCTGAACGAGGACGACGCACGCACCCGGTTGGCGGAAACCTACAACGAAGGCTATCGCTCGATCGCGATCGTGTTCATGCACGGCTACCGCTTCCCCGAGCACGAACGCAGGACGGCCGAGCTTGCGAAAGCCGCGGGCTTCACCCAGATCTCGGTCTCGCACCGGGTCAGCCCGTTGATGAAGCTGGTGGGACGGGGCGACACCACGGTGGTCGACGCCTATCTCTCGCCGATCCTGCGCCGCTACGTCGAGCAGGTCGCCGCCGAATTGCGCGGCGTGCGGCTGCTCTTCATGCAGTCGAACGGCGGCCTGGCGGATGCACGGCGCTTCCAGGGGAAGGACGCGATTCTGTCCGGCCCCGCAGGCGGCATCGTCGGCGCGGTGCGCACCTCGGCGGCGGCGGGCTTCGACCGCATCATCGGTTTCGACATGGGCGGCACCTCGACCGACGTGTCGCACTACGCGGGCGAGCTCGAGCGCGAGTTCGAGACCCGGGTCGCCGGGGTGCGCATGCGCGCGCCGATGATGAGCATCCATACCGTCGCGGCGGGCGGCGGCTCGATCCTGCATTTCGACGGCGCGCGCTACCGCGTCGGCCCCGATTCCGCCGGGGCGAATCCCGGGCCGGCGAGCTACCGCCGCGGCGGGCCGCTCACCGTCACGGACGCGAACGTCCTGCTCGGCAAGATCCAGCCGGCGCATTTTCCCGCAGTCTTTGGTTCTTCCGGCAGGGAGTCTCTCGACCGGGAGGTAGCGACGGGAAAATTTCTGGAATTGCAGAAGAGCATCGGCGATGGTCGCTCGGTGGAAG
>DATBSZ010000095.1:0-3929 GCA_036559525.1 Burkholderiales bacterium
ATCGTTGCGGGCTTGATGAAGGACGCCCACCAGGCGCGCGGCCTGATCCGCGCCCTCGCCGACGCGGCGTTCGAGCGCGAGGAAATCGACATGAGCGGCGGCCCGGTCGTGGGGCTGGTCGCCCGCGGAATTCCCGAGGGCGAGGCGCAGATCTTCGCTGAAGGCATCCGCCGCGGCGGCGCGGTCGTCGCGGTGAAGGCCGACGACGAGATGGAAGCCGAGCAGGCCGCGCTGCTGATGAACCGGCACGGCGCCGTGGACCTCGAGGCGTGCGGAACCGGCTGGCGCAGCCAGGGGTGGAGCGGCCGCATCACCGCGCCCGAGGATCGCGTCACGATCGAGCGCTACGCGTACGTATTCGGGGAATACCCCGCGGGCGCGGGGATGATCTACCGCGACCGGCGCGCAAGGGCTTCGTACCGCGGGCCGGAGCGCCGGCATATCGACAAGTCGTACGCCGGGATCAACCGGCGAGCGGCCTGAAAAAACTCACGATCTCCGGGGCCAGCGCCTCGGGTTGCTCGAGGGCGGCGAAATGGCCGCCCTTTTTCATGCTCGTCCAGCGCTCGATGCGCGTGTAGGTCTTCTCGGCGAGCGAGCGCGGCGGCCGCAGGATCTCCTTGGGGAACTCGGCGTAGCCCACGGGCACGGCGACGGCTGCGCCTTCGGGGATCGGCCAGCCGCGGTGCGCGCGCGCGTAGTAGGGCCAGAACGACGAGCCGATCGCCCCCGTGAACCAGTAGAGCGAAACGTTCGTGAGCAGGTCGTCGCGGCCGATAGGCTCGTCGCTCCAGGTGCGGAATTTTTCGGCGATCCACGCGGCCAATCCGGCCGGCGAGTCGCTCAAGCCGTACGCGAGGGTCTGCGGCTTCGTGCCCTGGATGCCGATGTAGCCGCTTTCTTCGGCCGCCCAGTGCGCGAGCTGCTTCGCCCAGCCGGGATCGTCGGAGAGCTTCGGCTCGCGCCTGACCGGCAGGTAGTTGAGATGGATGCCCGCGAGGTGTCTTGCGTGCGCGTAGCCGAGGCGCGCCGCAATGAACGCGCCCCAGTCGCCGCCCTGCACGCCGAAGCGCGAGTAGCCGAGCACGCCGGTCATCAGCTCGGCGAACGCGTCGGCCATCTCCTCCACGCCGAAGCGCGGCTGGCCGGGCTTGAAGCTGAAGGTGAATCCCGGCAGCGACGGCGCAACCACGGTGAAATGCTCAGTGAGAAGCGGAATGAGCCGGTGGAATTCCCAGACCGATCCCGGCCAGCCGTGCATCAGCAGGAGCGGCATCGGCTTCGGTCCCCGCCCCGGCTCGTGGATGAAATGCAGGTCGATGCCGGCCAGGGACACCTCGTACTGTGCAAAGCGATTCAGCTTCGCTTCCTGCGCGCGCCAGTCGAACCCGGACCGCCAATACGCGATCAGCTCTTTCAGATAAGGCAGCGAGGTGCCCGTGGACCAGGCTTCGAGCGGCGGCTCGTCGGGAAAGCGCGTGCGATCGAGGCGGGCGTGCAGGTCGGCGAGCGCCGCATCGGGAATTTGAATGCGAAAAGCCCTCGGAGCGGCTCCCATCCGCACAGTATGATTGCCGCGTGCCCACAGCACAGCAGTTCATCTGCAAGAAGTGCCGATCGCTCGTGACGATCGAAACCTTTCAGCACTCCCGAGACGGCACGCCCTACTGCCCCTGCCCCAACTGCGGCGCGAAAAACGCGGTCGTCGAAGCCGGCCTTACGCCGAGCCAGCCGGGCATCCTGCCGGTCACCCGGCTGCTGGATTAAGGGCTTACGTAAGTTCCGAATTTTGTTCAGTAATGTGCCGGTACTGTGGTAAACTTCACGCCTTACTCCGCAGTTTCCTCCGGTTCCTCCCAAACGTCCGCTCCGGCGGGCGCGAAAAGGACATTCGTGGACAAGCGCAAGGTGTGGCGCGAGCAGGAGCAGCAACTGGTCGAGAAGTGGAATTCCGCCGCACAGCGCTACCGGGACATCATGGCCCAGATCGCTCGCGAGGATCCCTTCGCCACGCCTGGCGGGCCCAGCGAGGAAATCATGAGCAAGGCAGCCGCGGTACGCGCCGAGATCGATACCCTGCGGAAGAAGGTGGCGCGCCTGAAGGCGGAGTTCAACACGGGAAAGCGATACTGACGATGAGACTTGTGAGACCTGGACGTTCGGCGGCCTGGACCCGAGAACGGATCGACCTGCTGACGACGCCCGAGATCCGCCAGTTGCGCGACAACGCCGACCGGCTGGGCGAGTCGGAGATCGTCGGGTTGTGCGAGGAGATCCTCAAGGTGCGGCCCAAGACGGGCAGCGGCCTGAAGAACGTCAAGACGGCCGTCAAAGCCAAGCGCCCGGCGGCGGCATGAGCATCCCCACCGTCGAGCGCCGGCGCTTCAAGGTAGGCAAGTACGACATCATCGCCAATCCCATTCCGAATTCCGCGCACATGCTGCGGTACACCGTATTCGTCGCCGGCAAGCGCATCGGAGCGACGGTGAGCGTGCCGACCGAGTCCGACTGCCGCTTCCTGGAGAAGCCGCCAATAGTGCCGCCGCTCAAGATCTTCAGCAGCTACCGGCCCGGGCGCCCGAAGAAAGGCTCCCGCCCGCCGCAGCCCGCCGAGAGCGCCGGACACCAGACGCGCGAAGCCCTGCCGCTCGATGTCTCGCTCGGCGGAATTAGCGCGACGACCGACCGCTAGCAACCCCGCAGCAAAGACCGCGCTCAGTCCTGATCGCCGGGCGCGCCGCCCATGTTGGCGAGATCGGACTGCTTGATCTTGTCGACGTTGAAGCGCGCCGCGCGATCGCGCATGGTCTTCAGCACTTCCTCGAGAGGCGGCGGCTCGCCCTGGATCCAGCGCAGCGGGTTGATGCGCGCGACGACGAAAGTCCGCAGGTAGGGACTGATGAAACCCTTTTCCTTCAGCTTCTTCACTGCCTCGGTAACGCGCTCGTCGAGCTCCATCAGCAGGCCGGCGTGCTTTTCATGGATGCGGATCGCCTTGCTGATCGCTTCCTCGGAAAACTTCTCCAGGCGCCTCACGATCGGGTTGTAGGCGCCGCCGGCGAACTTTCCGTTCTTCTCGTAGCAGATCCCGAGCGTCACCAGCGAGGCTTCCTCCAGGTAGAAGGAGAACCCCGACTCGGTCCGGCCTGCGTCCTCGCCGAGCAGACCCCGATAGATGCGGATCACCTCGAGCGCCTTCTCGCGCAGGTTGTGCGCCTTCTCGGTGTTGAGCGCGAGGATCTGCCACGCGATCTCGCGTTTGGGCACCACCAGCGCCGTGATCGCGCGCGCCCCCAGGCGCCGCATCGCCATCAGGCGGTGCATTCCGTTCGGCGTCCAGAAGCCTTTCTCGGGGGCGGTGACCGCGATGATCGGGTCGAGGAACATCCCGGTGCGGTCGAGCACATCGGCAAGCTTGCGGTGGTGGACCTGCGAGAGGTCCCTCTGGAACGGTGTGGGTTCCACGCTCTCGATCGGCAGGATCGCCACCAGTACCGGCTGCTTGCCGAGCGGATCGTTGTAGCAGCCCAGCACGTGCCCGCCTACCTGCTCGACCCGCTCGCTCACCGCTTGCGCTTCTCCGCTCAGACTCTCGAGGCGCGTCTCGGCGGGGGTCAGGCCCCGCGTCCCGGGCTTTGCCTTGCGCGGCCGGCGCTTCGCGGGGGCTCGTTTCTTCGCCATGCGCAAATTATCTCAAGACGGTAGGCAGGCAAAAAAAGTGATATGCGCGGGCACCCCTTCCCCCGTAGGTACGCGAGTCGCATATCACCAAAAAAAGAAGCGGGCCTCGAAGGCCCGCTAGCTTCCGTCGCCGGCTAGTTCGCCGGGTGGGCCTGGTCCAGGCCCGTCAGCCTGTCCGGCTCGTAGCCCTGCTTCTTCGCCTCGCGCTGCTCGTCGCCCGACGAGGGCGTGGCGCCCAGCGCGCTTTC
>DATBSZ010000096.1:0-7958 GCA_036559525.1 Burkholderiales bacterium
TGGACCGAGCTCGACATCTGGCGCTACTGCCAGCGCGAGCGCATTCCCTGCGTGGAGTTGTACTTCTCGAAAAACGGGAAAAGGTATCGCTCGCTGGGCGACCAGGACATCACCTCGCCGGTGGCGAGCAACGCCTCGACCCTCGAGGAGATCCTGGCCGAGCTCGAGACCACCAAGGTGTCGGAGCGCTCCGGCCGCAAGATGGACCACGAGTCCGAGGATGCCTTTGAACGCCTGCGCGCAGATGGGTACATGTGATGAGTCACTTGAAACTGGTGATCGTCGGTCACGTCGACCACGGCAAATCCACGCTGGTGGGCCGCCTGCTGCATGAAACCGGCGCGCTGCCCGACGGCAAGGTTGCCGCGGTGAAGGCCTCGTCCGAAAAGCGCGGCATGCCCTTCGAGTGGGCGTTTGTGATCGACGCGATGCAGGCCGAGCGCGACCAGGGCATCACCATCGACACCACGCAGATCCGCTTCAAGACCGCGGCGCGCGACTACCTGCTGATCGACGCCCCGGGACACAAGCAGTTCCTGAAGAACATGGTGAGCGGCGCGGCCGGCGCCGACGCCGTGATCCTGGTGGTCGACGCGCACGACGGCGTGCAGGACCAGACGCGCCGCCACGCCTATCTGCTGCGTCTGCTCGGCATCCGCCGCATCATCGTCGCCATCAACAAGATGGACCTGGTCGGCTACCGCGAGGAGCGCTACCAGGAGGTGCGGCGCGACGTCGCCGCCTACCTGCGCTCGATCGGCGTGAACGCCGTGGACATCAACTTCCTGCCGCTCGCCGCGCGCGACGGCGAGAACATGCGCAGCCGCGGCACCATGCCGTGGTACGAGGGCCCGACGCTGCTCGAGGCGCTCGACGCGGTGCCGGCGCCGCTCGCCGCCACCGACCTGCCGCTGCGCCTCACGGTGCAGGACGTCTACAAGTTCGACCACCGCCGCATCATCGCCGGCCGCATCGAGAGCGGCAGCCTGCGCGTCGGCGACACGCTGCTGTTCTCGCCGATCAACGCCACCGCCCGGGTTGCTTCCATCGAAGCCTGGAATGCGCCTGCCCCCGCGAAGGCGGGGGTCGGCCAGTCGGTCGGCCTGACGCTGGACGAGGACATCTTCGTCGAGCGCGGCCACGTCGCGAGCCATGCGCACAGCGCGCCGGTGGTGAGCAACGTGTTCCGGGCGAACCTGTTCTGGCTCTCGCGCTCGCCGCTCGTGCCGGGCGCGCAGTACCGCCTGCGCCGCGGCGCGGCCGAGACCCTCGCCGTGGTCGAGCGCATCGACCGAGTGGTCGACACCAACACGCTCGCCTCCGGGCCGGGCGAGAAGGTCGAGTGGAACGGCGTCGCCGAGGTGACGATCCGCACCCGCGGCCTGCTCGCGCTCGACCACCACGCCGACAACGCGCTTACCGGGCGCTTCGTGCTGGTCGACGGCCATCTCATCGTCGGCGGCGGCACCGCGAGCACCGAGGGCTACCCCGACCAGCGCCGCGGGACGGCGCCGAAGGCCGCCAACCTGTTCTCGGTCCGCCACCGCATCTCCCGCGACGACCGGGCGCGCCTGAGCGGCCACCGCGGCGGCATCCTCTGGTTCACCGGCCTCTCCGGCTCGGGCAAGTCGACCCTCGCGGTGGAGCTCGAGCGCGTGCTGCACGCCAAGGGCTACCAGGTGTTCCTGCTCGACGGCGACAACGTGCGCCAGGGGCTGTGCGCGGACCTCGGCTTCTCGCCGCAGGACCGCACCGAGAACATCCGCCGCGTCGGCGAGGTGTCGGCGCTCTTCGCCGAGGCCGGGATGATCGTGGTGTCGGCCTTCATCTCGCCCTACCGCGTCGATCGCGACCGCATCCGCGGCGCGCACGGCGACGTGTTCCACGAGGTGTACATCAACGCGCCGCTCCACGTCTGCGAGTCGCGCGACGTGAAGGGCCTCTACAAGAAGGCGCGCGCCGGCCAGGTGAAGGAGTTCACCGGCATCTCGGCGCCGTACGAGGCGCCGGTCGCGCCCGAGCTCGAGATCCCGAGCGGCGAATGGACCCCGGAGCGCTGCATCGCCACGCTGAGCGAGTACGTCGAGCGGCGTCTCGCGTACCGGCCGGCAAAGATCCACGCCGTCAAGTAGTGCGGCGCATCTTCGTCTTCAACGGCGATGCGGACGGACTCTGCGCTCTGCAGCAGCTGGCCCTCGCAGAAAAGCCGGTTTCGATGGAGCTCGTCACCGGCCCCAAGCGCCGCACCGAGCTTCTCGCCCGCGTAACCGCCGGCGCCGGCGACGAGGCCACCGTCCTCGACGTTTCGTTCCATGCCAACCGCGAGGGCGTCCAGCGGCTGCTCGCCGCCGGCGCGCGCGTGCGCTATTTCGACCATCACCACGCGGGCCTCCTGCCGAGCCACGAGCGGCTCGAGGCGCATATCGATCTCTTGCCCTCGACCTGCACCAGCATCATCGTCAATCGTTATCTGGATTTCAAATATAAGGCGTGGGCGGCGGTCGGCGCCTATGGGGACAACCTCGCCGACACGGGAAGATCCCTGGTCGATTCCAGGGAACTGGAAAAGCTCGGCACCCTGCTCAATTACAACGCTTACGGCGAGACCGAGGCGGACCTTTTCTTCCCGCCCGCCGAGCTGCATCGCCGCCTCGCGCCTTATGCCGATCCCTTGGCTTTCATCGGGGAAGACGCCGCCTACCAGGTTCTGGCGGACGGCTATGCGCAGGACATGCAACGCGCGGCGGACCTGAAGCCGGTAGCGGCGCGCGGGAACGCCGCCGTCTACGTGCTGCCGGATGCGAGCTGGGCGCGGCGCGTGAGCGGGGCGCTCGCGAACCGCCTGGCGCGCTCGGCGCCCGCGCGCGCGCATGCGATGCTCAGCCCGAACCGCGCCGGCGGCATGCAGGTCAGCGTGCGCGCGCCGCTTGCGCGGCCCTCGGGCGCGGCGGCGCTATGCCTGGACTATGCCACCGGCGGCGGGCGCGAAGCCGCCGCCGGGATCAATCACCTGCCGATGGAGAGCGTGGGCGATTTCACCGACCGCTTCATACGATACTTCGATAGAGGTTCCACAGGCTGAGCGCGGTAATCAGCACGCCGACCGAGATCAGCAGCGTGCGCGTGCTCAGCTTCTTGACCAGCAGAGCGGCAAAGGGCGCGGCGAACAGGCCGCCGACGACCAGACCCGCGACGACCGGCCAGGTGCCCTCGACCGCGAGCAGCGTGAACGAAGCCGCGGTCGCGAGCGTCAGGAAGAACTCGGCGAAATTGACCGAGCCGATGGTCGTGCGGGGATCGTTGCCCGAGCCGACCAGCGTGCTCGTCACCACCGGGCCCCAGCCGCCGCCGCCGACGGAATCGACGAACCCGCCGAAGACCGCGAGCTTGGCCACGTGGCGCGGCTCGCGTTGCCGCGCGCGCAGGTGACGGAACGCCTTGCTCAGGATGTAGAGGCCGACGATCAGCAGGTACGCGGAGATGTAGGGCTTGAGCACCTTGCCGTCGATCTGGGTCACCACCCACACGCCGAGCACCGCGCCCAGGACTCCCGGCACCAGGAGCCGCAGGAAAAGCTTGCGGTTCACGTTGCCGTATTTCACGTGCGCCATGCCGGAAACGCCGGTCGTGAAGATCTCGGCGATGTGCACGCTCGCGCTCGCCACCGCGGGGCTCGCGCCCATGCCGAGCAGGAAGGTGCTCGCGGTCACGCCGTAGGCCATGCCGAGCGCGCCGTCGACCGCCTGCGCCAGCAGCCCGACCGCCACCGCGGTCCAGAATGGGCTGCCTTCGAGCGTGGTCGCGATGGTCTGCAGCCCGGCAACCCAGTTATTGGGCAGGAAAAGGCGCGCCACCAGGTAGATCGTCAGGGCGGTGAGGGTGATCGCGGTGAACCACGTCGCGGTGCGCAACACAGGGTGCGCGGCCGCCGTGGCGGCGATCTGCTCCGCAGGCGGAAGGCCGTGCTGCTCGTGCTCCTGGTTGAGCGGGGTGCTGCTGAGGTCCGGCTTGCGTATTTTCAATCGGCTCTCGGGGAGGTTTCGGAAGGAAACGCATGTTCGTCGATTTCATTGACATTCCGATTCGCCGCGCCTAGTCCGCGTGGAACGGCGTTGGCTGGCAGCGACGTCAACTCGATCCCACATGCTTGAGGCCATGAGATTCAGGGCATGAGATTCCTGAGGACCTTGGCGCTGGTCGCCGTGCCGCTCGCCGCGAACGCGGCGCCGAGCGCCGTCTCCACGTTCCACTCGATCGGGCTGTACTGGAGTCCCGAAGGCGGCAGCGAGTCGAACGCCGCGCGCGTCGAGTTCCGGGCGTCGGGCAGCGCCGAATGGCGCCAGGGCCTCGACCTGTGGTTCGACGCGCGCAACCGCGAGTACCGCGGCAGCCTGGTCGAGCTCGAGCCGGGAACGGAATACGAGGTCCGGCTCGCGCTGTCCTCGGGAGGAGTCGAGAGCATGAAAACCCGAACCTGGAGCGAGCGCTTCCCGGTCAAGCGCACCGTAGACGTGTCCGGAAAGAAGCGCGTGACGATCGGTCCCGAGGACTCGGGCGACGAGAAGGGCTACGTGGTGTTCACCGCGCCACCGGGGCGCAACGTGATCGAGGGGAACGACACCGATGAGAGCTGCGTCGTGGTGCGCCAGGGCGCGCACCACGTCATCGTGCGCGGCCTGGAGCTCAGAAACTGCAAGCGCTACGGCGTGCTGATCGAGCGCCAGGCGCAACGGGAGGGACAGCCGGCGCTCGACGCGCAGACCCACGACATCGTGATCGAGGGCAACGAGATCGCCGGCTGGGGCGGGTTTGGCAACCTTCCCTCCGCCAAGGACCTCGCCGACACCGACGGCGCCATCCACTGCAACTACTATCGCGAGACCGAGGACGCGCGGCGGCCGGACCGCATCGTCATCCAGGGCAACCGCATTCGTGATCCGCGCCACGGCTCGCACCCCTGGGTCTCGGCAAAGCACGGCCGCAAGCACCCGAAGGGGCCGCTCGGCGTGATGTTCAACCGCTGCGGCAGCAACCACGTGATCCGCTACAACGACATTTCCTCGAAGAACGGCAACCACTACGAGGACGGCCTGGGCGGCGCCGACAACTTCAGCGCCGCGGGCTTCCCCTGGGCCGACTCCGACATCTACGGCAACCGCATCGCGAACGTCTACGACGACGGCATCGAGGCCGAGGGCGGCAACCGCAACGTGCGCATCTGGGGAAATCATCTCGAGCGCGTGAACGTCGCGATCGCCAACGCCGCGACGACCACCGGGCCGCTTTACGTATGGCGCAACGTGAGCGCGAACACCCAAGGCATGTACGACCCGGAAGGCCGCGAGCGGCGCCGGCAGGACGGGCCGTTCATCAAGGCCGGCAGCCGCGACGCGACGGCGAACGGCGGCCGAGCCTACTATTTTCACAATACGGGGATGGGCGCGGGCGCGGGCATCGCCCGCTCCGGCGGGCGCGCCTACAATTTCGTCGCCCGCAACAACCAGTGGCCCAAGTCACGGGTGGATCCCGCGGACGGGCCGTTCGACCTCGGCAAAGACCGGGTCGAGCGCATCGCGAACTTCAACGACCGGTATGCGCGGCCCGAGTCAGGCGCTCACCAATCCGGCGCGCCGCCGATGCGGTTCGGCGCCGAAGCGTATACAGCCGGTCGGTCAGCGGATTGATGCGGTAGCCGAATACGATCGCCTTGGCTTCGGTCGCGGCGCTGTCATAGGGAACGCGCAGGAAGTCGATCGTCCGGTCGAAACTGTCGAACAGCGCGCACTCGGCGAGCCGGGGGCCGCGCTTGCGCGAGGCGTCGACCGAGCCGGGGCTGACGAAATAGAGGTGATTTTCCTCCAGGGAATGGCGATCGCCGGGCAGCTCCACAGCCTCGTTGCCTTCGACCCGGTACACCTTCTGCTCGTG
Source organism: Burkholderiales bacterium (assembly GCA_036559525.1). Classification (GTDB taxonomy): domain Bacteria; phylum Pseudomonadota; class Gammaproteobacteria; order Burkholderiales; family SG8-39; genus SCGC-AG-212-J23. Next base: position 5,929 of record DATBSZ010000096.1, read on the forward strand.
GCCGTGGCCGTAGAAGCACAGGCGCGCGCCGGGAAAATCTTCGCGCAGGAGCTGCGCGTTCCCGCGGATGTGCTCGGCGCTCGCCATGGGCTGCTCCACGTCGCGCACGCCGCCGTGCACCAGGATGACGCCTTCCTGCAGGATCCTGACGGCAGGGAGCGCCGCCAGCCAGGCGCGGCTTTCCGGCGAGAGCGCGCGCCGCGTGCGGCGCAACGAGTACTCGGCCTTGGTCGAGCAGCGCCGGAAATCGAGCTGCCTTACGCCGATCAGGTCGTCGTTGCCGGCGATGGCGGACGCGCAGCGGCCGCGCACCAGCGCGACGCATTCCTCGGGATCGGCGTTGTAGCCCACCACGTCGCCGAGGCAGACGACGCGGTCGGCGCCGTGGCGCTCGAGGGCTTCGAGCGCGGCGGACAATGCTTCGCGATTGCCCTGGATGCCGGCTATGAGGCCGTAGAGCGCCATCGCGGGTGTCGCTCGGCAGCGACGCCGGGGTCGCTGGAATGCCGAAATTCCATGCGGGACAGGTTACGCGGGCGCTTCGGAAATCGCGGCCCCGCAGGCTGAGCCAAGCGGCTCACACGAGGCCGGTCGATAGTCGATGCCGCTCTCGGTACGCTGGTTCCGCTCCATGAAAGTCGCGATCCACCAGCCGCATTTCCTGCCCTGGCTCGGCTACCTGCACCGCATGGCGCAGGCCGACCTCTTCGTGCTGCTCGACCACGTGCAGTTCGAGCGGCGCAACTACCAGAACCGCACCATGATCCGCATGAACGGCGAGGCGCGCTGGCTCACGGTGCCGGTCATCCAGCGCTCGCGCGACGAGCGCATCGCGGACAAGGAGGTCGACAATCGCCTCGACGGCGCGAAATGGTGGTCGCCGAACCATTTCACCACGCTGCGCCACGCCTACCGTGACGCGCGCTTCTTCGATACCTACGCCGCCGAATTCAGGCGCCTGTTCGACACGCGCTGGGACAAGCTCGTCGACCTGAACCAGGCCGGGCTCGACCTGCTGCGCGACGCCTTCGGCATCCGCACGCCGCTCGTGCGCAGCTCGGAGTTCACGGTCGAGGGCACTCGCATGGAGCTGATCCTGAACGTCTGCCGCGCCGCCGGCGCCGACACGCTGATTGCCGGGATGGGCGGCTCGCGCGGCTATCTCGACGCCGATGCCTTCGCGCGCGCGGGCGTGCGCATCGAGTACCACGACTTCAAGCATCCCGAGTATCCGCAGGGCGGACGAGGTGCGCCGCAGGCGGTTCCCTTCATCAAGGGACTGTCCGCGATCGACATGCTGTTCAACTGCGGCCCGCAGGCGAGCTCGCTGCTCCTGCCCGACCGCATGGCAAAGGCGGCATGAACGCGCCCCTGCCCGCGAGAGCCTTCCAGACCCGCAGCATCTCGCTTGCTTCCCGCTACGGCGGGCGCACGGTGCTCGCGATCGGCGCCCACCCCGACGATCTGGAGCTCGCCATCGGCGGCACGCTGGCGCGCCTCGCGCGCGAATCGGCGCGCGTGGTGATGGCGGTGGTCTCGATCCCGGCGGACTTCGCGATGCGCCGCGCCGAGGCGCAGCGCGCGGCCGAGATCCTCGGTTGCGAGCTGCGCATCCTGGTGGACGACGACTGCTGCCGCGTCGACGACATCAGGAACCACCAGCTCGTCGGCATGCTGGACGCCCTGGTGCGCAGCGTGAAGCCCGCAGCGGTGTTCACGCACAGCGCGAGCGAGTTCCACCGCGACCACGTTGTCGTGCACAACGCCTGCCTCTCGACGCAGCGGCTCGAGCCCTTCGATTTCTTCCAGTTCAGCCCCACCATGACGCGCGCGGTGCCGGTGGCGTTCCATCCGCGCGCGTATGTCGACGTCAGCAGCACCATCGACGCCAAGATGGAGGCGATCGCGGCGCACGCCAGCCAGTTCGGCACGCGCGGCCTCGACGCCGAGATGTTCCGCGACATCGCCCGGCTGAACGGCCGCATGGTCGGCGTGAAGTACGCCGAGGGCCTCGACGTCGGGCGCATGCT
>DATBSZ010000097.1:0-8732 GCA_036559525.1 Burkholderiales bacterium
CCCGGCAACGTCATCTTCCTGCCCGACCACCGCATGGTGATCATCGACTTCGGCATGGTCGGGCGGCTCTCGCCGCAGCGCCGCAAGCAGGTCACCGACCTGCTCGCCGGGCTCGCGCACCTGGAAGAGCGCCCGATGCTCGACGTGCTGGTCGACTGGGCGGGCGACGCCTACGTCGACGAGGCGAAGCTCGCGGCCGACGTGAACGAGCTGGTGTTCGAGTACCAGGACGTGCCGCTCAAGGACATCCGCATCGCGAATGTCGTGCGCCAGTTCTCGGCCATCGTGCGCGAGCACTCGATCGTGCTGCCCGCGGACCTTTCCATGATGTTCAAGGCGCTCATCACGCTCGAGGGCCTCGGGCGCCAGTACGACCCGGAAGTGCACATCATCGATCACCTGGCGCCGCTCTTGCGCGACGCGCTCGACCAGCGCTACCAGCCCGCGGAGCTCGTGCGCCGCGGGCGCAGCGCGCTCGCCGAGTTCCTCAACCTGGTGGGCAGCGTGCCGCGCGACTTCGCCCGGCTGCTGCGCGAGGCGAGGCGCGGCAAGACGCGGCTCGACCTCGACCTCAAGCGCCTCGACCAGTTCGGCGCCCAGGTGGAGCGCAGCATCAACCGCGGCTCGATGGCGCTCATGACCGCGTCGCTCGTCATCGGCTCGGCCATCGTGCTGAACGTGCCGAACGGGCCGACCGTGCTCGGCATCGACGTGCTGGCCACCCTCGGCTTCGCCGGGTACGCGGCGGCGTTCTTCAACAGCCTGTGGGTGATCTACGGGGTCTGGCGGTCGGGGCGGGAATAAGCGGCGCTGCTCGTAGAGGTGCCAGTAGGGCATCATGCGCGCCATGACCGATCGCGACCGCCGCATCGTGGCGGCGTGGCTCCTGGTTTGCGCCGCGCTGGTGTTCGCGATCGTCCTGGTGGGCGGCGTGACGCGGCTCACGCGCTCGGGGCTGTCGATCGTCGAATGGCAGCCGCTCGTGGGCGTGCTGCCGCCGCTTTCGACGGCCGACTGGGAAGCGCTCTTCGCCCGGTACCGCGAGACCCCGGAGTTCCGCCAGGTCAACTTCGACATGACGCTCGAGAGCTTCAAGGGCATCTTCTGGTGGGAGTACGTCCACCGCCTGCTCGCCAGAGGAATCGGATTGGTCTTCTTTCTTCCTTACCTGGTTTTCCTCATGAGGAAGAAGCTCGACCGTCCCCTCGCGTGGAAGCTTGGCGGCATCTTCGCGCTCGGCGCGCTCCAGGGCGCCCTGGGATGGTGGATGGTGAAGTCCGGGCTGATCGATGACCCCAAGGTCGACCCGGTGCGGCTCGCCGCGCACCTCGGCCTGGCGCTCGCGATCTTTTCCGCCGAGCTGTGGATCGCCCTGCAGCTCCTTTCGCCGCGGGTGCGGCCGTTCGAAACGCCGGCGCTTCTTCTCCCCGGGGTCGTTTTTCTGATGGCGCTCTCCGGCGGCATGGTGGCGGGCCTGCGCGCCGGGTCGGCGTACCAGACCTTCCCGCTGATGAACGGTCATCTCGTGCCGCCCGAAGTCCTGATGCTCGAGCCGTGGTGGCGCAACTTCCTCTACAACATGGCGACGGTGCAGCTCGTGCACCGCGCGGTCTTCTGGCTCCTGGCGGTGCTGGTTCCGCTCGCCTGGTGGCGCGCCCGCGGCACGCTGGCAGGCAATGCGCTGCTCGCCGCGTTCGTGCTGCAGGCCGTCCTCGGGATTTCGACGCTCCTGCTGGGCGTGCCGGTCGGCCTTGGCGCCGCCCACCAGGGCGGCGCGGTCCTGCTGCTCGCCGCCGCCTTGTGGAACGCGCACTCGGCGGGCGTCTGGCCGGCGTTGCGGCCGATGCATGCCGGAGCGTGAAAGGATATAGCCTCCCGCTGCTGGTGCTGGGATTCGTGTCGCTCGCCTTCGGCGTGGCGGGCGGGCTCGCGCGCCTGTCTGCGCTGGAAGTTCCCGGAACCGCGATCGCGCTGCACGGCCCGCTGATGGTGTCGGCGTTCTTCGGCACCGTGATCTCGCTCGAGCGCGCCGTGGCGCTCGGCCGGCCGTGGGGTTACGCATCGCCGCTGGCAGCGGGACTGGGCGGTATTTTCTTGCTGATCAATTTTCCCCTGACGGGTTTTGCGCTGATGGTCCTCGCCGCGGCGGTCTTCGTCGCGTGCGGCGTGCTCGTCGTGCAGCGCCAGCCGTCCCTCGAGACCGCGACCCTGCTCGCGGGAGCCGGCGCGTGGCTCGCGGGCAATATGATGCTGCTCGAAGGCCAGGCGGCGGTGCCGTGGTGGATCGCGTTCTTCGTGCTCACGATCGCCGGCGAGCGGCTCGAGCTTTCACGCGACCTCAAGCGGCCGCCTTGGGTGCGCAGAGCGTTTGCCGTGCTCGTGGTCTTGCTGGTTGCCTGTCCTTTGCTTCCGCAGGCATTTGGCGGGGTGCTCGTGCTCCTCGCTCTGTGGCTCTTCGCGTTCGATCTCGCGCGCGTCACCATCCGGCAGCGCGGTCTGCCGCGCTATGTCGCCGCGTGCCTGCTCGCCGGCTGCTTCTGGCTCGGGCTCGGGGGTGCGCTGATCGCGCTTTCCACGGCCTACGACGCGGCGCTGCATGCCGTTTTCGTGGGCTTCGTGTTCTCGATGGTGTTCGGCCACGCGCCGGTGATCCTGCCGGCGGTGCTGCGGCTGCGCTTTCCCTATCACCCGGTCCTGTACGCGCCGCTCGCCGTGCTGCACGCCTCGCTCGCGGTGCGCGTGCTCGTCTCCGTCCCCGTCGGCGCCTGGGGCAACGCCGCGGCCATCGGGCTGTTCGTCGCCCTCGCGGCGGCTCTGGTGCTGAGAAAGCGCTAGCATGGAAGCGCTGCCATGCGCGTGACTCTGGTCCTGCTGCTTGCGCTCGCCGCGGGCGGATGCTTCGCGCCGCCGCGCACCGCCGAGCCCTTGTACGGCCGCGAGGCGGTGGCGCTCGAGCCCGCGGAGCGCGACTTCGTGCTCGCGGAGATGCGCCAGTTCGTTCTGGCGATCCGCGGAATCATCGAGGGCGTCGCAGACAACGACATGAAAGGCGTCGCCGCCGCCGCGCGCGCGGTGGGCCTGCAGGTGCACCGCTCGCAGATCGCCGGTCCCGGGCCGCTCGCCGCAGCCGTGGCGCACAAGGTGCCGGCCGGTTTCCGCACGCTCAGCCTGGCCACGCACACGGCGTTCGACGAAATGGCGCTGCACGCCGAGCAGGTCGGCGACCGCGATCAGGTGCTCGCGAGCCTCGCGGACAACCTGCGCCGGTGCGTCGCCTGCCACGCCGCCTACCGATTTCCCGAGTAGACGCCTTGTTCGCTAGCCGTGCATCGTCAGGCCGCCTGACACGCTCAGCACCTGGCCGGTGATGAAGTCGGCGTCGTCGCTCGCGAAAAACAGGATCGCGCCGGGCAGGTCGTCGGGCTTGCCGAGCCGCCCCATCGGGACCGCGCGGCGATAGGCCTCGCGCAGCTTCTCCGGGTTGCCCGCGCCCTGCATGAACTGCTCGAGCATGTTGGTCTCGGTCAGGCCGGGGCAGACCACGTTCAGCTGGATATTTTTCGAAGCCATTTCCCGCGCCAGCGTCTTGGTGAGCGCGATGATGCCGCCCTTGCAGGCCGAGTAGGGCGCCTCGCCCGAGGAGCCGACGCGGCCGGCGTCGGAGGCGACGTTCACCACCTTGCCGCGGCCGCGCTCGACCATGCCGGGCAGCACGCAGTGGAGCAGGTTCATCGCGCCGACCAGGTTGATCGAGATGATCTTCTGCCAGAAGGCGGGATCGGTCTTTAGGAAGGGCCTGAACATGTCCCAGCCGGCGTTGTTGACGAGGATGTCCACCGGGCCGGCGCTGTCGAGCGCTTTCTTCACCGCGGCGTAGTCCGTGATATCGATCGGCGGATCGCCCTTGAGATCGAAGACGATGACGCGCGCGCCTTCGGCCTTGAACCGCTCAACTACGGCCGCGCCGATGCCGGCGGCGCCGCCGGTGACGATCGCGGTCTTGCCCTTCAGGCCTCGCATGAAACGTCTCCCGTGCTCATTTTCCGGGATTATGGCGGTCGTCTCGGGCCTACGCGTAGCGCGGGTAGCGCGGGTCGTACATCTGCGCGCGGATGCGGGCGAGGAGGTTCGGCGGTCTGCGCCTCGGGGTCAGGCGCTGCTCGTAGGCCACGCCGGCGACCGCGGCCGCAATGTGCGCCGATACGTCGCGGATGCGCGCGAGGGGCGGATAAAGGCTGCCCTGGGCGAGATCGGCCTTGGAAGTCTGCCGCGCCAGCGCGCGCGCGGCGGCGAGGAACATCTCGTCGGTGACGCGGCGCGCGCCGCTCGCGATCACGCCCAGCCCGACGCCGGGAAAGATGTAGGAGTTGTTGCTCTGCCGCGGCACGTGGGTCTTGCCCTTCAAGGTCACTGCATCGAAAGGGCTGCCGCAGGCGAACAGCGCGCGGCCCGCCGACCAGGCGTAGGCCTGCTCGGCGGTGCACTCGGACTTGGACGTCGGATTCGAAAGCGCAAACACGATCGGACGCCGGTTGATTCGCGCCATCGACCCGATGACCGCCTTGGTGAAGGTGCCGCCGACGCCGGCGGCGCCGATGATCGCGGTCGGCCGCAGCGCGTTCACGGCGCGGGCGAAGTCCCTGAGATACGCGTGCTCGTGGGCGTAAGCTCTCTGCTCCTGGCCGAGGTCGGTACGGCTGGCGACGACCAGGCCGCGCACGTCGTAGAGCCAGCAGCGCCGCCGGGCGTCATCCTGCGGCAGGCCCTCGTCGACCAGCGCCGACGCCACTGTGTTGCAGATGCCGGTCGCCGCCTCTCCGGCGCCGAGGCAAAGAATGCGCTGCTCCGGCAACGTCGATCCCGTGATGCGCAGCGCGCTGTAGAGCCCGGCGAGCGCCGTGGCGCCGGTGCCCTGGATGTCGTCGTTGAAGGTGCAGACCCGGTCGCGGTAGCGCTCCAGCAGCCTGAAGGCGTTGCGGTTGGCGAAGTCCTCGAACTGGATGAGCGCGCCGGGAAACACTTTCTGCACCGCGGCCACGAACTCGTCGACCAGCTCGTCGTACGCCCGGCCGCGCAGCCGCTTGCGCTTCAGGCCGACGTAGAACGGGTCTGCGCGCAATGCCTCGTTGTCGGTGCCGGCGTCGAGCATCACCGGCAGGCAACGCTTCGGATGCACGCCGGCGCAGCCGGTATAGATCGAGAGCTTGCCCACCGGGATGCCCATGCCGTTCGCGCCGAGGTCGCCGAGCCCGAGGATGCGCTCCCCGTCGGTGAGCACGATGATGCCGATGTCGCGCTCGGGCCAGTTGCGCAGCACGCCGGCGATGCGGCCGCGGTCGTCCGCCCCGATGAACAGGCCGCGCGGCCTCTGAAAGATGTGGCCGAACTGCTGGCAGGCGAGCCCCACGGTGGGGGTGTAGATGAGGGGCAGGATCTCGTCCGGGTGCTCGCCCACCACGCGAAAGAACAGCGCCTCGTTGCGGTCGTGCAAGGCGTTGAGATCGATGTACTTCTCGAGCGCGCTGGGCAGGCCGTGCAGGTGCGCGAGGAAGCGCTGCGCCTGCTCGTCCTGGGTATGGACGTGAGGCGGCAGCAGGCCGCGCAGTCCGAGCGAGTCGCGCTCCGCGCGGGTGAACGCGGTTCCCTTGTTGAGCAGCGGGTCGCGCAGCAGCTCGATGCCCCCGCGCGGCAACAGCGCCGCCATTCAGATCTCCTCGGGAACCATCTTGATCGCGCCGCAGGGGCATTCCGCGGCACACAGCCCGCAGCCCTTGCAGTAGTCGTAGTTGAACTCGAAGCGCTTGCCGGGCCCGAGCTTGATCACCGCGTTGTCGGGGCAGACGCCGTAGCAGTTGTCGCATTCGAAGCAGTTGCCGCACGACAGGCAGCGGCGCGCTTCGAACAGCGCGTTGCTCTCGTCCAGCCCGCCCAGCACCTCGTCGAATGTGGACTGGCGGCGCACGATGTCGAGCACCGGCCGCAGCGTCTTCGGCGCGTCGGAGTAGTACCAGGTATTGAGCTTGTCGAAGCTCGCCGTTTCGCCGTTCGTCTTCTTTGAAAAGACTCCGCCTTTCAGCCACGCGTCGATATGCCGCGCCGCCTTCTTGCCGTGACCGACCGCCACCGTGACGGTGCGCTCGGAAGGCACCATGTCGCCGCCGGCGAAGATGCCCGCGTACCCGGTCATCATGTTGGAGGCGACCTTGACCACGCCATCTTGCTTTTCGATTTGAGGGATATTGTCCAAAAGGCCGAGATCGACGTCCTGGCCGAGCGCGAGCACGAGCGAGTCGGCTTCCAGCGTCTCGATCTCCCCGGTGGGCTGCGGGAAGCCCTTTTCGTCGAGGACCATCTTCTCGACCGTGAGCGCCGTGTCGGATGCGTGCTTGATGGTGGAGAGCCACTTGACCATTACGCCCTCCTGCAGCGCTTCTTCGAGCTCGGAGTCGTGCGCGGGCATCTTCTCGCGCGTGCGCCTATAGACGACGATGGCCTCGGCAGCGCCGAGGCGCTTCGCGGTGCGGGCGACGTCGAACGCGGTGTTGCCGCCGCCGTAGACCACCACTCGCCGGCCGAGCATCGGCTGGCCCTCGCCTTCCATCGAGCGTAGCACCGACACCGCGTCGAGAATGCGCGCCGAAGTGCCTGCCGGGATATAGGCTCGCTTGCCGATGTGCGCGCCGACCGCGAGGAACGCGGCGTCGAACCGGCCTTGCTTCATCGTTTCCAGGATGCTGTTGACCTTGGTGTTCAGCCGGATCTCGACCCCCAGCTCGACAATTCTCCGGATCTCCGCGTCGAGCACGTCGCGCGGCAGGCGATACTTGGGGATTCCGAAGCGCATCATGCCGCCGGCAAACGGCCCGGCATCGTGGATCTCGACCTTGTGCCCCGCGCGAGCGAGGTGGTAGGCGGCGGCGAGGCCGGAGGGCCCGGCGCCCACCACGAGGACTTTCTTTCCGGAATCGACGGATGAAGGGGCGAACGTCCAGCCGCGCTTGATCGCCTCGTCGCCGAGGAAGCGTTCGACCGAGTTGATGCCGACCGCGCTGTCGAGCGTCGCCCGGTTGCAGGAAGTCTCGCACGGGTGGTAGCACACGCGTCCCATGACGGCGGGGAAGGGGTTGTCTTCCGTCAGCTTGCGCCACGCCGCCTCGTAGGCGCCGGACTCTGCGTGCGCAAGCCAGCCCTGGATGTTCTCGCCGGCGGGGCAGGCGGCATTGCAGGGCGGCAGCCGGTCGACGTAGACCGGCCGCTCGGTGCGCCAGGTGCCGGTATGGTTGGCGAGGCTCGAGCCCGGGTCGAGGGTGATGGCGAAGGGCTTGCGCATCATGCAGCCTCCGCGAGCAGGCCGAACTTGCGGATGTTGCGGTCGGCCGCGGCCTGGATCCGGGCAATGAGGTCCGCCTTCAGGACAGGGGAAAACAGGTGCGCGAAACGCCGCTGCGGCTTCAGGTATTCCTCGACCGGAGTTCGTCTGCGGATCCTGGAGACGCTCACGACCTCGCCGTGCTCCGCTTCGAACACCGGGAAGAGTCCCGTCTCCTTCGCCAGGCGCGCGATCCGGATCGAGTCGTTCGAGGCGTGGCCCCAGCCGAGGGGACACGACACGAAGATGTGGATGTAGCGGGCGCCCCGGAGCGCCATCGCGCGTTGCACCTTGTATTCGAGGTCGTGCAGCTCCGCGACCGTGGCCGTGGCGACGTAGGGAATGCCGTGCGCCATCGCGATCGACGGCAGGTTCTTCCCCTGCCCGAAATCATTTCCGTTGCTGGTGGTGGCGGTGCGCGCAGCCGGAGGCGTGGCCGACGAGCGCTGCACGCCGGTGTTCATGTAGGCCTCGTTGTCGTAGCAGATGTAGAGCACGTCGTCGTTGCGCTCGAACATCCCCGACAGGCAGCCGAAGCCGATGTCGGTCGTGGCGCCGTCGCCGCCCTGGGCGATCACGCGGACATGGGTCTTGTTTTTTGCCTTAAGAGCGGCAGCAATCCCGGTCGCGACCGCCGCAGCGTTGCCGAACAGCGAATGGATCCACGGGATCTGCCACGAGGTCTCGGGATAGGGCGTCGAAAACACCTCGAGGCAGCCGGTCGCATTGGCGGCGACCAGCTGGTTGCCGGTCGCATTCATCGCCGCGTCGATCGCATAGCGCGCGCCGAGCGCTTCCCCGCAGCCCTGGCAGGCGCGGTGGCCCGAGTTCAGCGAGTTGGTGCGGCGCATGTTCGCCTGCACCGAGCGGGTCTCCGGCGCAAGCAGCCGGTTCCCGACGGTGAACGTGCCGGTCTGATAGAAGTTGATCGGTTGGAACGCCATCGGCTGCCTCCTACCCGGTACCCGCCGCGCCCATACCGACCTGCCGAAGGATGTTCTCGGCGATCGGGCCGCTGCGGCGGACTTCGCGCTCGCGCGCGAGCACCCGCTCCACGACCCCGCGTTCGAGATCGAGGAAGGTCGTGAGATCGAGCTGATCGTTCATCGCAAGGGCAAACGCACGGGCGAGCGAGGCCTTGGTGATGGCGCGGCCGCCCAAGCCGGCGATGACGTCGTACACCGGGATGGCGCGCCCAGTGAGCGCGGTGCGCACGTTGGTAGAAACGATGCCGCCGACGCCCACCGCGAGGCTCTTCTCCAGCACTACGACGCGCCGCGCGCCGCCGAGCATCGTGCGCACGGCCGCGTGCGGCCACGGCCGGAAGCAGGTCACGCCGAGAACGCCGATCTTCACGCCCTGG
>DATBSZ010000098.1:0-37557 GCA_036559525.1 Burkholderiales bacterium
CACGGACAAGATCGTCTGGGAAAACGGCAATCGCTACACCTTCCGGCTGCGGCCCTCGACGTACATGCAGACGGCGATGCTGATTCCCGAGGCGGTGAAGCTGAAGAAAAAGCGCTGGGCGATCGTCTATCCCAACTACGAATACGGCCAGTCGGCCACGGCCTCGTTCAAGAGGCTGCTGAAGGCCGCGCAACCCGACGTGGAGTTCGTCGCCGAGCAGGCCCCGCCGCTGGGCAAGATCGACGCGGGCGCGGTGGTGCAGGCGTTGGCGGACGCGAAGCCGGATGCGATCTTCAGTTCGCTGTTCGCCGCCGACCTGCAGAGATTCGTGCGCGAAGGCAACACGCGCGGCCTGTTCCGGAACACCCCGGTGTTCAACCTGCTCGCCGGCGAGCCGGAATACCTCGATACGCTGAAGGACGAGACCCCGGACGGATGGTGGGTCACCGGCTATCCGTGGAGCGAGATCAACACCCCGGAGCACAGGGCGTTTCGCGAGGCCTATCAGAAACGCTGGAAGGACTATCCGCGCCAGGGCTCGGTGGTCGGCTACACCGCCGTATACGCCGTGGCCGAGGCTTTCAGGAAAGCGAAGAGCGTAGAAACGGAGAAGGTCGTCGAAGCTCTCAAGGGATTGAAGATGCAGACGCCCTTCGGCCCGATCGAGTGGCGCGCGCTCGACCACCAGTCTACGATGGGTGCGTATGTCGGCCAGCTGGCAAGGAAGGGCGGTAAAGGCGAGATGGTCAACTGGCGCTACGCGGACGGCACGAAGGTCCAACCTTCCGATGGGGAAATAAGAGCATTAAGGAAGGAGTAACGCCACAGGAGTGAGCAGCTCCGCCGTTCTGCTGCAGTTCCTGAACGGGCTCGCCGGCGCGAGCTCGCTCTTTCTCGTCGCCGCCGGACTGTCGCTCATCTTCGGCGTCAGCCGCATCGTCAACTTCGCCCACGGCTCGCTGTACATGCTCGGCATGTACCTCGCCGTGTGGCTCTCCGCCAGGGTTGGCTTCTGGGCCAGCGTGCCGCTCGCAGCGGGCGTGGTGGCCGCCGTGGGTCTGGTCATCGAAGTTCTTCTCCTGCGAAGGATCTATCGGGCGCCCGAGCTGTTGCAGCTCCTTGCGACCTTCGCCCTGGTGCTCGTCATCAAGGACTTTGCGCTCTGGGCCTGGGGTCCGGAGGACATGCTCGGCCCGCGCGCGCCGGGATTGGCAAGCGCAGTCACCATCGCCGGCCGTCAGTTTCCGCAGTACGACCTGTTTCTCATCGTGCTCGGCCCCGCGGTGTTCGTAGCGCTTCATGTCCTCCTCAGGCACACCCGCTTCGGCATCCTGATTCGCGCCGCGACCGAGGACCGCGAGATGGCCGGCGCGCTCGGGGTCAATCAGCGGCTGCTGTTTACGATGGTGTTCGCGCTCGGCGCGGCGCTCGCGGGACTGGGCGGCGCGCTCGCCATCCCGCGCGAGCCGGCGAATCTCGAGATCGATCTCGCTCTCGTGTCCGATGCGTTCGTCGTGGTGGTGGTCGGCGGCATGGGCTCGATCCCGGGCGCCTTCCTCGCCGCGCTGCTCATCGGCGAGATCAAGGCGTTCTGCATCGGCCTGGGCTACTCGGAGGTCACGCTGGTCGCCGAGTTCATCGTCATGGCGGTGGTGCTGGTCCTGCGTCCATGGGGCCTCCTGGGCCGGCCGCTCGCCGAGGCCCGCGGCTTGACGCCAACCGGTGATTTTGATGTGGCTTCCCGGAATCCCCTGCTGATAGCGCTCGTGGCGCTGGCGGTCGTCCCGCTGCTCTCCGACGGCTACGCGCTGGTTCTCCTCACCGACGTGCTCGTTTTCGCGCTGTTCGCGGTCAGCCTGCACCTCCTCCTCGGGCCGGGCGGCATGGTGTCGTTTGGCCATGCCGCCTACTTCGGCCTTGGCGCCTACGCGGCCGCGCTGCTTTTCCTGCGCTGGCGCCTGCCGATGGAGCTGGCGCTGCTCGCAGCGCCGCTGGCCGCGGCGGCCGGCGCTGCGCTCTTCGGCTGGTTCTGCGTGAGACTCTCGGGGATCTATCTCGCCATGCTCACTCTCGCCTTTGCGCAGATCGCCTGGTCGGTCGCGTTCCAGTGGGATGCGCTCACCGGCGGCTCCAACGGGCTGGTCGGAATCTGGCCGGCGCCCTGGCTGGCATCGAGAACCGCCTACTACTTCGTCGCGCTCGTTCTTTGCGCCGGGGCGATCGCCTGCCTGTGGAGAATCTCTGCTTCGCCTTTCGGCTACGCCTTGCGGGGAAGCCGGGATTCGCCGCTGCGCGCAGGGGCCATCGGCATCGACGTTCGCACGCAGCAGTGGGCGGCCTTCATCGTCGCCGGCAGCTTCGCCGGCCTTGCCGGCGCGCTGTTCGCCTTTTCCAAAGGCTCGATCTCGCCAGAAACCCTGTCGGTGCCGCGTTCGGTGGACGCCCTGGTGATGGTTCTGCTGGGCGGCGTGCAAACCCTCACCGGCCCGGTCTGGGGCGCGGCGCTATTCACCTGGCTGGAGGATGCCGTGTCGCGCGAGGTCGCCTACTGGAGGGCCGCGATCGGAGCCGTGATCCTGCTGCTCGTGCTGGCTTTCCCGCAAGGCATCGGGGGCTTCTTTGGACAGGCACTGACCCGGTGGTCGCGCTAACCGTCAACCGGATCTCCAAAGCCTATGGCGGCGTGCAGGCCGTGCGCGAAGTCTCGTTCAGCGTCGCTCCGGGGGAAATGGTCGCGATCATCGGGCCGAACGGCGCCGGCAAGACCACGTGCTTCAACATGCTGAACGGGCAGCTCGTGCCCGACTCGGGCGAGATCCGGCTCGGCGACGCGAGCCTGGCCGGGCTGCCGCCGCACCGGGTCTGGCGGCTCGGCGTCGGCCGCACCTTCCAGGTCACGGCCACCTTCGGCTCGATGAGCGTGCGCGAGAACGTCCAGACCGCCCTGCGCTCTCATCACAAGAAAAACTACTCCTTATGGAGTCGTGCGCGCGGCTCTTTCGGGCAAGAGGCAGAAGCGCTGCTCGAGCGCGTGGGCATGCGCAGCCAGGCCGAGCGGCCTTGCGCGGTTCTCGCCTATGGCGATCTGAAGCGCGTCGAGCTTGCGATCGCGCTGGCAAACCGGCCGCGGCTCCTCCTCATGGACGAGCCGACCGCGGGCATGGCGCCGGAAGAGCGCGGGGCCCTGATGGCTCTCGCCGCGACCCTGGCGCGCGACGACCGTCTCGCCGTGCTCTTCACCGAGCACGACATGGACGTCGTCTTCGGATTCGCCAGCCGGGTCATCGTCATGCACCTCGGCGAAGTCATCGCGGCGGGCACGCCGGCCCAGGTGCGAGCGGATGCGCGTGCACGCGAGGTCTACCTTGGCGACGCTTGATATACGTGGCCTGAGCGCGGGCTACGGCCGCGCCCAGGTCCTGTTCGACGTCGCTCTGGAGGCGCGCCAGGGCGAAGTGGTGGCGTTGCTCGGCCGCAACGGGGCGGGCAAGTCGACCACGCTGAAGGCGATCATGGGCTTGATCGAGCCTTTGTCCGGGGAAGTCATCTTCGAAGGCAGGAACCTGAAGGACCTCGAGCCCCACGAGATCGCGCGGCTGGGGCTTGGCTACGTCCCCGAGGATCGGCGTATCTTCACGGACCTGACCGTGACCGAGAACCTCGAAGTCGCTCGCCAGCCGCCGCGCGGCGCCGCACCCGCCTGGACCGAGGAGCGGTTGTTCGCGCTCTTTCCGGCGCTCGCCGGCCTGCGCAACCGGCGCGGCGCGCGCATGTCGGGAGGAGAGCAGCAGATGCTCTGCATCGCGCGCACGCTCGCCGGCAATCCGCGCGCGATCCTGCTCGACGAGCCCTCCGAGGGACTCGCGCCGCTGGTCGTCGAGCAGGTTGCGAGGGCCATCGTGGAGCTCAAGCGCTCGGGCATCACCGTGCTGCTCGCGGAGCAGAGCCGGCATTTCGCCGGCCGCGTCGCCGACCGCGCCTACGTCCTGGAAAAAGGCATCATCAGAGGCGCATGAAGCGCGGCCTCCTCCTCACACTCACCGAGCCGCCGCCCGGGATGGAGGAAGAATTCAACGCCTGGTACGACGAGGAGCATCTGCCCGAACGCCTCGCGATACCCGGATTCCGCTCGGCGCGACGCTGGGTTGCCGGCAGGACGTACCTCGCGACCTACGAGCTCGACTCGCCCGAGGTCCTCTCTTCCGCGCCCTATCTCGCGCGCTACCGGAATCAGACGCCCTGGTCGCGCCGCTGCCTCGGCAAGTGCGTGACGTTCAAGCGCTGGGCGTGCGAGCAGCTCGACCCGGGCGACGCCGACCCGCACCCGGGCGCGAAGGGCTTGATTCTCGCCATGGACGCCAGGTCGCCCCCTCGCGTGGTCCAGGCCCGGCGCTTCGCCGCCGACTCCGGCGAAAGAATTACGCTCTACGAGCTCTCCGATCCCGACCCGACTGGCTACCGCCTCTACAAGTCTTGAGCGCTACGCCTGGCTGTCCATCGCGGCGGCGCTCGCGACGATCGGCCTGAAGACGGCTGCGTGGTGGCTGACCGGGTCGGTCGGCCTGCTTTCGGATGCGCTGGAATCGCTCGTCAACCTCGCGGCGGCCATGCTCGCGCTGTCCATGCTGCGCCTCGCGGCCTCGCCGCCCGACGAAGACCATCCCTACGGCTTCTCCAAGGCGGAGTACTTCGCCGCCGGAATCGAAGGCGCCCTCATCGTGCTCGCCGCCGGCGGGATCCTCGCCGCCGCCATCCCGCGGCTGATCGAGCCGCGCGCGCTCGACGCGCCGATACTCGGCCTTGCGCTGACCGTCGCGGCGTCGGCGATCAATTTCGCGGTCGCCGTGGTCCTGGTCCGCGTCGGCCGCAGGGAGCACAGCATCACCCTCGAGGCCGACGGCCAGCACCTGATGACCGACGTCTGGACCTCGGCGGGCGTGATCATTGGCGTCGCGGCCGTGCTTGCCACGGGCTGGCTGCGCCTCGACCCGCTGGTCGCGCTCGCGGTGGCCGCGCACATCGTGTGGACCGGCCTGCGGCTGATGCGCCGGTCATGGAAAGGCCTGCTCGACGCCGCGATCTCGACCGAGGACACGGGCGAGGTGACCAAGCTTTTCAAGGAATATTCGCGACGTCAGGGCGTCGCATTCCACGCGCTGCGCACGCGCCAGGCGGGCGCACGGCGCTTCATCTCGTTCCATCTCCTGGTGCCCGATGCCTGGAGCGTGGCGCGGGCGCACCAGCTTTCCGAGGAAATCGAATCGCGCATCCGCTCGATGGTGCCGAACGCCGCCGTCTTTACCCACATCGAGCCGATCTCGGACCCCGCTTCGTACGACGACCAGGGGCTCGATCGTTGATCAATGCCCGGGTCAGAGGGCTTTCGCGCGCTCGCGCAGCACGAACTTCTGGATCTTCCCGGTCGCGGTGGTCGGCACGGGGCCGAACACCACCTTCTTCGGGATCTTGAACCGCGCGAGGTTCTGCCGGCACCAGTCGATGTAGTCCTGCTCCGTCGCGCTTGCGCCGGGCTTGAGCTGGACGAAGGCGCACGGCGTCTCGCCCCACTTCTGGTCCGGCCGCGCGACCACCGCGGCGAGCTGGGTCGCCGGGTGCTTGTAGAGCGCGATCTCGACCTCGACCGACGAGATGTTCTCGCCGCCCGAGATGATGATGTCCTTCTTGCGGTCCTTGATCTCGACGTAGTGGCTCGGGTGCCACACCGCCAGGTCGCCGGTGTGCATCCATCCGCCGGCGAAGGCTTCCGCGGTCGCTTTCGCGTCCTTGAGATAGCCGAGCATCACGGTGTTGCCGCGCACCAGGATCTCGCCGATCGCGCTTCCGTCCTTCGGCAACGGCTTGCAGGTTTTCGGATCGGCGACGATGTGGCCCTCGACGACCGGATAGCGCACGCCTTGCCGTGCCATTTCGGTGTACTTGTCGTCCCAGTCCTGCGGCGCGCAGAACGTCGACGGCCCCTGGAGCTCGGTCATGCCGTAGATGTGCAGCACCTGGAATCCGAGCTCCTCCATCGCCTGGATGACCTTGGCCGGCGGCGGGGAGCCCCCGGTCTGGATGTGCACTGGGTGCGGGAACTTGCGCCGCTCCCCTTCCGGCGCTGCGATCAGCATGCCTAATACCGTCGGGGCGCCGCACATGTGGGTGACGCCATGCTCCACGATCAATTCAAAAATCCGCTTGGGCTCGACCGCCCGTAGGCAAACGTGCGTGCCGGCCATCGCGGTCACCGACCAGGGGAAGCACCAGCCGTTGCAGTGGAACATCGGCAGCGTCCACAGGTATACCGGGCTCGCGGGCATGGCCCACGCCATGACGTTGCCGCAGGCCTCGAGGAAGGTGCCGCGATGGTGGTAGACGACGCCTTTTGGCCTGCCGGTGGTTCCCGACGTGTAGTTGAGCGCGATGGGGTCGGATTCCGATTGCGGAAGCGACCATTCGAACCCGGGGCTTCCGGTCTTGAGAAAAGCTTCGTATTCGACCTGGCCAAGCCGCTCGCCCGGTCCGCCGTATTGCGGGTCGTCGACATCGACGACCCGCGGCTTCTTCTTGAGCTTGGCGAGCGCCGGCCCGCAAACACCCGCAAACATGCGATCGGTAATGAATACCTTGGCTTCGCCATGCTCGAGGATGTAGGCGACCGTATCGGCATCCAGGCGGGTGTTGATGGTGTTCAGCACTGCGCCGAGCATCGGCACCCCGTAGTGCGCCTCCAGCATGGCCGGGATGTTGGGCAGCATGGCCGAGACCACGTCGCCACGCTTGACGCCGGCCTTCTGCAGCGCCGAGGCGAGGCGCTTTGCGCGCTCGAAAAGTTGCTTGTAGGTGAACCGGGTAGAGCCATGCAGGACCGCAACGCGGTCGGGAAAGATCTCTGCGGCGCGCGGCAGGAAGACGATCGGTGAGAGGGCCGTGTAGTTCGCGGGACCTGGCTTCAGGGACGACCACATGCCGTTTTTGCGCGTTGCAGCATTCGCTTTACGATTCTTCGGTCGGCGCTTGGCCATTCGCTTCCCCTCGCTTTAGACTCGGCGAATCTACTCCAAGGAGGAGGAATCCGTGAAGACACTGGCCATCGCAGTGGCGTTGGCGCTTTCCACGAGCGCCTTTGCGCAGGAGAAGTCGATCCGCATTGCCGGTTTTGGCGCCAAGTCGGGCGTGGTGCGCTCGTTCGGCATCAACAGCGAAGCGGCGATGCTCGCCGCGGCGGACGTGATCAACAAGCAGGGCGGCGTCAAGCTCGCCGACGGCTCGAAAGCGAAGCTGGTGATCGATTACCTCGATGACCGCTGCACCGCGGAGGAAGGCATCTCGGTGCTGCGCCGGATTTACGGCACCGATGCCATCGTGGCGGTCGGCCCCACCTGCTCCAACGTGGCCGAGCCTCTGTTCGGCATCCTGCAGAAGAAGGTCGACGACAAGGGCGACTCGGGCCTGCAGATGCCGGTGTTCACCGACGTCGCGATCAAGATCGGCCTCGCCAAGATCTCGGAATGGGCGTTCCGCAACGTGCCCAACGAAAGCATCATGTACTCGTCGCTCTTCTACTGGCTGAAGACCAAGTATCCGAACGCGAAGACGGTCTTCGGCGGCGTGGAGGAGGATTTCGCGCACTCGCGCGCGTCCTGGTACGCGATCATGAAAGACCGGGCGGAGGCGAACGGCTACCAGGTGCTCGGCAACTCGAAGTGGCTGCTGAACGACACCAACTTCGCCACCCAGGTGCGGGAAATGAAGAACGCCAACCCCGACATCGTCGCGATCTCGGCGCACCCGTTCACCACCTGCGGCGTGCTGAAGGAGATGCAGCGCCAGGGCGTGAAGCCCAAGGTGCTGGTGGGACTCACGAGCTCCTCGAGCCTGGAGACGCTGCAAGGCTGCGCCAAGCAGGCCGAGGGCATGATCATCCCGACCTCGTTCGCCCCGGTCACCAAGGAAGGCAAGACCGCGGCCGAGACCACGGCCAAGTTCAAGGGCGCGGCCGACCTGCACTCGATGGCGGCGTGGGAGAACATGTTCATCCTGAAGCAGGTCATCGAGTCCGAGAAGATCTCCGGCGACAAGAGCCAGCTGCAGGCCGACCGCCGCAAGATCCGCGACGGCCTCGCCAAGCTGAGGGAGACCAAGGGCCTCATGGGCGTGACGAAGCGCACCGACGATCGCGAGGCCGACAAGCCCTACCTCTTCGTCCAGGCGAACAAGGGCGAATGGAAGGTGCTGCATAATCCTCTCTAAGGGTTTTTGCTCGACTTCCTCCAGGCCGTCTGCGACGGCCTACTGTTCGGCGCGACCTATGCGCTGATCGGTATCGGCTTCACGCTGGTGTTCGGCGTGATGCACAAGCTGAACCTCGCGTACGCCGCGGCCTCGGTCGGCGCGGCGTATGCGGGGCTCCTGATCCTGCAGCTTGCCGCCGGCGCCCCGCCGTGGGTGGTGTTCCTGTGTGCGTTCCTCGGGGGCGGTGTCATCGGCTGGCTGGTGTACGTCACCTGCTTCCATTTCATCCCGCTTTCGAATCAGCTCGCGCCGCTGATGGCGACGGTCGGGATGCTGCTCCTGATCGACGAGATCATCGTGCACCTCACAGCGGGCATGCCGCAGAACTACCCGGCGATGTTCGACGACGTAATGCTGCGCGCCGGCGAGTTCACGTTGCGTGGCGACCTACTGCTGGTGGCCGGGGTGTCGGTGGTCTGCATGATTGCGCTTCTCGCCCTGCTCTACCGCACGCGCCTCGGGCTCGCCACGCGCGCGGTTTCGCAGCAGGCCGTGGCAGCGCAGCTCTGCGGCATCCGCGTCGGGCAGGTGAACGCCATGACCTTCATCGTCACCGGCTTGCTCGGCGGGATCGCCGGCGCGCTCATCGGCGCCTCGGTGGGAGCGCTGTCGCCGCTTCTCACCGCGCCGCTCACGGTAAAGGGCCTGATCGTCACCGTGATCGGTGGCCTGGGCAGCATCCCCGGCGCGATCGTCGCCGGCCTGCTGGTCGGCGCCTTCGAGAATGTGTTCCAGCAGTTCCGCGGAGTCACTGAGAGAGATCTTTACGTGATGCTGCTGCTTTTCGCCTTCCTCATCTTCCGCCCTTCGGGACTCTTCAAGCAGTAATGGACTTCTATTACGGCCTGGCGCAGACCGTGGGGATTCACACCCTCCTCGGACTTTCCGCCTACATTGTGCTGCTCACCGGGCAGGTCACCCTGGCGCAGGCGGCGTTCTTCGCCATCGGCGCCTACGCCGCCGGCATGCTCACCGTGCTTGCGGGATGGCACATCGTGCCGGCCCTCGGCGCCAGCGCGATGTTCGGCGCGGCGACCGCGTGCGCGGTGGGCTTTCCCGCCCTGCGCGTGAAGGGGTTGATGCTGGTCGTGGCCACCCTCGCCTTCGGTGAAGGGGTGCGCCTCTTCTTCTTCAACTTCGACTACCAGGTCGCGAAAGGCGAGATCAAGGTGGGTCCGCTCGGCGGCGAAGGCTTCCGCCAGATCCGCTACTTCCAGGAGCACGGCTGGAGCACCGGAGAAGTGATGCTGTTCGTCTGGGTCTTCGTCGTCCTGGCCATGGCGGCGCTCTGGTGGCTCGACCGCTCGCGCTACGGCGCGGTGCTGCGGGCGGTCGGCGAGGACGAGCTCGCCGCACAATCCGTCGGGGTCAACCTCACCGCGGTGAAGGTGAGCGCGATGACCGTCGGCGGCGCGGTGGCGGGTATCGGTGGCGGCCTGTACGCGCATTACACGACGCACATCGAGCACGCGAACTTCAACGTGCTCCTCGCCACCTTCGCGATCGCCTATCCGATCGTCGGCGGACTGAAGAACGTCTTCGGCACGCTCGCCGCGGTGATCTTCGTGCAGGCCTTCCTCATCGAAGGGCTGCGCTTCCTCGGCGACTGGCGCAACCTGCTGTTCGGGGCGCTGATCGTCGCGGCGATGAACCTGCGGCCGCAGGGGTTCCTTGGGGGCCGGCGTGCTTGAGTTGAAAGGGCTTTCGCGCCACTTCGGCGGCGTAAAGGCGGTCGACGGCCTCGACCTCGCGGTGCGCCAAGGCGAGATCGTCGGCCTGATCGGCCCCAATGGCTCGGGCAAGAGCACGACCGTGAATGTGATCGCCGGGCTCTTTCCCGTCACCGCGGGTGAAGTTCGTTTCAACAACGAAAGTTTGGAAGGGCTACCAACCCACAAACGGCTGCAGCGCGGCATCGCGCGCACTTTCCAGAACATCCGGCTCTTCGGCCAGCTCTCGGTCTGGCAGAACCTGTGGGTGGCGCAGAATGCTCCCGAGGACCATGCGCGCCGCGGCTTCTTCGCGCGCTGGCTCGGCGGCCAGTCCGGAGTGCGCGCCGAGATCGCGCAGCTCCTCGAGTTCAGCGGGCTCGCCCACAAGCAGGACGAGCTGGCGGCGAACCTCGCCTTCGGCGAGCAGCGCCGGCTCGAGCTCGCCCGCGCGCTGGCCGCGAAACCGAAGCTGCTCCTGCTCGACGAACCCGCGGCCGGCATGAACAGCGAGGAGATCGGGCAGCTTCGCGACCGGATCCTGAAGCTCCGCGCCCAGGGCATCACGATCCTGCTGATCGAGCACGTAATGGAGCTGGTGATGGGGGTGACCGACCGCATCGCGGTGCTCAACTTCGGGCAGAAGATCGCCGAAGGCAGCCCCGCCGAGATCCAGGCGGACCCCCTGGTGAGAAAAGCCTACCTGGGCGGAGCTTGATGCTGCGCGTTCAGGATCTCGTTACTGCCTACGGCAAGATCGAGGCGCTTAAGGGCGTGTCGCTCGAGGTGGCGCAGGGCTCGATCACCTGCCTGCTCGGGCCCAACGGCGCCGGCAAGACGACGTTGATGATGACGCTCGCCGGAATCCTCAGGCCGAGGAGTGGCTCGATCCGTTTTTCGGAAGATGAGATTACGGGGTTGCCGCCGCACGCGATCGTCGCCCGCGGGATCGCCCTCGTGCCGGAGAACCGCCTCGTCTTTCCCAGCATGACGGTGCTCGAGAACCTGCAGGCAGGCGCCTACCAGAGGCGGAACGGCTTCGAAGACGACATCGAGCGCATGTTTACGCGCTTCCCGAGGCTCAAGGAGCGCGAAGCGCAGCCCGCCGGCACGCTCTCCGGCGGCGAGCAGCAGATGCTCGCCGTGGCGCGCGCGCTCATGTCCCGGCCGAAGCTCCTGCTCATGGACGAGCCTTCGCTCGGCCTCGCGCCGCTGGTGGTGGAGGAGATCTTCGCCATCATCACCGAGCTGCACCGCGACGGCGCCACCATCTTCCTCGTCGAGCAGAACGCGCACATGGCGCTCAGGGTCGCGCAGCGCTTCTACCTGATGGAACAGGGCCGCGTCACCTTCAGCGGCGACCCGGGCTCTCTTGCGGAGGATGAAGTCATCCGGCGGGCCTATCTTGGCTCCAGTCGTTGATTTTCTTCAGAACAGCCTCGACGGCCTGAGCGCGGGCGCGGCATACGCTCTCCTCGCAGTCGGCTTCACGCTGATCTTCGGGGTCCTGCGGCGCGCCAACCTGTCTTACGGGCCGGCGATCATGCTGGGCGCGTATGCGGCGACCTGGCTCTTCCTGCAAACCGGCGCCGGGCTGCTGGTTCTTTTCGCCGTGGCGGTGCTGGCGACGGTCCTGGCGGGAAGCTATGTCGAGCGCCTTTGCTTCGCTCCGCATCGTAGGGGCGCCGCGACGGCGGCGATGGTGGCGAGCTTCGCGATCTGGATGCAGCTCGAGGAGCTTGCCACACTGCTGCTGCCGCGGCACCTCTACGCGTTTCCCGCGCTTTACGAGGGCGGCCCGCTGACCTTCGGGCCGTTCTTCGTGCGCGTGGAGTCGCTCCTGATTCTGCTGAGCGCCGTCGCGGTGTGCGTCGCCGGCTGGAAAGTCCTCTATGCGACGCGCTTCGGTATTGCGGTGCGCGCGGTGATCGATGATCCCCGCGCGGCGGAGCTTTCGGGAATCGATGTCGGCGCGGTGTCGCTGCGCATCTTCGCGGTCGCGTCGGCCATCGGGGGCGCAACCGGATTCCTGATCGTCGCGAGCCACGAGCAGGTGACGCCGATGCTCGGCATGTGGTCGACTCTCAAGGGCATGCTCGCGATGATGCTCGGCGGGCTCGGCTCGCTTCCCGGCGCGATTGCGGGCGGGCTCGCGCTCGGCCTGATCGAGGCGCACAGCCAGTGGTACTTCGGCCCGCAGTTCCGCGACTTCATCGCTTACCTGCTGCTCTTCGCCCTCCTCGCCCTGAGGCCGCCATGGATGAATACGCGATCGGCGTATTGACCAGCGTCGGGCTGCTGTCGTTCGTCGCCACCTCGGCCTACCTGTTGCTGATCGCGGGCGAGCTCTCGTTCGGCCAGCAGGCCTTTTTCGGCGTCGGCGCCTACGCCGCCGGGATTGCCACTGCGATGCTCGGCTTGCCGCTTTTCCTGGGTCTTCTCATCGCCATGGTCTGCGGCGCCGCAGTCGCCGCGCTCGTCGGCCTGCCGGCGCTGCGGTTGCGCGGGCTCTATTTCGCCATGGCGACCCTCGCGGCGGCGGAGATGCTGCGCATCCTGTTCGAGCTGTTCCACTGGCAGGTCGAGGTCGGCGGAGAGCTCGTCGGCCCCGACGGCACCCAGGGCTTTCGAGGCATCCGGTGGGTGTTCGAGCGCGGCGTCGAGCCGCTCGGTTTTCTGGCGTTGGTTTGGGGCATGCTTGCGGTCGTGCTCGTCGTCATTCACCTCCTTGAGAGGACAAGACTGGGCAGCGCGGTCCGCGCCCTCGGCGAGGACCCCGAGCTCGCGGGCACGCTCGGCATCGACGTCCTGCGCCTCAAGCTGGCCGTGGTCGCCGCGGCCGGCGCGCTCGCGGCGCTCGGCGGCGCGCTCTTCGCGCATCACAATACCTACATCGAGCCGCGCAACTTCGACATCATGCTCGGCGTGCATACGCTTGCTTACGCGCTCATCGGCGGCCTGGGCACCGTGGTCGGGCCGCTGCTCGGCGTCGCGCTCGACCTCGGCCTCCTCGAGGGCACGCGGGTCTTCCAGGGCTACCGCATGATCGTGTTCGGCGGCCTGGTTGCCCTGCTGCTCATCTGGCGCCCGCGCGGCCTGCTCGACGAGCGCGTGGTGCACTGGCTGAGGACACGAAGATGAGATGGCTCCTGGGGCTCACCATGGTCCTTTCGTTCGAGGCAGTTGCCCAAAAAGCCGAAGCGCGGCTCGACTGCATTCACACCGGCAAGGATTTCATTTACGACTGCGTTATCGAGATCCAGAGACAGGGACTACCCCTCACCGACCTGGACGTGCGGATGAGCGCGGACATGCCGTCGATGCCCATGGCGCACCAGGTGAAGCCGGTCAGGGCAGACGCGACCAGCACGCCCGGTGAGTATCGCGCGCGGCTCGACCTGGAGATGGGCGGCGAATGGGCGGTGAAGCTGAGGCTTGCCGGCCCGGTGCGCGACCAGCTCGTGCTGCACTACGAATTCGACGAGCGCGGCGCGCGTCCGGTCAGAGGATCCGGCAAGCCTCCTCGAAAGTGAGGCGCGGGTTGCGCGGCGGCAGGCCTTGGCCGGTGCCGTAGCCGATGTTGATGAGGAAGTTCGACTTCAGGCGCCCATCCGGGAAGAAGGCGGCGTCGAGGGTAGCGTTGTTGAAGCCGGACATTGCGCCGCAATCGAGCCCGACGGCACGCAGGGCGATGATCAGGTAGGCGCCCTGCAGGCTCGAGTTGCGGAACGCGTTGGGCTCGGCGACGGCAGGCTTGTTGTACCAGTTGATCGCGTCGGGGTTGTGATAGAGCCGCGGCAGGTGCTCGTAGAACCGCGTGTCGTAGGCGACGAGCGCGACCAGCGGCGCCTTCATCGTCTTCTCCACGTTGACCGCCGACAGCGCCGGGCGCAGCTTCTCCCGCGATTCCTTCGAGAACAGATAGAAGATCCGCGCCGGCTGGCTGTTGGCGGTGGTCGGCCCCCATTTCATCAGCTCGTGCGCCTTGCGCAGCAGCGCCTGGTCCACCGGCCGGTCGTGAAAGTTTCCATGCGAGCGCGCCTCGCGCAGGATCACATCCAGCATTTTTTCGTCAGCCATAATCGCCCCCATGGTGGAGCTGAGTAGTGTAATTCGCCCCGGCGATGGGATTCTGTGGGGACAGGCCTGCGCCGAGCCCCAGACGCTCGTGGAAGCGCTGGTGTCCCAACGCGGCCGCCTGGGCGGAGTGGGATGCTTCCTCGGCTCGAGCTACTCCGGCATCGTCAAGGCCGAACACGCCGATGACCTGACGCTCTCCTCCTATTGCGGCATCGGCACCAACCGGGCGCTTGCGGATGCCGGCGTGCTCGGGATCCTGCCGGTGCCTTATTCACAGCTTGGGTCACTGATTCGTTCACGGGCAATCCCGGCCGATGTGGTCCTGGTTCAAGTGAGCCCGCCCAACGCGCGCGGCGAATACAGCCTGGGCCTTGCCGCCGACTACCTGGTGCCGGCGCTTGACACCTGCCGGGCGATCGTGGCCGAGGTGAACGAGCAGGTGCCGTGGACGCACACCGAGCGCCTGCTCACGAGGGCCGATTTCGACCTCGTGGTGGAAAGCTCGCGGCCGCCCGCCACGCCTGCAGCGCGTCCGCCGGGTGACCTGGAGCAGGCGATCGCTCGCAACGCCGCTGCCTTCGTCCCGGACGGCGCGGTGCTCGAATTCGGCATTGGCGCCCTGCCCGACGCCGTATGCAGCGCCCTCGGCCGCCACGAGGGCTTGCGGGTGCACTCCGGCAGCATCGGCGACGGCGTGATCGAGCTCGCGGAGCGCAGGATCGTGAGCCGCATCGACTGCGCGATGCTGATCGGCTCCAGGAAGCTGTTCGACTTCGCGCGCGACAACGACCGCGTGCGCCTGCGCAGCTCCGAGTACACGCACAATGCCGAAGTTCTCGCCCGGCAGCCGCGCTTCGTCGCGATCAACTCCGCGGTCGAGGTCGACCTGACCGGACAGGTCAGCGGCGAGCTCGCCGGAGCGAGCTATGTGGGGGCGGTCGGGGGCGCGCTCGACTTCGTGCGCGCCGCGAACCAGTCAGCCGGCGGGATTGCGATTACCGTAATCCCAAGCTCGAGAATCGTAGAACGTATCTCCAGCACCGTGTCGGTGCCGCGCAGCGAGGCAGGGGTCATCGTGACCGAGAAAGGCGCCGCCGACTTGCGCGGCTGCGGCCTGCGCGAACGCGAGCGGCGCATGCGCGCCATTTCCGGGAGGTAACTAATGCGGTGGTTTTCAACTCGACGGCCAAGGGCCGCCGAAGATCAGCGGAAGTTCCTGAGCGCCGGGATGGTCCAGAACGGCGCTGCTGCGAGCGCGACGAAGACCAGCGCGAAAACGAGGCCGACGCGGTAGCCGCCGGTCAGGTCGTGCAGCAGGCCGCCGACGAACGCCCCGATCGCCGCGCCGACGGCGTTGCTGGCGTAAATGAGACCGTAGATGGTGGCGACGCGGGGGCCGGCGAAGTAGCGCGCCGCGACCGACGAGACGATCGGCCCGCGCACGCCCATGCACAGGCCGAAGAGCGGGACGAACAGCGCGAGGAGAAGCGCCGACGGCGCTGCCGTCATGGCGAGGAGCAGCGCCATGCCGCTCGCAGTGCCGGCGAAGCTCAGGCTGATGGTCTGGCGGTAGCCGAAGCGATCCGATGCAAACCCGCTGCCCATCACGCTCGCGGCGGAGAGCAGGCCGACGACGCCGAACGCGCCGGCGGCGGCAAGCGGCGAGAAGCCCGCGTCGACCAGAAAGACGACGAGCTGCACGATGATGGAGAACATGGCGATCGAAGTGCAGAAAAACACCTGGACCAGGCCCCAGAACAGCGGCGCGCGCAGCGCCGCCGCCAGCGTCCAGCCCGCGCCGGCTTTCCCCCTTGCCTCGGCGCGTGCAGCGGGGTGGCCCGCGGCATACGTTTTCCAAGGCAAGCCGAACACGATGAGCGGCGCCAACAGCAGAAGCGCCCCACCCATGAGGCGGTAGGTCGCGCGCCAGTCAAGCTCGCCGACGAGGTACTGGGCAAGAGGAATGAAGATCAGCGCGCCGGCGCCGAACGCCGAGTACGCGATGCCGATCGCGCTCGACAGGCGCTCGCGATACCAGCGGGCGAGCAGTGCCGAGGCCGGCACCATCCCGTTCAGGCTGACGCCGATGCCGACCAGCGCGCCGATGAGGAGGTAGAACTGCCAGAGGTCCACGAGCCCGCCCGCGAGGAAGAACGCCACCCCCAGGCTCGCCATGCCGGCGCCATAGACCCAGCGCGGCCCGAGCCGGTCGAAGACCAGGCCGACCAGCGGCGCGGTAAGGCCGTTCACCAGCAGGTACACCGAGTAGACGCCGGTGAGCTCGGAGCGCGTCCAGCCGAACTCGCGCTCGAGCGGCAGCAGGAACACGGCATAGGTGTCGCCCAGCCCGCGCCCGAACAGGTTCAGGACGAAGCAGGCGGCGAGAACGGCGAGCGGTGTACTAAGTCTTTTCGGCAGGTTCGAGGCCGAAGACCTGCCTGAGGTAGCGCAGGTAGCCGGGATCCTTGCTGATCGTCTTGCCCGGCGCGTCGGACACCTTGGCCACCGGCTGGCCGTTGCACTCGGTCATCTTGATGACGATGTTGATCGGCTCGTGGCCAAGGTCGTTGGTCAGGTTGGTGCCGATGCCGAACGCAGTGAGCGCGCGGCCGTGGAAGCGGCGCGCGATCTCGATGGCGATCGGCACGGTGAGCTGGTCGGAGAAGATCAGCGTCTTGGTGCGCGGATCGACGCGGTTCCTGCGGTAGTGCGCGATCACGCGCTCGCCCCACGCGAACGGATCGCCCGAGTCGTGGCGCGCGCCGTCGAACAGCTTGCAGAAGTACATGTCGAAGTCGCGCAGGAAGGCGTCGGTGCCGTAGGTGTCGGCCACCGCGATGCCGAGGTCGCCACGGTATTCCTGCGCCCACTTGTCGAAGGCGAAGGTCTGCGAGTCGCGCAGCCGCGGGCCGAGCGCCTGGCAGGCCTGCATGTACTCGTGCGCCATGGTGCCGAGCGGCGTCAGGTTGTTGCGCATCGCGAACCAGACGTTCGAGGTGCCGGCGAAGTTCTGCGGGATGTCGCGCTTGAAGGTTTTCAGCACCTCCTCTTGCCAGTCGCGCGAGAAGCGCCGCCGGGTGCCGTAGTCCGAGATCTTGAAGCCGAGCTCCGGCTCGACCGCGCGCGCTACGCCGATCTTGGCCTTGAGGCGCCGCCGTCCTTCGGCGAGGTTGGGCTTGGGCTGCGTGCGGCGGAAATAGAGCTCCGAGACGATCGCGAGCAGCGGGATCTCGTACATGATCGTGTGCAGCCACGGTCCCCGCACCGTGATGTCGATCTCGCCGGGCTTCTCGCCGGCTCCTAAGCGCACGTACCTCTCGCTGAAATGAAACAGCGCCAGGAAATCGACGAAGTCCGACTTCATGAACCTCAAGCCCCGCAGGTAGGTTAGCTCGTCGTC
The DNA here is from genome assembly GCA_036559525.1 of Burkholderiales bacterium. Taxonomy (GTDB): domain Bacteria; phylum Pseudomonadota; class Gammaproteobacteria; order Burkholderiales; family SG8-39; genus SCGC-AG-212-J23. The sequence goes on from DATBSZ010000098.1 coordinate 17,485, forward strand.
GCGGAAGCGCAGGCTGCACAGCTTGACGAGCTCGGCCTCGATCGCGGGCAGGTCCGGCCTCAGATCCACCCCCTCGGTGCGGCACTTGAACTTGTACTCGACCTGCGCGCCCGGAAAGTGGTGCAGCACGACCTGCATCATGGTGAACTTGTACAGGTCGGTGTCGAGCAGCGACTGGATGATCATGCCGCGGCCATTGTAACCTCACGCGCATGTGTGGCCGCTATGCGCTGCATGCGAATCCCGACGTCGTCGCGCTGCAGTTCGGGCTCGAGTCTCCGCCTGAATTCCTGCCGCGCTACAACATCGCGCCGGCGACCGACATCCTCGTGGTCAGGAACCATGAAGCGGCGCTCGCGCGCTGGGGCCTGCGCGGCCGTTTCGTGAATCTGCGCGCGGAGACGGTCGCTTCGAAATTCAAGGCGAGCGCACGCTGTCTCGTGCCGGTGAGCGGCTTTTATGAATGGAAGAGGGAAGGCGGCCGCAAGCAGCCCTTCTATTTTTTTCCGGAGAACGAGCCGCTGTTCGGCTTCGCCGCGCTGTGGGAGCGCGACACCTGCTCGCTCATCACCACCGAACCGAATGCCGTCATCGGCAAGGTGCATGACCGCATGCCGCTCATCGTCCCCAGGGAGGGCTACGCGGCATGGCTGGCCGGGGATGAAAGCATTCTGGCCACCGCGCCGGAAATCGCCATGCTCGCGCACCCCGTGAGCATGGCGGTGAACCAGGCGGCGAACGACTCGCCGAAACTGATCGAGCCGGTCGAGCTAGCCCCCGGGCTGTTCGACTAGCCCTTGTACGCGTACGCCGAGCAGCCTCACCGGCCGGCGGCCGGCCTCGGTGCGCGCCATCAGCTCGACGGCCCAGGACGCGATCACGTCGGCGTCGTCCGTCGGCATCGACAGGGTGTGGCTGCGCGTGACGGTCTTGAAGTCGGCGTAGCGGACTTTGATCGTGATGGTGCGCGCCGTGAGATGGTTGCGCGCCAGCCACTCGGCGTTCTCGCGCGCCATGCGATCGAGCTCCGCACGAATCGCTTCAAGCTCGGTCAGGTCCTGAGCGTAGGTGTTCTCCGTGCTGGAAGATTTCGATTCGCGGTTGGGCTCTACCGGACGCGGGTCGTCGCCGTGCGAGAGCTGGCGCAGCCAGTCGGCGAGGCTGCCGACGGTCCGGCGCAGGAGCTCCATGTCGACCGTGCGCACCTGCACGAGCTTTTCCAGTCCAATCTCTTTCAGTTTTCGAGCCGTGACGGGCCCTACTCCCCACAGCGCCTCGACCGGCAGCTCCTGCAGGAAGCTTTCCACCCGCTCGGGCGAGATCACGGTGAGGCCGTCGGGCTTGCGGTAGCCCGAGGCGATCTTGGCGAGGAACTTGTTCGGCGCCACGCCCGCTGACGCGGTGAGGCCGGTTCTTTCCAGGATCTCGTTCTTCAACCGCCGGGCGACGCGGCTCCCGAGGGGCTCGCCCCAGAGGTTCTCGGTCACGTCCAGGTAAGCCTCGTCGAGCGAGAGCGGCTCGACGAGCGGGGTGCAGGCGCGCAGGATCTCCATCACCTGGACCGACACGCCGCGGTAGCGCTCGAAGTCGGGGGGCACCACCACGAGTTCGGGACACAGGCGCACCGCGCGCGCCATCGGCATCGCCGAGCGCACGCCGAAGACGCGCGCTTCGTAGCTCGCCGCGGCGACCACGCCGCGCGATTCGGGTCGGCCGCCGACGGCCACGGGCTTGCCGCGGAGGTCCGGATCGTCGCGCTGCTCGACCGCCGCATAGAACGCGTCCATGTCCAAATGGACAATGCGCCGCATATACTGTATATAATGCCACTAGTGGACGAACTGACAGAGCGTCAAGCCGAGATTCTGCGCCTGGTGCGCGAGCTCACCGAGGTTTCGGGGTACCCGCCGACGCGCGCGGAGATCGCGCAACGCATGGGCTTTCGCTCGGTGAACGCGGCCGAGCAGCATCTGCGTGCGCTGGAGAAAAAGGGCGCGATCGAGATCTCCTCGGGCGCCTCGCGCGGCATTCGCGTGCGCGACGGTCGGTCGGCCGGCCGCCTGGGACGGCTGCTGGAGCTGCCCGTCGTCGGGCGCGTCGCCGCCGGCAGCCCGATCCTCGCCGAGCAGCACCTCGACGGGCGTTACCAGGTCGATCCGAATCTGTTCACGCCGCGGGCCGACTATCTGCTGCGCGTGCGCGGCATGTCGATGCGCGACGCCGGTATCCTCGAAGGCGACCTGCTCGCCGTGCACCGCACGCACGAAGCTCGCACCGGGCAGATCGTCGTCGCGCGACTCGCCGACGAGGTCACGGTCAAGCGTTACCGGCGCCGCGGCCATGCGGTGCAGCTCGAAGCCGAGAACCCGGAATTCGCGCCGATCGAAGTGGATTTGCGGCACGACGCGCTCACGATCGAAGGCGTCGCAGTCGGCGTGATCAGGAACGGCAAGACTTTCTAGGTCTTAGTTCCGCTCTCGCGGGACTCAGGGATAACCCCCCGGGGCTTTGCCTATAGAATTGGCGCAGGTTCCCTTCTGCGCCGGATGAACCACTCCACGACCGCCAACGGCACCAACACCGGGCTCGAGGTCTCGACCCACGCCGTCGAGGCGGAGATTCGCGACCGCGCCGACCCCCAGCAGGTCCTCGCCGACCGCGTGGCGCAGCTCTACCGGCAGATGCCGATCGCGATCGGCGCGACCTTCATCGCGGGCCTGATCGCAACCTTCGAGCTTCAGGGCCGGTGGCTGAAGGAGCTGGTGTTGATCTGGTGGGGGCTCGTGGTTGCCTACAGCGTTGCCGCCAGCCTGCTCCTCTACGCCTACCACCGCAGCGCGGACAAGGTCACCACCGCGCCCGAGTGGCTGCGCTGGCTCGGTATCGCAGCGCTCGGCAACGGCGCGAGCTGGGGGCTCGCCGGCGGGGTGTTCTTCCGCTCGCTGTCGGATGAGCAGCAGGTATTCCTCGCTTTTCTCTTCGCCGGCATGGCTTCCGTCGGCATCCCGGTGTATGCCGCCTCGTGGCCGATCTTCGCGCTCTACGCCGCGGGCATCCTCGGGCCGTTCTTCTACGTCCTGCTCACGTTCGGCAATCGGCTGTTCGTGGAGATCGCGCTCCTCGTGCCGCTGTTCTACGTCATCAACGTCGCCATCGCCTACCGCCTGACGCACGTGTTCCATTCCGGCTACCGCCTGCGCCACGCTTATGGAAAGCTGGCGCAGGACCACCGCTTGCTCAACCAGCGGCTCGAGCGGCAGCTGGTCGAGCTCGAAGAGGCGCGCCGCCAGGTCGAAGCGAGCGGGCGCAAGCTGGCGCTCTTCGCCGAGCGCGCGCCGATCGCGGTACTCGAGCTGCAGCCCGATGGCACGGTCGCGGAGGTGAACCACGCCGCCGAGATCCTGTTCGGCTACGCCGCGGCCGAGCTGGTCGGCGGCCCAGTGAAGAAGCTGGTGCTGGCCGAGTTCCACGACGAGTTCGACCGCATCTGGCTGCAGCTCCTGAGCTCGCGCGAGTCGATCGCCGGGCTCAAGATCCGCAACCCGCGGCGCGACGGCATCGAGCTCACCTGCGAGTGGACGGTGACCCCGCTGGTCAACTTCCAGAAGGACGTGATCGCCGTGATCGCGCAGGGCCGCGACGTGACCGCGCAGCTCGAGGCGGAGCGCATGAAGAAGGAATTCACTTCGACGCTCTCCCACGAGCTGCGCACGCCCCTCACCTCGATCATCGGCTCGCTGCAGCTCATCAACAGCGGCGTGATGGGCGACGTCGACAAGGAGGTCGGCGAGCTCACCATGGTCGCCGAGCGCAACGGCCAGCGCCTGCTCGACCTGATCAACGACATCCTCGACATCGAGAAGATCGAGTCGGGCAAGGTGACGCTCGCGCCCGAGGTGATGCGGGTGGACGAGCTGGTGCGCGAGTCGCTGGTGCTCAACAAGGCTTTCGGCGAGCGCTTCAAGGTGAGCTTTCAGTCCGATGGGGACATTCCGGAGCGCCAGGTGCACGCCGACCGCAAGCGGCTGCTGCAGGTGATGACCAACCTGCTATCGAACGCGGCGAAGTTCTCCCCGGAAGGCGGGATCGTCGAGATCAGCACCGAGGATGCCGGGCCCAATGTGCGCATCGCGGTGCACGACCGCGGCAGCGGCATCCCCGAGGCGTTCCGCTCGCGCATCTTCGGCCGCTTCACCCAGGCAGACTCGACCGCGACGCGGCAGAAAGGCGGCAGCGGCCTCGGCCTCGCCATCTGCAAGCGGCTGATCGAGCTGATGCGGGGCCGCATCGGCTTCGACGACCGCCCGGGGGGCGGCACTACGTTCTGGTTCGAGCTCCCGCGCCGGACAGCGTAGTATCGAGAATATGCCGGCCCGCCCCCTGAACCGCATCTGCTACGTCGAGGACGACGAGGACATCCAGCGCATCGTGCGCATGTCGCTCGAGCGCGTCGGCAAGATGACCGTCGCCGTGGTGGGCGACCCGACGCAGGCGATCGCGATGATCACCGAGTTCAACCCCGACCTGGTGATGCTCGACTGGATGATGCCGGTGATGGACGGGCCGACGCTGTTCCGCCAGTTGAAGCTGCGTCCTGAGACGAGCGCGCTGCCGGTGGTATTCATCACCGCGCGGGCCTCGCAACCCGACCTCGACGAGCTGAAGACCCTCGGCGCGGCCGGCACGATCTCGAAGCCCTTCTCGCCCAAGGACCTGCCCGACCAGCTGCGGGCGATCTGGGCGGCGCTGCCTTAGTGCAGGACCTGGGTCTTGTCGCCCGGCTCGGCGGGCAGCTGCTCGAGCTTGCGCGCCAGGAAGCCGATCACCTCGTCGGCGTTGCGGAAGCGCGCTTCGCGGTCCTTCTCCACCAGCTTTTCGATCAGCCGCTGATACTGCTCCAGGTGATCCGGCAGCGGCGGCGGCTGGGTGTTCAGGTGGTGCATCGCCACCTCCATCGCGGTCTCGCCGTCGAACAGGTGCTTGCCGGTGAGCATCTGGTAGAGCAGCACGCCCGCGCTGTAGATGTCGGTGCGCAGGTCGAGCGCCCTCCCCTGCACCTGCTCCGGGCTCATGTAGCGCGGCGTGCCGAGGACCTCGCCCGCGCCCGTGCGGTCCGCGGCGGCGATGTTCTTGGCGATGCCGAAGTCCACGATCGCGAGGCTGCCGTCGCGGCGGAACATCAGGTTCTGCGGCTTGAGGTCGCGGTGCAGGATGCCCTTCTCGTGGATGTCGCCGAGCGCGAACATCAACTCGCGAAAGAACTTGAGCGCCTCCAGCGGCGGCACGGGCTTGCCGCCGAGGCGCTTGCTGAGGTCGCCGCCCTCGAAGAACTCCATCACCAGGTAGACGTTGTTCTGGTCGTTGCCGTGGCCGAAGATGCGCGCCACGTGGCGGCTCTGGATGCGCTCGACCATGGCGTATTCCTCCATGAAGCGCTCCAGCGCATTCTTGTTCAGCACGATCTCCTGCCGCAGGATCTTGACCACCAGCGGCTCGTCGTCGTTCTCGCGCGAGGCGAGATAGACGCGCGCGGTGCCCCCTTCGCCGATGAGGTGCAGCACCTCGATGCCCGGAATGCGCACCTTGGCGCCGAGCGAGTGGGCTTCCATGCGCGCCGCGAGGTCGGGCGACACCGTGCGCTCGACGGCGCTCGCGGTGAGCTCGCGCAGCGACGCGATCAGCTTTTCCCGGGTGAGCTCCTGCTTGCGCTGGTAGTCGTCCGCGCCGGCCTTCATCGCCCGCACCGCGATGATCTCGTTGCCGGCGCCGGTGAGGAACAGGATCTTCGGGCAGTCGGTGCGCTGCTTGAGGACCTTCAGCCACTCCAGGCCGTCGCCGCGGCCGAGCATGTAATCCAAAACGATGACGTTGTACGAGCCGAGCGCGAAGCTTGCGTCGGGCAGGTCGCGCTCGAGGGGATCGTAGGCCTCGATCTCGGCATCCGGCCACTGGCCGAGGATGTAGCGCGACAGCAGGTTGCGCAGGTCCTCATCGTCGTCGATGATCAGGCATCGCATCGGCGACGGACTACTCCGGACTACTCATAGGTGATCTGCACCTTGGCGAGATAGTCCTGGTATTCGTCGATGCTCGCCTGGAGCGCGGCGCGGTCGCCGCTGCGCGCCCCGTCCTCGATGTACTTGCCGAGGGTCGAGACGTGCGTGAACCCGTACGAGTTTCCCACCCCTTTCATGCGGTGCCCAAGCTGGCGCAGCTGCTCGAAGTTTGCGGCCGCGAGCGCGGTGCGCAGCGTGTCGAGCTCCTTGTGGCGATTCTTCATGAAGACGGGGATGAGGTCCGCGAGGTCCTTGGCGACCGTCACCTTGTAGTCTTCCGCGTTCATGGGCGGCATTATAGTTGCCGGGCCCCGCTCGCTAGTCAGGGATTGTCAGATGCGGATGGATCGAGCGTGCGGCGAGCATAGCGAAGCTCGCTTCCGCGACCGCGTCGGCGGAACGAAGGATTTCGGCGAAATGCAGCATCGCGCCGAAATGCCGGGGCTCCAGCTCGAGCGTGCGACGGATATCGTCCAGGCACTCACGGTCGCGGCCGAGCATGTAATAGAGCGCGGCGCGCTTGTGCCACGCCTCGGCGAAGTCGGGCGCGCGGCGAAGGAGCCGGGTCAAGCGTGTTTCGGCGAGGTCGTAGCGCCGGGCGACGATATCGCCGGTGGCGAGGTCGAGCTCGCGCGCCGCGGCGTGATGGGGGTGGTGCATCCACACGTCCCAGATGCGGTCCTCGGTCGCGCCCGCCTCGGCCCGGGCGCAGCGCGCGAGGCGCGTGAAGAGCGCGTCCAGGAAGGCCGAAACCCGGGCCGGCCGCCGGGTGCGATAGCTGCTGATCAGCCTGAGGATTTCAACCAATCGGCAAATCTTAGTGGAAATCGCGCGAAAGGGCAGCGAGCGGCCCGAGCAGGGCGCTGTAGTCCGAAAGGTGCCTGGCGACCAAGTGCACCACGTCGCCGTCGCGCTCGACCACGCCCTGCACGCCCATCAGGCGCGCGCCGAGCAGCTCGCGGCGCTGGCTTTCGACCAGATTGCGCCACACCACGATGTTCATGCACCCGGTCTCGTCCTCGAGCGTGACGAATACCACGCCGCTCGCCGTGTCGGGCCGCTGCCGGCAGGTGACCAGGCCGGCCACCTGCGCCGGGCTGCCATGGGGCCTGGATTTGAGCTCTTCGGCTCTCAGAAGGCGCATTGCGTCCAGCCGCTTCCTGAGCAATGCCAGCGGGTGCCGGCCCAGGGTGAGGCCGAGGCTCGCATAGTCGGCGACGATTTCCTCGCCCTCGCGCGGCGCCTCGAGCCGCGGCAGAGGCTCGGGCGCAGGCGCGTCGAGGGGCGCCCGGCGCGCGGCGCCGGCCGCCGCCCAGTGGGCGAGGCGGCGATGCCCGGCGAGCGATTGCAGCGCCCCTGCCGCCGCGAGATGGCGCAGATCGCGCTTGCTCAATTTCAAGTCGAGAACACGGCCGTAGGGCTTCCCGGCCGCAATGCGGCGCCCCTCTTTTTCGCCAAGGCCGCTGACCATGCTTAGCCCCAGGCGCAAGGCATTGCCTTCGAGGGTGCAGTCCCAGTCGCTCGCCTGCACGTCCGGCGGCCGCACCTCGACCCCGTGCCGGCGCGCATCCTGGACCAGCTGTGCCGGCGCGTAGAAGCCCATCGGCTGGCTGTTGAGCAGCGCCGCGCAGAACGCCGCCGGGTAATGGCACTTGATCCAGGACGAGACATAAACCAGCAGCGCAAAACTCGCCGAGTGCGATTCCGGGAAGCCGTATTCACCGAAGCCGAGGATCTGCCGGTAGATCGCCTCGGCGAACTCGGCCGGGTAGCCGTTGCGCTGCATTCCGCTCTTCAGCCGTTCTTCGAATGGCTCCAACCCCCCGCTTCGCTTCCAGGCCGCCATCGAACGGCGCAGCCGGTCGGCCTCGCCGGGGGTGAAGCCCGCCGCGACCATGGCGAGCTCCATGACTTGTTCTTGAAAAATAGGAACACCCAAAGTGCGGCTGAGCACGCGCTTCACCGCTTCGCTCGGGTAAACCACCGGCTCCAGGCCGCGCCGCCGCCTCAGATACGGATGCACCATGCCGCCCTGGATCGGCCCAGGTCGCACGATCGCCACCTCGATCACCAGGTCGTAGAAGCTTGCCGGGCGCAGCCGCGGCAGCATGCTCATCTGGGCGCGCGATTCGATCTGGAACACGCCGATGGTGTCGGCCTTCTGGATCATGCGGTAGACCTCGGGATCTTCCGCCGGCACGTCCTGCATTTCGATGCCGATCATGCTCAAAGCCCTTCGGATTGCAGACAGCATCCCCAGGGCGAGGACGTCGACCTTCAGCAGCCCGAGTGCCTCGAGGTCGTCCTTGTCCCACTGGATCACGCTGCGCTCGGGCATCGCGGCGTTCTCGATCGGCACCAGTTCCGCCAGCGGGCCGCGCGACACGACGAAGCCGCCAACGTGCTGCGACAGGTGGCGCGGAAAGCCGCGCAGCGCGCCGGCCAGTTCGAAGAGCGGGCTGGAGGGTTGCAGCTTCTGGTCCCAGAACGTAAAGCTCTTGGCCAGCCGATCGACCTCGTCGAGCGGCAGGCCAAGCGCTTTGCCCGCGTCGCGCAGCGCGCTCTTGGTGCGGTAGCAGATCACCGTCGCGGCGAGCGCGGCGCGGTCGCGGCCGTACTTGCCGTAGACGTACTGGATCACTTCCTCGCGGCGCTGGTGCTCGAAGTCGACGTCGATGTCGGGCGGCTCGTTGCGCTCCCGGGAGACGAAGCGCTCGAACAGGAGATTCATGCGGTCCGGATCCACTTCGGTGATGCCGAGCGCGTAGCAGACCACCGAGTTCGCCGCCGAGCCCCGGCCCTGGCACAAGATGCCCTCGCCGCGCGCGAAGCGCACCACGTCGTGCACCGTGAGGAAGAAAGGCTCGTAGCCGAGCTCGGCGATGAGCCTGAGCTCGTGCTCGACCTGCGCGGCCACTTTCGGCGGGACGCCCGCCGGGAAGCGCCGCCGCAATCCTTCCTCCGTCAGTCGCCGTAGCCAGCTCGCCGGGGTTTCGTTTTCCGGGACCAGCTCCTGCGGATACTCGTAGCGCAATTCATCGAGTGAAAACCGGCAGCGCTCGGCGATCGCGACCGTCTCGGCGAGGAGCTCGGGCGGGTAAAGCTGCGCCAGGCGCACGCGCAGCCGGAGGTGCCGCTCGGCGTTCGGAAACAGCGCCCGCCCGCACTGCGCGACCGGCTTTCCGAGCCGCACGGCGGTGAGCACGTCCTGCAGGCGGCGGCGCGAGCGCACATGCATGTGCACATCGCCGGCCGCGACCAGCGGAAGCCCGCTTTTGCGAGAGATCTCTTTTAAAGAACCCATCTTTGCGCAGTCGTTCGGACCGCAATGCAATTCGGCGGCGATCCAGGCCGCGCCGTCGAAGCGCTCCGCCAGCCACGCCGCGGACGTGAAGTCTTCTCCGGGAATCCAGAGCAGCAACGCGCCGCTTCCGGCCAACCCCTCGAGGTCCTCCCGGGTAATGGAATACCGTCCCTTCTTGCTGCGGCGCCTGCCGATGGTGATCAAGGACGAGATCGCGCCGTACGAGCGCCGGTCGGTGGCGAGCGCGACGAGCTTGAGGCTCTCTTCGACCAGGATCTCGGTGCCGAGGATGAGGTCGAGGCCGCATTCCTTGGCCTCCTGGTGCGCGCGCACCGCGCCGGCAAGCGAGCACTCGTCGGTCAGAGCGAGCGCCTTGTAGCCCAGCGCGTGCGCGCGCGCCACCAGCTCCCCGGGGTGCGAGGCGCCGCGCAGGAAGGTGAAGTTCGACAGGCAGTGCAGCTCGGCGTAGTCAGGCAAAAAGGCCATGCAGGTACCATGCCTGGGCTTCCCGGTAGATCCAGGCAAGCGCGCCGTTCGGCAGCCGGGCGACGAAGTAATCGCGCTTCGCGTCGTCGCCGTCCCACCAGCCCGACTCGATGCGCTCCGGACCGGCAAGCGCCGTGAATTCGCCTTCGTTCAGCTTTTTTGGCTCGAGCAGCCATAGCGGCCGCGGGCCGGGGACAGGCGATTCGCGCGGATCCCATTCCCCCGGCTCGACGCGCCGCCAGGCGTGCTCCGGGCGGTGATCGGGGTACGCCGCGAGGCCGCATACGGCCCCGTGGCCGAGGCGCGCGCGCAGCCGCTCGACGAGCCGCGCCCAGCCTTCGGCTTCACTGGCCGGATCGCCGAACAGGCCGCGGCTCGTGCCGGGGAGCGGCGCGAAGTCCCTGGCCTCCAGGCGGATGGAAGCGACAGGCTCCATCAAGGAAAGCCTTGCCAGGCGTTCGCGCAACACCTGCGCCAGGCGCTCGGCATGGCGCGTCGTAGAAGCGAGACCGACTTGAACCTCGGTGCAACCGCCTTGCGGGTGGATCAGCTTCAAAAGAAAACTGCGGATGCCCTCGTGCCGCGCCGCCAGCAACCCCTCGAGATGCGCCAGCAGCCGCCGGGCGCCGAAGAGCAGCCCTTCGGCCTGCGCGACTTCGGCGGGCAGCTCCAGGCTTGCGTCGAAGTGCGGCGGCGGCGCGAAGAATGCGCGCGGCTCCGGAGCGGCGCCGAGCGCACGGTCGAGCTCTTCGAGCACGCGTGCGCCGCAGCGCTGCCCGAGCCCTTCCCGCGGTAGCTCGAGCAGCGCCCCGATCGTGCTGATCCCGATGCTTCTGAAAAATTCGGCGTCCAACCCCGCGACCTCGACCGGCAGCGCCTCCAGGGTTTTGCCCTCGCCACGCGCGAGCCAAAGCGCAGCCCTTGGGGTGAGTGCCTGAGCGAGCGAAAATGCAAATCCCAGCTCGGCCAGCCCCGCCACCAGCTTTTGCTGCAAGGGTTCAAAGCCCCCGAACAGGCGCAAGCTGCCCTGCACTTCGAGCAGCAGCTCCCGCGGCGGCTCGAGCGAGACCTTAGGCGTGAACTGGCAGGCCCAGGCGGCGATCGGCCCGAGCGCTTGCGTCGGCAGGCGCGGGAAATGAAGCGCGACCCAGAGCATGGAAAGGTCTTTTCACCTGGAGAGAGAAGGAAGCGGCGGCCGGCGCTCCCCGGCGCTTGAGGATGCGAACGGCCAGCGCGTCGCCGTCCGGATCGAGCGCAATGCGCAAGGCGGCGGGCGAGGAGTCGCGCGCAGCCTCGCGCGGGCGAAACAGCGCTACCCACGCCGCGCTTCCTTCGGCGGCGACCGCCAGACGCCTCAGCTCGTCGTATCCCGCGCGGCGGAACCAGCCGATCAGCGCGTGGCAGCTTCCTGCGCGCAGCACTTGCTCCGCTGCCCATAGCGCGTCGCGCCGGCCGGGAGCGCGCACCACGGCGAGGTGCGCCAGGTCCACGCCGGCGGCGGCGAGCGCAGGCGCATAGGGCAGATGCGGCGGCGCGAGCCAGACCACCCGCTTCCCGGCCCAGGAAAGCGCAGCCAGGGAGGGCAGCACGAGCTGCAGCTCGCCGATGCCTGCCTGGGTGGGCAGGATTTCGGTCAGCGCTGCGGCCGGCCAGCCGCCGCCCGGCAGAGCCTGGTCGAGGCTAGGGTATCCCGTTGGAACTGCGGGGGAAAACGCTGCCTTGGACTCGCCGAGCCAGACCGGATGCCGTTGCAGGATCTCTTCGAGCGCCGCCATGATACTGTATACACATACAGTATCTGATCAGCGGCCCCCTTTCAAGCGCCGCAGCTCAGCCTGATACGCCCCCATGAAATCGCGCCCGAACGCCTTGTTGAAATCTTCCTGCGCGTCGCGCGAGAGCTTTTCCTGCCCGGCGACGAACGCTTCCCACAGCTTCGCCTTGCGGCTCGACAGGCTGAAGCCCTTGGCGTTCTTCTCGAACGCGCGCTCGAGGGCGGGCGGGTCGAAGCGCCGCAGCGCGCCGAGGACCGCGGCGCGCATCCCGGCCATCAACGCGCGTTCGTGCGAGCGCAGGTCTTCGCAGGCGTCCCTGACCGCCTGCACCGGGTCGAGGAAGCCGTCGGTGCGCTCTCCCGGGTCAAACAGGAAGTCCATCGCCTCGCGCGGATCGGACATCATCCTGAGGGGATTGTTGTCGCGCGCCGCGACCATGGTGCGCTCGCCGGTGTCGAATTCCTTGCGCATTTCGGCGCGCGCGAGCAGCAGCATCATGATGCCGTCGATCGCGGCGCGCAGGATGGCGCCGCAGTCGCGCAGCATCCGGTCGGCTTCCCTCGGCGGGAGCTCCTTGGGCGGCAGCCCGGCGCCCTCGAGGAACGCGCGCAGCGCATCGGAAGGCCCCGCGCCCGGGGCCGGCGGCGCCGCGGCCGGCTTTTTCTGCGGAATGAAGGTTTCTTCGGGCATCGGCGCGGGCTGAGCCATCGGCTTCTTTGCGGCGATCGGTTGATCGCCGCCGAGGAACGTCGATTCGTTGAACAGGCGCTCCGCCTGGTCGGCGGGGATCGCCGCCGGCCGGGCGGCCGGGGGCTGCGTCGCCGGCTCGGCCTGCGCCGCGGGCCCGGACTCGGGCAGCAGCACGTGGACCTCGTAGTCGCCGAGCTCGAACGAGTCGCCCGACTGCAGCGTGAGCCGTGTGCCGGGGCCGTAGCGCCGGCCCTTGACCATGACCGGGTTGACCTTGGAGACCACCGACATCCAGTACGTGCCGCCCTCCTCCTCGATCTCCACGTGGAAGCGCGACATGTGCTTGTTCGGGTCTTCGAGCGCGATGGTGCAGGCCGCGTCGCGGCCGATGCTCACCGGCAGCACGTCGAGATCGCGCGTCGCGTAGAGCGTCGGCCGGCCGTCCGCGGCGCGCTTCGTGATCTTGACGGTAATCAAGCCAGATGCGGCCTAGCGGCCCTTCGCCAGCGGGACCTCTTCACCAAGCACTCGAGCCGCGTTGTACCACTTGAGCGATTCGGCGTAGTCGCGCGACACGCCGGGGATTCCCTTGTCGTAGATTTCGCCGAGCCGCTTCATTGCCTTGCTGTTGCCGGCGCGAGCGGCGCGCGTGTAGGCCTTGACGGCCTCCCCGCCCTTGCCTTGCTGCTCGAGCGCAGACGCCTGCTCGAAGAGCGTGTCGCTCCCCGCGGGCGCGGAGGCTACGGTCGTGGTGGCTGCCTCGCGCTTGGCCTTTTCCGCATCGGCTTTCGCTTTGGCCTCGGCGGCCCTCGCATCGGCGATCGCCTTGTCGGCGTCGGCTTTGGCTTTCTCGGCGGCGGCCTTGGCGTCCGCGAGGGCTTTCTCGGCCGCCGCTCTGTCGGCGGCAAGCTTGGCCGCCTGGGCTTTCTCGGCGGCCGCCCGGTCCTTCTCCGCCTTTTCCTGCGCGAGCTTCGCCTTGGTCCTTTCCTCGGCCGAGGCCTTGTCCGTCGCAGCTTTCGCCGCGTCGGCGGTCTTCTTCGCTTCCGCATCGCGCAGCCTGGAGGCCTCTGCGGTCTTCTTCGCCTCGGATTCCGCCCGCGCGCGCGCTTCCTCCGCGAGCTGCTTCTGCTTGGCGTCGCCCGACTTCCTCGCCGCCTCTTCCTCCTTGCGCGCCCTCTCGAGCGCGATGCGCGCGTCGTCGGCGTCCTTCTTCGCCTTCTCGGCCTGCTCGGCTTGCCGCTTCGCGTCCTCGAGCTGTCTCTGCATCGCTGCGATGCGCGCTTTCTGCACGGCATCGTCCGGGGCGAAGAAGTACCAGCCGGCGCCGGCAAGCGCGATGATCACGGCAGGGACCCCTAGCAGCACCGCTGGGGAGGTTTTCTTGCCACGGGCCTGGGCTTTCAGCTCGGCTTCGCGTTTCTTGAATTCGGCTTCGCGCTTGGCGCGCTCCTCCGCCTGCTTCTTCGCCAGCGCTTCGTTTTCCTTCTTGACCTTCTCCTCGACTTCGCGCTTCGCGTTCTCCGCTTCCTGCCTGGCCTTCTCGGCCTCGAGCCGCGCGCGCTCGCGCTCTGCCTCGAGCGCCGCGGAGGCTTCCTGCTTCGCCTTTTCGATCGCCTCGAGCCGCGCCTTCTCTGCCTGCGCCTGCGCCACGGCGCGCGCTTGCGCTTCGGCCTCGCGCTCGGCCTCGCGTTTCTGGAATTCTTCCTCTTTGCGCTTCAGCTCGAGCTCGAGCTTCTCCTTCTCGGCGGCAAGCTTGGCGCGCGCGTCGGCTTCGCGGCTCGCGGCTTCTTCGGCTTCCTTCCTCTCCTGCTTCTTTGCCTCGGCGGTGGTTTCCTCGGGCGTGGCGCCGCGCAGCTTGGCGATCTTGCGCTTCGCGAGCGCGGCGTAGATGCCGGTGGGGAACTGCTGCACGTAGAGCTCGAAGTCGTCGGGGTCGTTGCCGTCCTTGATCGCACGCCAGAACTCGAGCTCGACCTCCTGGTTGCCCGCCTGCGTGCTGGTCTGCGTTCCGCTGCCGCCGACGGCCGCCGCGGGCCGCGGCTGCGGCGCGGAGCGCGCCGCGGGCGGCAGGCTCATCTCGCCCACCACGGTCTTGTCGGAGTCGTCCTCTTCGCCCTGCCCCTGCAGCGCGCGCTTCAGCGCGACGGCGAAGTCCTTCGCCGACGGGTAGCGCGTCTCCGGGTTCTTGGAGAGCGCCTTGTTCACCACCGCGTCGAAATAGGGCGTCACCGCATTGTTGAGCGACGACGGCAGCGGCGGATCCTCCTGGATGATCTTCTTCGCGATGGTCCACGCGCCGCCGCCGGTGAACGGCTTCTCGCCGGTGAGGAACTGGTACAGGATGATCCCGGCCGAGAACACGTCGGTGCGCTTGTCGATGCTGGCGCCGGTGATCTGCTCGGGCGACATGTAGGCCGGCGTGCCGACCATGGTGCCCGCCTGCGTGCGCTCGGCGTGGGTGCGGTCGACGTCCTGCACGCGCGCCACGCCGAAGTCGGTGAGCTTGGTGCGCGCCTGCGCATCGAGCATCACGTTCGCCGGCTTGATGTCGCGGTGGATGATGCCGGCGTTGTGCGCGAACTCGAGCGCGTCGAGCAGCTCGCACATGATGCGCACCGCTTCGCGGATGTCGAAGCGCTCGTTGGCGTCGAAGAAGTTCTTCAGCTCCTTGCCGCGGATGAACTCCATCACCAGGTAGGCGATGTCGCCTTCCTCGGCGAAGTCGTACACCTGCACGATGTGCGGATGGTTCAGCCGGGCGACGGCCTGCGCCTCGCGCGAGAAGCGCATCGAATAGTCTTTCGCCGTGTCCGGATCGAGGTGGCTCTTGAGGATGGTCTTGATCGCGACCCGGCGATTGAGCTTCGGATCGAGGCCCTCATAGACGACACCCATCGCGCCCTTGCCGAGCGTGCGCTCGATGTTGTAGCGCCCGAGGGTCTTGAGTTCTGCTTCCGCCATTCCCCTGTGCCTGTAGCGGGTCTGGGCCCGCCCCCTTCCCTATCGACCCGACATTATCGAGTGATATCAAGGACCTGACAAGGAGAAAAGGCGCTGCACCTGAGGAACTTGCGCACACATTGAAGCTCATGCGCGGCAACCATCGGCGCGCGCGCCTGCGACTCTAAGCTTCTGCTTTGATGGCTCTAAGCTTCTGCTTTGGCGCAGTTTCCGCGCCGCCGGGCCGCGCGCGGCGCTGACTTCTTTTTACACTATTCGCAGAAGAACTCGACCACGTCGCTCGAGCCCGTGCGCGACTGTCCGAACGCGATCCAGCCATGGCCGCGCAGGGTGAATTCCTCGCGCCGCAGGACGATTTCCTTGTCGCCCTCGATGGTGACGAAGGTGCCGTTCGCACTGTGGTCGGTGAGGATGAACTTGTCGAGGCGGCGCTCGATCTTGCCGTGGGCGCGCGAGGCCATGCGCTCCTTGATCACCAGGTCGGCCGACTGGTCGCGCCCCATCGCGAGCGACGGACGCTCGGACGAGAGGACGAGCTCGGTGTCCTGCATCTTCAGCCTGAGCGTGGTGTTGCGTGGCTTGAACACCGACTTGTGCGTGGCGAGCGTGGTCATGTCCTCGCTCTGCTGCCACATCAGCTCGTAGACCTGGATCTCCTGCGCCTTGCCCTTGACCTGGATGGTGGTGATGGCGCGCGTGTTCGCCTTGAGCATCGGCGACATCATCATCACCGTGTCGCGCGCGGTGATGATCTGGCCCTTGGTCGCCACCGAGGCGAGCCGCGAGGCGAGGTTCACGGCATCGCCGAACACGTCGCCGTCGCGCTCGACCACCGGGCCGTAGTTGAAGCCGACGCGGATTCCGAGCGTGGTGTTGCCGACCGGCGGCAGCTCCGAGATCGCGAGCTGCATCTCGATCGCGGCGTCCGCGGCGTCGTCCGCGCTGGAAAACGCCGACATCACCTCGTCGCCGATGGTCTTGATCACGCGGCCCTTGGCGGCCTGCGTTTTCTGCCGCATCACGTTGACGCAGCTCTCCACCGCCGCGTGCGCGACCGCGTTGCCCGCCGTCTCGTAGAGCTTGGTGCTGCCGCTCACGTCGGCGAAAAGAACCGCTGCCTCGCTAGCCTGTTCCGCCATCTAGAACCGCATGCCTCCCCGGTGCAGGGGATTGTACCTGTGAAAAAGAAACGGGGCGCCGCAGCGCCCCGTCCCACAACCGGGACGTGACTGTTATTTGCAGGGCAGCCCTTCGCGCGCTTCCTGCACGCAGTGGGGCAGAGAGATTCCGCTCTCGTCGATGCGGTGATCCATCGGCGGCGTCGCGCCGATCTCGCCGGCGAAGCCGTACTCGACGTCCTCCGCGACGCTGTCGGTGCCGAAAGTCTTGTTCGCTTCCTCGACGATGGCCGCGGTGACGGAGGTCGACGCGGTGCTCGCCGCAGCGGCCGCTTGCTGCTGGATGATGCTTTGCGCGATCAGCGCGCCGTTGAACGTGATCGACGAGCCCTCCGGGAACACCACCGTCCCCGGAATCGCCGGGCCGCTGAAGAACGCGGTCACCAGCTGGGTCATGGTGACGCTATCGGGCGTAACCACGAAGTTCATCGGCGTTCCGGACGTGCCGATCAGCGGGCTGGTGAAGGTGACGTCGCCGGTCGTATTCACGGATGCGGGCGAGGTGGTATTCGCGTTGTTCAGCGTGATCGCGCCACCGCCGGTGCTCGCCATCGTAATGCCGTTTGCCGTGGTGGCATCCAGGAGGTTGATCGCCCCGCTGACCGTGACGTTGCCGCCCAAAATGCTCGCGCCCGGCGCGTCCGTCGTGATGTTCGCGAGCGCCGTCGTATTTCCGATCGCGCCCATGAAGTTGTTGGTCCCCGAGTCGTTGACCGTCAGCGAATTGCCGCCGTTGATCGTTCCGCCGAAGGTCACGTTGCCGGAACCCGTGCTGATGGTGGTGTCGCTTCCGAGGACCGTGTTACCGGTGATGCCAAATGCGCCGCCACTCGTGGCGTAGGTGCTGTTCAACACCGCGTTGCCGTTGTACTGCTGGGCGCCGGTCGTCGTGACGTTTCCAAGCGAGATGCTGGGCGCAGTGACCGCCAGGCTCGCCAGCGGCGTTCCTCCGCCCACCGCGCCGGCGAAGCTGGCGCTGGTCGCCGCGTTGACCGCCAGCGACTGGGCACCGTTGATCGTGCTGGAGAAGCCGATCGAACCGGTGGTCGTCGAGGTCAGCGTGGTTCCAGCCCCGAGCAGCACTGCATCCCCATAGCTCTGCGCGCCGGTCGTGCGGATCAAGCCGCCGTTGATGCTCGTCGAGCCGCCGGCGTTCGTGGTGAAGCTCGCGAGCGCCGTCGAGTTGCCAACCGCACCCGCGAACGTCGTGTTGTTCCCCGAGTTGACGGTGAGCGCATTGCCGCCGTTGACGGTCCCCGAGAAGGTCATGTCCCCGGTGCCGCCGACGGTTGTCGCTCCGGTCAGCGTCACGTTGCCGCCGAGCGAAGACGTGCCGGTCCAGGCAAGGGCATTGCCGCCGGCGCCAGTTCCCGCCACCGATACCGCTTCTGCACCGATTGCGACGCCATTGATATGGAGCGTGCCGCCGCTCGCGATCGTTGTCCCGCCGCCGGCGGTGCCGAGCGCGCTTGCATTCGAAGCGGTGAGCGTGCCGGCGTTGATGCTGGTTACGCCGGTGTAGGTATTGGCGCCCGACAATGTTGCCGTGCCCGCAGTGCTCTTGGTCAGTCCCACGCCCCCGGCAAGGACTGCGCTGACCGTGCCGCTTTGAAGCGCGAAATCGGTTCCCGAGGCGAGCGTTCCATTCTGGAGGGTTCCCGTCACCAGGGTTACCGCATTGACCGTGTCGCTGAATCCGCCGAGCTCGAACGTGCCGCCGTTGACTGACAGGCTGCTGCCGTCGGCTAGCCTGTTGCTCGCCCCGAGGGCCAGCGTTCCCGCATTCACGGTCGTCGTACCGGTGTAGGTGTTGGCGCCGGAAAGCGTCATCGTGCCCGTGCCGACCTTCGTGATTCCGCCGGTGGCGCTGGCCACGCCGCTGTAAGTCGTACTGGCGTTGTTGCCGCCGGTCGTCAGCGTATTTCCTCCCGGGAGCGTCACATCGCCCGCACCCGCCAGAGACCCAATGGTTTCGCTATTGCTCAGCTGGAGCGTCGCGCCCGAAGCCACCGTCACGGCGCTCGCGTCCGCGATTGCAGTACCACCCTGAACGATGAGAAACCCGGCGTCGATGGCTGTCGCTCCGGTGTACGCGTTGGTCCCGATGAGCGTCATGCTGCCGGTGCCTTGCTTTGTAAGTCCGCCGGGCCCGCTGATCGAGCCCGAGTACGTCGTCGTGCCGTTGTTCCCTCCGGTGCTCAGCGTGTTCCCGCCCAGGGTCACATTACCGCCCGCGGCCCCGCCGCCGGCCAGCGATCCGATCGTTTCGCTCGCCGCCAGGTCGAGCGTTGCACCGGCTGCGTTCGCCAGCACCACGGCACCCGTGTCGAGGAGCGCCGTACCGCCAGCCAGGCTCAGCGTGCCGCCGTTTACGTTGGTGATGCCGGTGTAGGTGTTGGTGCCGGACAGAGTCATCGTGCCGCTGCCCACTTTCGTAAGCGCGCCGCCGCCCGCGCCGCTGATGACACCACTGAAGGTCGTATCGCTGTTGTCGGCGCCGGCCGTCAATACCGTCGTAGCCGGCAGCGTTACACTGCCTGCGCCCGCCAGCGAGCCGATCGTTTCGCTCGTGGTCACGTTGAACGTCGCGCCTGCGGCGACCGTCACCGCGCTCGTATCCGCAAGGGCTGTGCCGCCCTGCACGGTCAGCGTGCCGGCAGCGATCGCCGTCGCGCCCGTATACGTGTTGCTCCCCGATAGTGTGAACGTCCCAACGCCCTGCTTGGTGAGACCGCCGCTGCCGCTGATCATCCCCGCGTACGTGGTCGTGCCGTCGTTGGCTCCCGTGGTCAGCGTGTTCGCGTTGAGCGTCACATTTCCGCCGAGGGCGCCGCCACCCGCCAGCGAGCCGATCGTCTCGCTTGCCGCGAGGTTCAGCGTCGCGCCGGCCACGTTGGCGAGAACGACGGCGCCCGCGTCCAGGATTGCCGTGCCCCCGTCGAGGCTCAGCGTGCCGCCGTTTACGTTGGTCGTGCCGGTGTAGGTATTGGTGCCCGAGAGTGTCAGTGTGCCTGCGCCGACTTTCGTCAACCCGCCCGTGCCGCTCACCGCACCGCTGAAAGTCGTGCTGGTGTCGTCGGCACCTGCAGTCAGCGTTTGCGCGTTGAGGGTCACGTCGCCGGCGCCGGCCAGCGAGCCGATCGTTTCGTTCGTACCCAAGTTCAGCGTCGCGCCAGCGGCCACCGTCACGGCGCCCGCGTCGGCGATTGCCGCGCCGCCGTTGAGCGTGATCCTGCCCGCGTTGATCGCCGTTGTGCCCGTATGGGTGTTGGCCCCCCCGAGCGTGACCGTGCTGGTGCCCAGCTTGGTGAGTCCGCCCGTGCCGCTGATCGTGCTCGCGACCGTGGTATCGGTCGCATCGCCGAAGGTAAGCGTCGCATCCAGCACCACGCTCGTGCCCCCGGCCCCCGAGAGCCGCCCGATGGTCTCGGCCGCATCGATCGCCAGCGTCCCGCCGTTGAGCGCCACTACTCCGGCATCGGCGATCGCCGCCCCGCCTTGCAGCGTGAGGTTGCCCGCGCTGATCGTCGTGGTGCCGGTGTAGGTGTTGGTCCCCGACAGCGTCAGCGTGCCCGCGCCGTCCTTGGTGAGCGTCCCCGTGGTCGTGGCGATCGCCCCGCTCT
>DATBSZ010000099.1:0-5543 GCA_036559525.1 Burkholderiales bacterium
GGCAGCCGCCCGCGGCCGGCGAAGTGCTGCAAGCGCTCGCATGAGACTGCTGTACACGATCGTGCTGCGCCTCGCGCTGCCGCTCATTCTCCTCAGGCTGTGGTGGCGCGGGCGGCGCGAGCCGGGCTACCGCGACCACGTCCAGGAACGCTTCGGGATCTATTCGGGCGAAAAGCCGCCGAAGGCGCTGTGGCTGCATGCGGTTTCGGTCGGCGAGGCGCGCGCGGCGGCGCCGCTCGTGCGCGCGCTCAAAGGCCTGCTGCCCGATCACACCGTAGTCATGACCTGCACGACGGCCGCGGGGCGCGAGACGTTGAAGCAGGTGTACGGCCAATCGGTGCTCGCCGCCTTTCTTCCCTACGACTATCCGGAATCGGTGCAGGGCTTCCTCGAGCGCTTTCGGCCGCGCCTCGGCGTGCTGATGGAGACCGAGCTCTGGCCGAATCTCCTCGCGCAATGCGAGCGCCGCGCCGTACCCGTGGTCCTGGCGAATGCCCGCATGTCGGAGAAGTCCGCGCGCGGCTACCGGCGCTGGCGCGTGCTCACGGCGCCCGGGATCCGAAGCCTTGCCGCGGTGTGCGCGCAGAGCGAAGCCGATGCGGAGCGCCTGCGCGCGCTCGGCGCGCCGCGGGTCGAGGTCACCGGCAACCTCAAGTTCGACGCCACGCTCGATGAGGCCCAGCTTGCGGCCGGCCGTGAATGGAAAGCGAAGCTCGGCCGGCCGGTCCTGCTTCTCGCGAGTACGCGGGAGGGTGAAGAAAAACTTTTACTGGATCAGTTCCGTGAGGAAGCGTTCCTGGTCGTCGTGGTTCCTCGCCATCCGCAGCGTTTCGACGAAGTCGCGCAATGGGCCGACGCCCGCCGCAGCCGCAACGACGTCCCGGATGGGAAGACCCGGATCTACCTCGGCGACACGATGGGCGAGATGGCGTTCTACTACGCTGCGTGCGACGTGGCGGTGATCGGCGGCAGCTTCCTGCCGCTCGGCGGCCAGAACCTGATCGAGGCGCTGGCCGCCGGCGCGCCGGTCGTCGTCGGGCCGAGCATGTTCAACTTCGCCGAGGCGACGCGGCTTGCTCTGGATGCCGGGGCGGCCGTCCAGGCGGCCGACGCTTCCACCGCGATACGGCAGGCAGTGGCGCTGATTTCAGACCGGAAAAAGCGCGACGAAATGGCGCGCGCCGGAAAGAGCCTCTGCGAGGCGCACCGCGGCGCTACCGCGAAGCATCTCGAAGTCTGCCGGCGGCTGATCCGCTAGCCTGTGCCACCAGCTCGCGGAATGCCGCGATCGTCTGGTCGACCGAGATGTCGGCGACGTTGCGGCTCTGCGGGCGCAGCACGCGGTGCGGCACCCCCCACGGGCGCCATTGCTCGGGCGCCACGTCGCCGAAGAAGCACACGATCGGCTTCTGCAGCGCGGCCGCGAGGTGCATTGCGCCGCCGTCGCTGGTGATCGCCGCGTCGCAGGCGGCGAGCGCGCCGATCAGCTCGGGCAGCCGCGGCGTACTGTAGGCGACGAGCGGCGCCTTTCCCGCCAGCCGCTCGGCGACGGCGGCGGCCTTGTCGTCGTCTCCGGGATGACGCGGATGCTCGGCGGGGCCGGGCGACCACAGCAGCATCGCCGCCGCTCCGAGCGCATCCAGGCGCTGCACCAGCTCTGCAAAGCGTTCGGCCGGCCATTGCTGCGCCGGCCGGCGCGCGCTGATCTGCACGGCAACTTTGAATTTTTCTCTGGAAAGACCAAAAGCATCGAGCGCTTGCGCGGCCAGACGCGGATCGGGCACGACCGTCAGCGGCGGAATGGGCGCGTCGATGCCGAGATGCGCCGCGAGCGCGAATACGCGCTCGACTTCGTGCAGGCCGGCTACCGGGCGCAGGGTTTCGTCGGAGAAGCCGACGATGCGCGCGGGCGCGAGCGCGCGTGCAAGCGCGAACGTGCGCGGCACGACGAGGGGCGTCGCCAGCACCACGCAGTCGAGGCGGCGGCGCCGCAGCCGCCAAAGGTCGCCCACGCGCCGCGCGAGCGCGCCGAGCGCGGATTGGCCGGGGTCGAGGTGCTTGAGCTTGGTATAGGCGACGACGCGGTCCAGGTCCGGGTTGCGGTCGAGCACCGCCGCGTTATAGCTGTTGACGAGCGCCCCGATCCACGCTCGAGGATAGCGCCGGCGCAGGGCGCTGAAGAGCGGCGTGGTGCAGACCAGGTCCCCGATGTTGTCGCGCCGAACGACGAGGATGCTGTTCAAACCGCGATGCAGAACGCGGGGTTCGCGTTCAGGGCACCAGGACGGCGTTGACTCGCTCGAGGTCTTCTTCGCGCAGCGCTCCAGCGGCGGCCTTGAGGCGCAGGTTGGCCATGATGAGGCCGTAGCGCGCGACCGCGAGGTCGCGCCGCGTGAGGAACAGCTGCTGCTGCGCGTTGAGGACGTCGATGTTGATGCGCACGCCGACCTCGTAGCCGAGCTTGTTCGAATCGAGCGCGCTTTGCGAGGAGATGAGCGCCTGCTCGAGCGCCTGCACCACCGCGATGCCGTTGATCACCAGCAGGAAATTCTGGCGCGCGGCGAGCGCCGCGTTGCGGCGAGCGTTGTCGAGATCTTCCTTCGACTTCATGCTGAGGGCGGCGGATTCTCGGTCGCGCGAAGTGAGCCCGCCGCCCTGGTACAGCGGCATGGCGAACTGCAGGCCGATGACGGTAGTGGTGCTGTCGCGCCCCACCTGGCTTTCGGTCGTGGCGTTCTGGCCGAGCTGGCCGTGGGTCGCGACGAAATCGAGCGTCGGCAGGTGCGCGGCCCGGTTGCGCTTGGCTTCGAGCGCGGCGACCTCGGCGGCCGCCTCGGCGATCTGCACCGGATAGCCTTGCTTCTCGGCGAGCTCGACCCACGCCTGCATGTCGTTCGGGTTGGGCGGATTGAGCTTGACGTCCGGGCGCAGCGTCGCGAGCTCGCCGGGCTCCCTGCCGATGATGAGCTGCAACGCGCGGCGCTTGCTTTCGAGGTCGTTCAGCGCCGCGATCTCCTGCGCGGCGATCAGGTCGTAGCGCGCCTGCGCCTCGTGGGTGTCGGTGATGGTCGCGGTGCCGACCTCGAAGTTGCGCTTCGCCTGCGCGAGCTGCTCGGCAGTCGCCGCCTTCTGTGCGCGCACCAGCGCGAGCGTGTCGTGCGCCGCGAGGACGTCGGTGTACGCCTGGGCGACCCGGATGATCAGGTCCTGGTAGGCCTGGGCGAAGGTGGCCTCGGCCTGCCGGACCTGGTGGCCGCCCTGCTCGTATTGCAGCCAGTTCTGGTAGCGAAACAGCGGCTGGGTGAAGGTGAGCGTATAGCTCGCCGACTCCGGGTAGCGGATGAAGCTGGGCGAGATCGAGGGATCGCGCGAATCGACCTCGGCGCGCGTGCGCTGCGCGTTGGCCGAGAGGTTCAGCGTCGGCAGCAGCAGCGCGCGTCCCTGCGGCAGCCGCTCGCGGCCCGCGTCGACCGAATGCCGCGCGGCGGCATACACGGCGTCGCTTCGCTGCGCCTCGCGATAGACCTGCATCAGGTCCTCGGCGCCGGCGGCGAGGGGAAGCGCGAGAGCGACGAAGCCGCTAGTAAAGCGGAACAGCCGGGTCGACCGTCCGGGACCAGGCATCGACACCCCCCACCAGGTTATGAATTTTGGCAAAGCCGTTCTTCTCCAGGAACATCGCCACCTGCTGACTGCGCCCGCCGTGGTGGCAGATCGCGACCACCTCCTGGCCGCGATCGATTTCCTCCACCCGCGCCGGCACCTCGCGCATCGGGATGTGCTGCGCGCCTTCGATGCGCGCGGCCTGCCACTCCCAGGGCTCGCGCACGTCGAGCAGCACCGGCTTCTCGCGGCGCGGATCGGAGAGCCACGCGGCAAGCTCTGTTGGAGAAATCTGTTTCAAAATCTGAATCTCGCGGGATGCTCGGCGTTCGCGAGCGGCGCGATCACGGTCTCGAAGAGATCGGTGCCGTGCCAGACCCCTGGCGCCGTCGCCACGATCAGCCGCGCGCTCATTACCGGCGGCTCACCGACCACGGCGAACAGGCGTCCGCCCGGCGCGAGCTGCTCGGCCAGCGTTCGCGGCAGCGTCGGAGTGGACCCGGTGAGGACGATGACGTCGTAGGGCGCCCCGCTCGGCCAGCCGTGCGCCGCGTCGCCGGTCTCGAGCGAGACGTTGTCGGCGCCATGCCGCTCGAGGTTCGCGCGGCCGAACGCCGCCAGCGAGGCCTTCAGCTCGACGGAAAGCACGCGCGAGGCACGGTGCGACATCAGGGCGGTCAGGTAGCCGCTGCCGGTTCCGGCCTCCAGCACCCGGTCGGTCTTGCGGATCGCCAGCTCCTGGATCACCCGCGCCTCCATTTTCGGCTGCCACATCTTTTCGCCTTCCCCGATCGGAATTTCCATGTCGGAGAACGCGAGCGTGCGGTGCTTGGCGGGGACGAACTCCTCGCGCGGCACCACGTACAGGAGATCGAGCACGTCCTGATCGAGCACCTCCCAGGTGCGGATCTGCTGCTCGACCATATTGGTGCGTGCCTGCTCCAGATTCATGGGCACGCGGATTATAATCGTCGCCTTAGCGTTGGGGGTCCCGGGCCCAATGGAAGATGAGGGCCTGGGTGAGAGACACCCTTCGAACCTGATGCGGGTCATGCCGCCGTAGGGAGACGCAAATGAACGCCAATCCGAAGTTTCTTGCCGCCACCGCGCACGTCGACGCCGCCGCGGTCCAGGCGCTGCCGAATTCCAGGAAGATCCACGTCGGCGCGCTGCGCGTGCCGATGCGCGAGATCACGCAAAGCGGCGGCAATCCGCCGATCGCGGTTTACGACACGTCGGGGCCGTACACCGATCCGGCCGCGAAGATCGACATCCGCAAGGGGCTTTTTCCTCTCCGGCAAGACTGGATCGAGGCGCGCGGCGATACGCAGCTCCTCGAAAACCCGACCTCGGCGTACGGCAGGAAGCGCCTCGAGGATCCCAGGCTCGCCGAGCTGCGCTTCGACCTGGGGCGCAAGCCCCGCAGAGGCAAGTGCGTCACGCAGATGCACTACGCGAGGAAGGGGATCATCACCCCCGAGATGGAGTTCATCGCGCTGCGCGAGAACCAACGGCTGATTGATTCATTAAGTGTTCAGCATCCCGGGCAGTCGTTCGGCGCTGCGACTCCCAAGGAGATCACCCCGGAATTCGTGCGCAGCGAAGTCGCCCGCGGCCGCGCCATCATTCCGGCGAACGTCAATCACCCGGAAACCGAGCCGATGATCATCGGGCGCAACTTCCTGGTGAAGATCAACTGCAACATCGGCAACAGCGCGGTCACCTCGTCGATCGGCGAGGAGGTCGACAAGATGACCTGGGCGATCCGCTGGGGCGCCGACACGGTGATGGACCTCTCCACCGGCAAGCACATCCACGAGACGCGCGAGTGGATCATCCGCAACAGCCCCGTGCCCATCGGCACGGTGCCCATCTACCAGGCGCTGGAAAAGACCGGCGGCAAAGCCGAGGACCTGACCTGGGAGATCTTCCGCGACACG
>DATBSZ010000100.1:0-1992 GCA_036559525.1 Burkholderiales bacterium
CCAGGCGGCGACAGGTTCCAACAGGCGCTTCGCGCCGAGCCTTGGAGCATCAAGCTGCTCGACCAGAGGCTGCACCGTGCCGCCGCGCGCAAAGCCCGAATAGAGCATGGTGAGGTCTGCGAGCCTGATGCCGACACCGCCGAGGCCGAGGGCCAATCCAGGCGCCTCGCGTCGCGGCAGCACGAGCGCGGCACCTGCCTCGGCAAGACGCGCGGTGAGCCGGCTCGGGCCAACCTCTTCGAGCACCGCGACCGCCGGCACGTTCAGCGACTGCTGCAACGCGCGCCGCACGGTAACGGTACCCTGGAAGGTGAGGTCGAAATTTTCCGGGGCATAGCTGCCGTAGCGGAGCGGCCGGTCCTCGATCAGCGTTTCGGGATGGATCAGCCCATCCTCGAAGCCGATTCCGTAGATGAAAGGCTTGAGCGCCGATCCCGGCGAGCGAACGGCGCGGGTGAGGTCGACCTGGCCGGCGCGCCGCTCGTCGAAATAGTCTGGCGATGCGACGCGGGCGAGCACCTCGCCGGTTGCGCTGTCGACCACTATGATGGCGACCGACATGTCGGGCCCGAGCGCCCGGGCCCGGTCGAGCGCGAGCCCTTCCAGAGTCTTCTGTAGTCCGCCGTCGATGGTGAGGCGGATCTCGCGCGCGTTCGCCGCGCCGGCCACGGCGTCGTCGGCGGCGTGCGGCGCGATCATCGGCATCTTCTTGCGTACATGCGGCACCGGCTCGATCTTGGCGCGCTCGATTTCCGCCGCATCGAACATCCCGTAACGCGCCATGCGGTCGAGCACCCGGTTTCGCGCGTTCTTGGCCGCTTCGTGGAAGCGATCAGGCCGGCGCATCTCCGGCGATTGCGGCAGGGCCACGAGCAGGGCTGCTTCGCCGAGCGTGAGCCGGCGCGGCTCCTTGCCGAAATAAGAGAGCGAGGCGGCCCTGATCCCTTCCAGATTGCCGCCGTAAGGAGCGAGCGTGAGGTAGAGGTCGAGGATCTCGTCCTTGCTCATAACGCGCTCAAGCTGAATGGCGCGGACTGCTTCCCTGAGCTTCACGTAAAGCGAGCGCTCGCGTCGGGGCTCGAGCAGGCGTGCGACTTGCATGGTGATGGTCGAGCCGCCGGAGACGATATGCCCGTGGGTGATGAATTGCAGCGCGGCGCGGCCGAAGGCGAGCGGATCGACGCCGTGATGCTGGAAGAAGCGCTTGTCCTCATAGGCCAAGAGCACGTCGAAGAAGCGAGGATCGACTTGCTCTTTAGTCGCCGGCAGGCGCCAGCGGCCCTGGCTCGTGACGTAGGACCGAAGCAGCCGCCCGTTGCGGTCGAGAACGGTCTTCGACATTTCGAGGTCGCGCCCGAGCGGCGCCGGACCGAACGAGTCGATCAATCCCCACAGCGCGCCGACCCCCACGCAGACTAACGCGGCAAGCCCGACAGCTGCATAACGGATGCGGCGCCACCACTTTCCCCTCTCCCCTGTGGGGAGAGGGCTGGGGTGCTGGGGCTCCGAGCGGCGAGGAGAAATCTTGTTCCCCTCACCCGGCGTGCCGAGCGCGCCGTCGTCTCCGCGCCGGGGAGAGGAGGACGTGGATCGCTGGTTCATTTGGCGGCCTGCACGCCGACCTTGCCGGTGCCGGTACGGCCGAAGCGGTCTGGGCGGTACATGTCCTCGACCCCAGCCTGCGGCAGCACATAGTCTCCCGGCGATACCGCCCGCACCACGTAGGCCACGGTGAACACCGCCGGATCGCTGTTGGTGCGGTCGAAGGCCGCGGTGAAGCGGTCGTCGCGGAACTCGGTATGCACCGGCGTGCCGGCATTCTCGATCCAGTCGAGCGTGCCGGTGTCGCCGGAGGAGACAAGCCGCGGATTGTCGATCTCGAAGCCTGCCGGCAGATAGTCGATCAGCGCCACGCGCGCGAATTGCGGTTGCGCGTCGGTGATCTTGAGCACCACCACGAAGCGCTGGTTCTGCTTGGCGTGGGTGACGTCG
>DATBSZ010000101.1:0-2640 GCA_036559525.1 Burkholderiales bacterium
GCGGGCGCGGACGGCGCCGCGGACATCATCAAGTGCCAGCGCAAGCCACCAAGGCAGCGAGATTACGCGGCGGCGTTCCCCCCGCGCAGTGGGCACGGCTGCAGGCGGTGTTCCCGGCTGGATCGTGCGATTCGTCACGCGGGGTTGCCATCGACTAAGCAGGATTGCGCGCCCCGCGGGGGGCGCATAAGCTAGGTCTGTGGGAAGAAAGAAACTCCTCGGCGCAGCACTCGTCGTCGCCCTCGCGGCTGCGGCCGCAAGCGTTTTGATGCCCGGCGGCGAGCAAGCGAAGCCGGGCACTGAAGCGCAAGTGTCCGCTCGCCCCGGCGCCGAAGCGGGTGCGCGCGCGGAGCCGATCGACCTGCCCGAGCGCTCGAGCCTGCGCAAGCCGGGCGGCGAGCTTTTCGCCGCGCCGCCTCCGCCGCCCGCCCCCGCGCGGCCGGTCGTCGAGGCGCGGCCGGAGCCCAAGCCCCAGGCACCCCCCATGCCCTACCGCGTCGCGGGGCAGGTGTCGCACGAAGGAACCACGGTGGTGCTCGCGCGCGATGAGCGCGTGTATCTCGTTCGAGTGGGAGAAACGCTCGACGGCGGCTACCGCGTCGAGTCGATCCGGCCCGACGGCGTAACGCTCGTGTACACGCCCCTCGACCTGCGCGAGCATCTCGCCGCCGCTTCGACGCTGCGCGTCGATCCGCCGGCCGCGCTTGCGCAGGCGGCGAAGCCCGCGCCGGTCGCCGCCGCGAAAGCCATCGCGCCGGCGCAGCTGCGCTGGCAGGGACCGGCGCGCGTGCAGGCCGGCAATCCGTTCGAGGTCGCGCTCAAGCTCACTTCCGACCAGGCCGTGCGCGGCTCGCCGCTGCAGCTCTCGTACGACGCGCGCCTTCTCGAGCCGGTCGCGGTGCGCGCCGGCGAGTTTTTCGCCGACGGCAGCTTCACCTACCGCGTGAGCCCCGACGGCTCGATCCTGGTCGGCGCCTTCGGCAAGGGCGAGGTGCCGGCGGACGCCGAATTCCTGGTGGTGACGTTCAAGCCGGTGCGCGCCGGCGTCACCGCCGAGCTCAAGCTCTCCTCCGTGGCGCTGCAGGACGCGGCCGGCGGGCCCGTGGTCCACGCGCCGCTCGCGGCTTTCCGCACCTCGATTACCCCATGAGCTGCAAGCGTCTGCTGGCGCTTGCGCTCGCTCTGAGTGCTCTTCTACTAGTACCGCAGCTGGCCGGCGCGCACGGCGATCACGCGCAGCCGCCGTCGATCGCGCAGGAAGAAGCGGCGCCCTCCGTCGCGCCCGCCGCGGTTTCCGTCGCGCCAAGCCTGTCGGAATCATGCCCGGGCGCTCCCGGGCGCAAGTGCTGCTGCGGCACCGCGCACGCGCTCGCCGGCGCCGGCAAGATCACGTCCGTCAATGCCAATGCCTGGACGCTTGCGCCCGCGGTGGCCGCGAGCGCAACGAAGTTCGCCGATTCTTCAGTCCCCCCGATCGCCGCGCCGTGGAGCTCCTCGGCGCGCCCCCGCGCACCTCCGCTTTCCGCCTGATTCACCCGTAGTCCGTGGCGCCGCGCCGGGGAAAGCCCGCGCGGCGTGCGCTTCGTACGTCAAAACGGAAAGGGGAGGAAGCCATGCAATCGGTATCGAGGTTTGCCGCGCCCGCGGCGTTGCTGCTCGCCGCGGCAACCAGCACCGCAGCTCTCGCGCAGGAACGTCCGATTTCGCTCGACAAGCCGTCCGCGGCCGCAAAGGCTCTCGGCGATCTCGAGATCTCGGGCTTTGCCGTCGGCTCGATCAATTACAGCTCGCACATCCAGATGGTCCCGGAGTTTGCCGGCGGCGCGCAGGCGCTTTCCGACCCGCGCCAGCTGAATTTCCGCTTCGACAAGGTGGGCCTCGCGCTCGCCAAGCGCTTCGGGCCGACGCTCAGCGTCAGCGCGGCGTTCGAGATCGAGAGCCACAAGGACAAGCACAGCCACCTGCGCACCAACCCGACCACGCAGTGCGTGGGCGTGCCGGTCCCCTGCGAGAGCTTCGGCGCCGAAACCCCGACGACCGAGTCCACGCTCGACAAGCTGGCGATCACCTGGTTTCCCTGGACCTCGCTCGGCTTTTCCTTCGGCCGCTTCGACGTGCCCTTCGGCATCGAGCGGCACGACGAAGTGCTGAACATGACCGCCACGACGAGCGAGATCTACCACTTCGCCAAGCCGCAGAATTACACCGGGCTGCAGACGATGTGGCAGCTCGGGCCGGTGGTCGACGTCAACCTGTGGATCGCCAACCGCTGGGAGTCGCACACCACGCACGAGCCGTTCGACGACAACAACTCGGCGAAGAGCTTCGGCGGGCGCATCGGCTTCTCGCCGGCGAGGCGCGACGAGCTGCTCAACTTCGGCATCGGCGGCTGGTACGGCGCCGAGCGCGACAACCCGGCCAACGTCGCGGACCTGGGCATGAACGGCCCGAAGCGCACGCTGATCGACTTCGACGCGACCTGGTCGCCGAGCTCGCAAGCCGCGTACGTCGCCGAAGTGGTATGGGGTACGGAAGAGGACGTCTCCTTCCGCGCGCGCGGCTGGCCGATCTCGCAGCCCGCGCAGAACAACATCAAGCCCAAGTGGTTCGGCGGCTCGGTCATGGGGCACTGGGAGCTGA
>DATBSZ010000102.1:0-23619 GCA_036559525.1 Burkholderiales bacterium
CCGAATCTTGTAGAGAAGAAGCCGGAGCGCGACGACGATGCCAAACAGCAGGCTCAGCGGCCACAGCAGCAAGGCTACTGGGCCTCGTCGGTACCAGAACTTCACCTACTTGTTCGACTGGGTGGTAAAGGTGATCTGCGACAGGCCGGCGACGCGCGCGGCCTCCATCACGCGGATCACCGACTGGTGCGTGGCGGCGGCGTCGGCGCTGATGACGACGATCGGCTCCTGCAGCGCGGCGGCGGCGCGGCGCAGCTCGCCGGCGAGCTGCTCGACGCTGCGAAACGGCACCGGGGTACGGTTGACCACGTACTGCCCCTGCGCGTTCACCAGGATCGTCACCTCGTTCGGTCGCTCGAGCTGGCGCTCGGCCTGCGCGCTCGGCAGGTTGATCTGCAGCTCGGTGTACTTCGAGTAGGTGGTGGTGATCATGAGGAAGATCAGGATCACCAGCATCACGTCGATCATCGGCACGAGGTTGATCTCGGGCGCCTCCTTCTGCTTGCCGCGCTGGAAGTTCACGCCGCGCGCTCGCCGTGCACGATGTCGACCAGCTTCGCCGCGAGCTGCTCCATCTCGACGACGAAGGTGTCCACCCTCGCTCTGAAGTGCCGGTAGAAGATGAGCGCCGGGATCGCGATCGCGATGCCGAAGGCGGTGTTGTAGAGCGCGATCGAGATGCCGTGCGCGAGCTGCTGCGGGTTGGTGCCGCCGGTCGGCGACTGCGAGCCGAAGATCTCGATCATGCCGATCACCGTGCCGAACAGGCCGAGCAGCGGCGCGGCGGTGGCGATGGTGCCGAGGGTGGTCAGGAAGCGCTCGAGGTCGTGCGCCACGCCCCGTCCCGCCTCCTCGATCGCCTCCTTCATCACGTAGCGCGAGCTCTTCAGGTTGCGCAGGCCCGCCGCCAGCACGGCGCCGAGCGGCGAGTCCCTGGACAGGCGCTCGATCACCTCGGGCGACAGGCCCTGGCGCTTGTACACCCCGACGACCTGGTCAAGCAGCTGCGGCGGGATGATCTTGCTTGCCCGCAGCGAGACCGAGCGCTCGATGATCAGGGCAACGGCGATGACGGAAGCGAGGAGGAGGAACCAGATGGGCCAGCCTGCGGCCTGGACGATCGCGAACAACGCGTTTCCTTATCGTTATTTTGGTTGCTACGGCTACTGACTGTAAGCCAAAGGGTCGGCGCGCAGCAAGTTCCGCAGCGCAGCAAATCCGCCGCCCGTGGCACCGCAGGAGCGTCGCGCCAGCGCAACGCGTAGTGCAATTTGCGATATCCACAAAAACCTGTGGATAAGTTTGTGGATTGTCGATGTACGGACTGTCACAAGCCCGTTGCGGGCCCGGTAAAGACGGTGGCGATCAAAATTTGAGCAGGATTTTTCGCAAGCCCGACAACCCGTTACGCAAAAGAATCGGGGTCCGCGAGCGCTTCTGTCGCCGCCCGGCGGCGCTCGGCCGCGAATGTGGATTAGTGTAGGCTCGCTCGCACTCTTGACACCGATGCAGAACGATATTCCCGGGCCCGCTGTCGTTTCCGCCTTACGCATCCTGTCGGTGGCGGAGTTGCTGCGCAGCGTGCGCGACACGCTCGAGCGGCGCTTTCCGCTCGC
Organism: Burkholderiales bacterium; assembly: GCA_036559525.1. Classification (GTDB taxonomy): domain Bacteria; phylum Pseudomonadota; class Gammaproteobacteria; order Burkholderiales; family SG8-39; genus SCGC-AG-212-J23. Next base: position 1,617 of record DATBSZ010000102.1, read on the forward strand.
CTGGGTGCGCGGGGAGCTCTCCAACCTCTCGCGCGCGCCCTCGGGCCACTGCTATTTCACTCTGAAGGACGGTGCCGCGCAGGTCGATTGCGTCATGTTCCGCAGCCGCACGGCGGCCCTCGACTGGGAGCCGCGCGACGGCATGCAGGTCGAGGTGCGCGCCCTGCCGACGCTGTACGAGCCGCGCGGGCGCTTTCAGCTCACCGTGGAAGGCATGCGCCGTGCCGGCCTCGGGCCGCTCCACGAGCGCTTCCTGCGGCTGAAGGAAAAGCTCGGCGCCGAGGGCCTGTTTGATCCGGCTTTGAAACGCGAACCACCGGCATTTCCCCGCAGGATAGGGGTCGTAACGTCTTTGGCGGCAGCAGCGCTGCGCGACGTTCTGACCACCCTAGAGCGCCGCAACCCCGCAATCGAAGTGATCGTCTATCCGGTCCCGGTCCAGGGCGAGAGCGCGGCGGAGCGCATAGCGGCGATGCTCGCCCGCGCGAGCCGCCGCGCCGAGTGCGACGTACTGCTGCTCGTGCGCGGCGGCGGCTCGATCGAGGACCTTTGGCCGTTCAACGAAGAGGCCGTCGCGCGCGCCATCCGAGCGTCGCGCATCCCGGTCGTAGCGGGCATCGGCCACGAAACCGACTTCACCATCGCCGATTTCGCCGCCGACCGGCGCGCGCCGACCCCGACGGCCGCCGCCGAGCTCGTCAGCCCCGCGCGCGCGGAGCTCGCCGCCAGGCTGATCCGCGGCATTCGCTGCCTGAGCCGCGAGATGGAGCGGAGATTTCGCTACGCGGCGCAGGCCGTCGATTCCTGCGCGCGGCGCCTGGTGCATCCAGCCGAGCGGTTGCGCTCGTATCAGAGCCTCGTGACCCAGCTCAAAGCGCGCCTGGCCTTTTCCTTCACTCACAAAGTGCACCGCTGCTCCACCCATGTGGAGCGGCTGCAGGCCAGCCTTGCGAGCCTGGATCCAACCGCGGTGCTCGCGCGCGGCTACAGCATCACCTACAACGCGGCCGGAGAAGTCATGAAGGATTCGAAATACGTGCAAACAGGCGAGCGCATCAGGACCGCGCTGGCGCGAGGCAGCATCGAGAGCCAAGTGAAGAAAACCGTGGACTGAACCCTATGGGCCATCGGCTATCGAAAATCGCCACCCGCACCGGCGACGCCGGCGAGACCGGCCTGGGCGACGGCACCCGGGTGCCGAAAGACCACCCGCGCGTAGCCGCGCTCGGCGACATCGACGAGTTGAACAGCGCCCTGGGACTCGTCCTCGCCGAGGAGGTGCCGGCCGACATCCGCGCCGCGCTCGGCGAGGTGCAGCAGGACCTGCTGGATCTCGGCGGCGAGCTGAGTATTCCGGGCCACTCGCTCCTGAAACCCGAGCGGGTCGCGTTTCTCGACGAGTCCCTGGCCTCGTGGAACGAGGGGCTGGAACCCCTCAAGGAATTCATCCTGCCCGGCGGCAGCCGCGCGGCGGCGGCGGCGCATCTCGCGCGCACCGTGTGCCGGCGCGCCGAGCGCCGCGTGGTCGCCCTCGCACGCAAGGACCCTGTAAGCGAGCCCGCGCGCCAATACCTTAACCGGCTTTCCGATCTGCTGTTCGTAACCGGCCGCGTGCTCAACAGGGCGGCCGGGGTGGGCGACGTACAGTGGCGCCACCAGCGCAAGCGCTAGAAGGCCTCCTTGCCCGCAGCGCGCTGGGCGACCGCGGCGCGTTCCGCGCACTTTATGACGCGACGGCACCGAAACTGTTCGGGGTCGCCCTGCGTATATTGAGACGTGAAGACTGGGCCGAGGAAGTGCTGCAGGAATGCTACGTCAGCGTGTGGCGCCACGCGACGGAGTACAGCGCGAGCCGCGCCGCGCCGATGACCTGGATGACGAGCATCGTGCGCAACCGCTGCCTCGACTGGCTGCGCCGGCCCAACCCGCAGCCGCTCGACGACGAGCAGCTCGAAGCGCTGGAGAGCGATAACCCGGGGCCGCTGGCCGAGCTCGAGCGCGGCCGCGATACCGCCGCCCTCGCCCGCTGCCTGCGCGGCCTGGACGCCAAGCAGCGCCAGGCGATCGCCCTCGCGTTCTTCGACGGCCTGTCGCACGCCGAGCTCGCGAGCCACCTGCGCGAGCCGCTCGGCACGGTGAAGACCTGGGTGCGCCGCGGGCTCGCCCGCCTGAGGAATTGCCTTGAACTACAGGGATAAGCCCGAGCTGCGCGAGCGCCTCGCCGCCGAGTACGCGCTCGGCACGCTGCGCGGCCGCGCGCGCGAGCGGCTGCGACGCTGGCTGCGCGACGACGCCGAGCTGGCGCGCGAGGTAGCGGCCTGGGAGGCGCGCCTTGTGCCGATGGCCGAGGCCATCCCCCCCGTGGCGCCGCCGCCACGCCTGTGGCAAGGGATTGAAAATCGACTGGAGAACGCAAGAAAGCCGTTCTCGTTCTGGAAAACCCTCGGCCTCGTCGCGAGCGGCGCCGCGGCGGCGCTGCTCGCGGTGGCCGTGCTGCTGCCGCCGCAGCGCGCGGGGATCTCCCCTTCGTACATCGCGGTGCTGAGCGATCCGAAGACCAATCATCCGGTGCTGGTCGCGACCGCGGAGCGGGGCGAAATGGTGCTGCGCGTCAATACCCTCGACCCGGCGATCCACGTCGCAGGCCGCAGCCTCGAGCTGTGGGCGCTGCCTCGCGGCGCGCAGCCGCGGTCGTTGGGATTGGTTTCTGACCAAAAAGCCATACTTAGGCTGGCCGCGGCAGCCGACCAGTCGCTCGGCGACGTTCCGGCGCTGGCGGTGAGCCTCGAGCCGCAAGGCGGCTCACCCACCGGACAGCCGACCGGGCCGGTGCTCTACATGGGGCCTTGTGTAAAGTACTGGTGATGCCACGCGAGGAAACGGCGACCCGCTACCGGGTACTGATCGTCGACGACGAGGAATCGATGCGGCTCGTGCTGGCGGGGATGCTCTCGCAGGAGCTGCCGGTCGACGTGCAGCTTGCCGGCACCAGCGAGCAGGCGCTGCGCCTCGCCGAGAAGCAGCCCTTTGACGCCATCCTCCTCGACCTGATGATGCCCGGCGTCGGCGGCTTCGGCGTGCTCTACGGCGTGCGCCGCTCGGTGCCGAACGCCACCACGCCGGTCATCATGGTGTCGGTGTTCTCCGAGAAGAAGACCATCGAGCGCTGCCTGGCGGCCGGCGCCAACGCCTACCTCGTCAAGCCGGTGAGGTCCGCCGAGCTCGCAGCCGCCGTGAAGAAGCAGCTCGCCACGCGCCGCCGTGCCTGAGATCAAGATCTACAACGTCGACGCCCTCGGCAAGCCCGTCGGCCCCTACTCCCACGTCGCGCGCGTCAAGGGCGGCGAGACGCTCTACATCGCCGGCATGCTCGCGCCAGGCGACAGCTTCGAGGCGCAATGCTCGGCCGTCTATGCGCAGATCGAGAAGGCGCTGCAGTCCGCGGGGGGCGGCTGGAAGAACGTGGTGCAGTTCACCACGTATCTCGTTCATTCGCAGGACATCGCCAGGTTCTACCGCTGGCGGGAGCAGAACTACCCGAAAATGTTCCCCGACGGAAAGTACCCGCCGAACACGCTGCTCATCATCGACCGCCTCGTCCAGGAGCAATTCCTGATCGAGATCCAGACCGTCGCCGCGATCTAAGAAGCGCCAGAAGCCGCGCTAACTTCAGGTCTTCTGTTCGACGAAGGCCTCGTCGCGCTTTTTGCGGATGGCCGGCAGCGCCACGATCACCAGCAGGATCACCGACGCGATGATGAAGCCGGCGCTGATCGGCTTGGTGACGAAGGTCGTGGGATCGCCGCGCGAGAGCAGCATCGCGCGCCGCAGGTTCTCCTCCATCAGCGGGCCGAGGATGAAGCCGAGAATCATCGGCGCCGGCTCGCACTCGAGCTTGACGCAGATGTAGCCCAGCACGCCGAAGATCGCCATGATCAGCACGTCGAACGGGTTGTTCGACAGGCTGAAGACGCCGATCGACATGAATACCAGGATCGCGGGGTAGAGGTAGCGGTAGGGCACGGTCAGGAGCTTGATCCACATGCCGATCAGCGGCAGGTTGAGGATCACGAGGAACGCGTTGCCGACCCACATCGAGGCGATCAGCCCCCAGAAGAGCTGCGGCTTCTCGTTCATCACCTGCGGTCCGGGCGCGATGCCCTGGATCATCAGCGCGCCGATCATCAGCGCCATCACCGCGTTGCCCGGGATGCCGAGCGTGAGCATCGGGATAAAGGAAGTCTGCGCGCCGGCGTTGTTGGCGGCTTCGGGGCCGGCGACGCCCTCGATCGCGCCTTTGCCGAACTGCTCGGGGTGCTTGGAGAGCTTCTTCTCGACCGTATACGCGCCGAACGAGGAGAGCAGCGCGCCGCCGCCGGGCAGGATGCCGAGGAACGAGCCGAGCGCGGTGCCGCGCAGCACCGCGGGGATGGCGCGCCGGATGTCTTCGCGCGTCGGCATCAGGCGCCCGACCTTCGAGGTGAAGACTTCGCGGTGCTCGCCCTGCTCGAGGTTGGCGATGATCTCGGCGGTGCCGAACATGCCCATCGCCACCACTACGAAGCCGATGCCGTCGGAGAGCTCCGGCACGTCGAAGGTGAAGCGCAGCACGCCGGAATTGACGTCGGTGCCGATAATCCCGAGCAGCAGCCCGAACACCACCATGGCGATCGCCTTGATGAGCGAGCCGTGCGCGAGCACCGTGGCCGCGACGAGACCCAGCACCATCAGCGAGAAGTACTCCGCCGGGCCAAATTTGAGCGCCACTTCGGCGAGCGGCGGCGCGGCGACGGCGATGATCAGCGTGGCGACGCAGCCGGCGAAGAACGAGCCGCACGCCGCGACGGCGAGCGCCGGCCCGGCGCGCCCCTGGCGCGCCATCTGGTAGCCGTCCAGGCAGGTGACCACCGAAGCCGATTCGCCCGGCAGGTTGACGAGAATCGCGGTGGTGGAGCCGCCGTACTGCGCGCCGTAGTAGATCCCGGCGAGCATGATCAGCGCCGCGATCGGGTTCAGGTTGAAGGTGATCGGCAGCAGCATGGCGATGGTCGCCACCGGGCCGATGCCGGGCAGCACGCCGATCAGCGTGCCGAGCATCACGCCGATCAGGGCGTAGAGCAGGTTGATCGGCGAGATCGCGACGCCGAACCCGAGGATCAGGTTGTTGAGGACTTCCATCATCGCCGTCCCCCTAGCGGATCGGGCAGGTTTCCATGAAGGCCGGGCACACCGGGAACGGCAGCGTCAGGCCTTTCACGAACACCAGGATCGAGAACACGATCAGCACGAGGAACAGGATCGTCACTTCCTTCCACTTGAACTCGTGACCGCCGTACGCGCCGATGAACACCAGCGCGGCGGTGGCGAGCACCAGGCCGAGAGGCTTCATCAGGTAGCCGTACACCACGCAGGCGGCGCTGATCAGCACCAGCGCCTTGGCGTTCGGCCGGTACCGGATCGTCAGCACCGACACGATCGCGGTCGCGCCGAGAATCGCGAAGTCCATCGAGAAGGCGAGCAGCTTGCCGAGGTACATCACGGCGGCGAAGATGGCGAGCGCGACCACCATATCGACGATATTGAAAGGCAGCTTGAGCTCGCCCCCGCGCATCACGAACGATTCCAGCAGGACGAGCACACCGAGGAACGCGAGCAGGCCGCCGAGCATGGCGGGGAAGTACGCCGGCCCCATGCGCACCGCGGTTCCCATCTGGTAATGGGCCAGCGCCCAGATCAGAAAGAACACGCCGACGCCGATGAACATCAGCCCGGCCCAGAAGTCCTTTGGACCCTTGATCTTGGTCTTCATCCCCTCTCCTCCGCCGCTTTCGCGGTCTGCGGCAAAGTGTAGCATTTCGAGCCGAAATGCAAGCCTTGCGCTGGGCCGTCGTCCTCGTGCTCATTTTCGGCTGCAGCCAGCGCCCCAAACTGGAGCGCCTGCCGAGCGACGCGGTGGTGCTCGCGTTCGGCGACAGCCTTACCTTCGGCACCGGCGCGAACGAGGACGAGAGCTATCCGGCGCAGCTCGAAGCCTTGATCGGCCGGCGCGTGGTGCGCGCCGGCGTGCCCGGGGAGGTCACGGCGCAGGCGCTCGCCCGCCTGCCCGCCGCGCTCGACGAGCACGCGCCGCGGCTCCTGCTGCTCTGCATCGGCGGCAACGACTTCCTGCGGCGGCTCGGCAACCAGCAGGCGGAACGCAATGTACGAGAGATGGTGCAGCTCGCGCGTAGCCGCGGCATCTCGGTGCTACTCATCGGCACCCCCGAGCCGGGCTTCACCGTGTCGCCGCCGGCGTTCTACGCCGGCATTGCGAAGGAATTCCGCCTGCCCTACGAAGGAGGGATCATCGGCCAGGTGCTGAAGGACGCGAGCCTCAAGGCCGATCCGATCCACCCCAACGCACGCGGCTATCGCCTCATCGCAGAGCGGGTCGCCGAAACCCTGAAGTCAAGCGGAGCGATCTGAAGCGCTCCAGGTCCTCGGGCCGGTCGAGGTCCCAGACCCGGCGCAGCGCGCGCCAGCGATAGCCGGCCAGTCGCTTCACGGTGTCCGCATAGACCTGCGGGCCGCCCCAGAGGATGCCCTCAAAGAATTCCTTCCGGGCGCGGCGCAGGCCGATCAGCGCGTAACCCCCATCCTCCGCCGGGGCGAGCACGGCGTCGCAGCCGCCGCGCAGCCAGCGCGCCGCGCGGCGCAGGTCCGCGGAGGTCAGAACCGGGCAATCGGTGCCGATGAGGATCGCCGGGCGTCGTGCTTTGGAAAGCGCGTGCACCATGCGCTCGCCGAGGCCGCGGCCGCGCTGCAGGCGGAAGGCGACGCCGAGGCGCCTGAAAAACGAATGCCGGCGCGTGCCGTGAAGCTCCACTCGCCCGCTTGCAAGCCTGGCGGTGCGCAGGGCATGCAGCGTCAGGCGCTCATGCAGCCGCGCCGTGCGCCAGGCGCCGAGCTTCGGGATGAGGCGCGTCTTCGCCTCTCCCGGCACCGGTGCGCGCGCGAACACGATGATCATTGCTTGTAGAAACGAATCAAACGCTCCGGAGGCGCACCGAGGAAATAGAGCAGCCGCAAGCTCCACATCAGGACGATCGTGCGCAGCACGCCGCGCGACTCCCAGCGCCGCCCCGAGGTGAGCACCTTCGCGCGCAGGCAGGCGGGCGGCCCGCCGCGCTTCATGCGCTTGCAGAAGGCGACGTCTTCCATCAGCGCGATCTCGGGGAAGCCGGGAAAAGCCTCGCGCCGCACGAAGATCGCCTGGTCGCCGGTGGCGATGCCCGTCAGCCGCGAGCGCAGGCTCATGGCGCAGCCGACGATTTTCAGCAGCGGATGGCGGCCGTCGATCTTTGCATCGAACCTGCCCCAGAGGTGCTTTTTCAATGACTCCAGCACCAGATCATCGGCCTGGGCAGGGAGCCTCGTATCGGCATGCAGGAACACAAGCGCAAACCCGGTGGCGGCGTGCGCTCCGGCGTTCATCTGCACGGCTCGGCCGCGCGGTGCGTTCAATACCCGGTCGCACAGGCCCGCCGCGAGCTCGACCGTGCCGTCGACGCTACCGCCGTCGGCGACGATCACCTCGTGGCCGCGAGCGCGCAGCGGGGCAAGCGCCTCGAGCGCGGCGCGGATGCCGCGCGCCTCGTTCAGCGCGGGGATGACGACCGAGAGTCGTTGAGCGACCAATCGTAGTCCAGGAAGACGAGCGGCGGGCTGGCGCCCGGCGGCAAACCCAATACGCCTGCATAGCGCTGGAAATATTTGTCGCGCGGCTCGAAGTCCTCCTTGAACCAGTCGAAGATCTTCGACACTTCGAGCCGGCCGTCGCGCAGCCGGTTTCGCGTGCGGTCGGACAGAAAGCGCTCCGCCTGTTCCTCCAGTTGCTTTTCCAAATGCGCTCCAGCGTACGCCTCCTCGCGCAGCATCGGGCAGCCGATCGAGGCGCAGTTGACCGCGTAGTGGATGCGGGGATCGGGATATTTCTTCCTCAGGATCTCGTGCTCGATCGTATCCAGGCTCATGCGCGCGCCGAACAGCGAGAAGAACGGGTCGCGGAACGGATTGGCGAAGAACCGGCCGAAATCCCAGATCGACTTGAGGTTCGGGTAGCGGGTGAGCACCTTCTCGACCGCGTGCGCGTTGTAGGCGTTGATGAGGAAGCCCATCTGCTCGGGCCGCGACCAGCCCTGGAACTCGGCCTCGCCTACGCGCGACAGCCCTTCCAGGTATCCCTGCAATGCGGCGCGCTCCTGGGCAATGGCGGCGTAGTTCAGCCGCGAGGCCTTGCCGCCGTCGAGAACCACGACGTGCTTCTTGAGCAGCGCATTCCAGCCCGGGTGCGAATGGTCAAACGCCGGCGCCGGCGGTGCGAGCGCAAGCACGACGAGGAAAACCCACCTCACCCCCGCATCCACGTGTGCAGCTTTTCCAGCCGGGCGAGCAGGCCCTGCGGCGCATGCGCCTTCTTCCAGACACCGGCGGCGTACTTGTTCGCCTCGCCGAAAGTCGGATAGATGTGGATCGTGCCGAGGATCTTGTTCAGGCCGAAGCCGTGGCGCATCGCGGCGACGAACTCGAGAATCAGGTCGCCGGCGTGCTCGCCGGCGATGGTAGCGCCGAGGATGCGGTCCTTGCCCGGCACGGTGAGCACCTTGACCTTGCCGTGCGCGGCCTCGTCGGCGATCGCGCGGTCGAGATCGTCGATGCCGTACACCGACACCTCGTAGGGAATGGCGCGCTCTTTCGCCTCGGTCTCGTTCAGCCCGACGCGCGCCACCTCGGGATCGGTGAACGTAGCCCACGGGATCACCGAGTAGTCGGCGCGGAATTTCTTCAGCCCGCCGAAGAGCGCGTTGACCGACGCGTACCACGCCTGGTGCGCGGCGGTATGGGTGAACTGGTAGGGGCCGGCGACGTCGCCGCAGGCGTAGATGTTCGGATAGGCCGTCTGCAGGAACTCGTTGGTCTCCACCGTGCGCGCCTTCGTCACCGGGATGCCGAGCTCCTCCAGCCCATAACCCTTGGTTCGCGCGACACGGCCCACGGCGCAGAGCAGCGCGTCGAACTCGATGCGCACCTCGCGGCCCTGGTGCTCGCAGAGCAGGAGATTCGTGCCGGTGAACCGAACGGCCTTGTGGCCGACACGCACGTCCACGCCGTCTTCGCGCATGCGCGCGGCGACCATGTGCGAGAACTCCGGGTCCTCGCGCGGCAGGATGCGCTCGAACATCTCGACCTGCGTCACCTTCGAGCCCAGGCGCGCGAACGCCTGCGCGAGCTCCGAGCCGATCGGCCCGCCGCCCAGCACCAGGAGCCGCGGCGGCAGCTTGCGCAGCCCCCAGACCGTGTCGGAGGTGAGGCACTCCACCGTGTCGATTCCCGGGATCGGCGGGATGAAAGGCTCCGCGCCCGCGGCGATCACGATGGCGCGGGTCGTGAGCGTCTTGCCGTTGACTTCCACGGTCCACGGCGTGGTGATCCTCGCGTCGCCCTTGATGCACTCCACGCCGAGCTGCGTGTAGCGCTCCACTGAATCGTGCGGCTCGATCGTGCGAATGACGCGCTGCACGCGCTCCATCACCTCGGCAAAGTCGAACTCCGCCGTTGCGCTTTTCAAGCCAAAGTCCTTGGCTCTTCTTATCTGAGACAAGACCTTGGCCGTCTTGATGAGCGCCTTGGAAGGAACGCAGCCGGTGTTCAGGCAGTCCCCGCCCATGCGGTGCTTCTCCACCAGCGTGACCTTGGCACGCACGGCGGCCGCGATATAGGCGGCGACCAGGCCGGCGGAGCCGGCGCCGACGACCACCAGGTTGCGGTCGAACCTGCGCGGCTTCCTCCAGCGCGCGTAGACCCGGCGCGCGCTTACGAAATCCACGACCCTCTTCGCCGCCAGCGGAAACAAGCCGAGCAGCACGAACGCGCCGATCAGCTGCCAGGAGAAGATGCCCCGCAGCGAGTCAAGGCGCGCGAGCTGCGTGCCTGCGTTCACGTAGAGCACCGTGGCCGGGAACATCGCCACCTGGCTCACCCAGTAGTACGTCCATACGCGGATCGGCGTCAGCCCCATCGCGAGATTGATGAGGAAGAACGGCACCGCCGGAATGAGACGCAGCGTGAAAAGGTAGAACGCGCCTTCCTTCTCCACGCCGCGGTTCACGCCCTGGAGCTGCGCGCGAAAACGCTCCTGCACCCAGTCGCGCAGCACGAAGCGCGCGGCGAGCATCGCGAGGGTGGCGCCGACCGCCGAGGCGAAAGACACTATCAGCACCCCCCAGCCCAGGCCGAAGATCGCCCCGGCGAGGAGCGTGAGCAGCGACGCCGCCGGGAGCGAAAGCGAAGTAAACGCCACGTAGACGGCGAAAAAGACGAGCCCGCTCTGCCACGGATACGCGTCGCGCCAGGCCTCGAGCGCGGCCTGCTGCGCCTTGAGGTTCTCGAAGCTGAAGTAGCGCTGGCCGCCGGCGGCGAAAAAGACGACGGCGGCGAGGATGAAAACGCCGACAACGAGAAGCCGGGCTCGGCTCAAGCCGCCTACAAAATCCCCGCCGCGCCTTGGGACTGCTCGTCGAGCAGCCCGAGGAGCCGCTGGCTGGTGGCGCGCAGCCGCTGCGACAGCATGAGCACGAGCTCCATCAGGATCTTGGCGCCGAGCAGCGGCTGCTCGACGATGATGCGCGCCAGGCTCTCGCGATGGAGCACCGCGATCACCGAGGGCGCGGCGGCGATGCAAGTGGCGAAGCGCGGCTCGCCGTCGATCATCGACATCTCGCCGAGCGTGCGCCCGGCGTCGACCGAGGCGAGAAGCTGCTGGGTGTTCCAGCGGTCGCGCTTGTGCACTTCGACCGTGCCTTCGAGCACCATCAGCAAGAAGTCGCCACCGTCGCCCTCGCGGATGATCTCCCTGGTCGCCTCGGCGCGGTAGACGTCCATGAAGTGCGCGAGGAGCTGCACCTCGGCCGCGGAGAAGTTCTCCAGCAGCGCGCATTTCGGGATCAGCGCATGCATTTGCCCGGCGAACTTGGTGGCGTCGCCGAGGTACTCGAGGTGCGAAAGCTGTTGCGGGCGTTCGGGCATGAGCGGGCGGCTCGCGCCCGATTATGCCGAAACCCTACCGCTGGCGCTTACGCCGCTCGGCCACGGCGTGGGCCATTTCCTCCAGCAGTCTTACCGAATCGTCCCAGCCGAGGCAGGCATCTGTAATACTTTGTCCGAACGTGAGCGCCCGGCCCGGCTCGAGGTCCTGCCGTCCCTCGACCAGGTGCGATTCCACCATCACGCCGACGATGCGCCGCTCGCCGCCGGCGATCTGCCCGGCGATGTCGGCGGCGACCGCGGCCTGGCGGCGATAGTCCTTCGCGGCGTTCGCGTGCGAGCAGTCGATCATCAGGCGCTCGGGCAGCTTGGCGCGGGCGAGCTCGGTGCACGCCGCCTGCACCGCCGCGGCGTCGTAGTTCGGCGCCTTTCCGCCGCGCAGGATGATGTGGCAATCGTCGTTGCCGCGCGTCTCCACGATCGCCACCTGCCCGCTCTTGTGCACCGAGAGGAAGTGGTGTTTCTGGCGCGCTGCGAGCAGCGCGTCGACCGCGATCCTGACGTTGCCGTCGGTGCCGTTCTTGAACCCGACCGGCGCCGACAGCCCCGAGGCGAGCTCGCGGTGCACCTGGCTCTCGGTGGTGCGCGCGCCGATCGCGCCCCACGACACCAGGTCGCCGATGTACTGCGGCGAGATGACGTCCAGAAACTCGCAGCCCGCCGGCACGCCGGCGTAATTGATGCGCACCAGGAGATCGCGCGCGATGCGCAGGCCCTCGTTGATGCGGAAGCTCCCGTTGAGGTACGGGTCGTTGATCAGCCCCTTCCAGCCCACCGTGGTGCGCGGCTTCTCGAAGTACACGCGCATCAGGATCTCGAGCTCGCCGCTCAGCCGTTTCCTCTCTCCACTCAATTTTCTTGCATATTCCAAAGCGGCAGCCGGGTCGTGGATCGAGCACGGCCCGATCACGACCAGCAGCCGGTCGGAGCGGCCGTGCAGGATCTGGCGCAGCCGGGCGCGCGTCTCGGCGATCTGCGATTCGACGGCGGTCCCCTGGATCGGGAAGAAGCGGATCAGGTGCTCCGGCGGCGGCAGCGGAACGATGTTGTCGATGCGCTCGTCGTCGGTCAGTGATGTCTTGTCGTTGATGGGCTCGGTCATGAACGCCTCGGGCAAAAAAAAACCGCCAGGCTTTGGGCACTGGCGGTTTTTGGTTGGATTCGGTGGTGAGTGCTAGCCGGTCCCTTCCGCCAGTTGGCAGGGGAAGTAAAAGAAGAAGCCGAAGAAGAACCGGTGCATCATCGAGCGGGATTCAAACATGAAAGCGCATGCACTGTCTACTTGGGCCACAACACCATCTGCGTGCACCGGAAAAGCGCGATCTTCGCGCCGGTGGCCTCATGGGTGATCACGGCGTCCCAGACCTGGGTGGTGCGGCCCAGGTGCACCGGGGTCGCCCGGCAAGCGATGGTGCCGTCGCGCGCGGTGCCGAGAAAGTTGCTCTTCAGCTCCACCGTGGTGAATCCTTTCGCGCCTTCGGGCAGCGCGGCGACGCAGCCGTAGCCGCAGCTCGTGTCGGCGAGGGCAATCACCGACGCCGCATGGAGGAAGCCGTTCGGCGCCATCACCTCGCGGCGCACCGCCAAACGGCTCTCCACCAGCTCGCGCGACACCGTGACAATTTCCACACCCACCAGGCCGGGAAGGTAGCCGTCGCCGAAACTTTTGAAGTCCCGATGCGTTGTTGTAGTCATGGATCGACTGTACGTGATTGGCACTCTACACAGAGGGCTGCCAGGCAAGGCGTTTGCTAGGCGGAAAGCATCATGCTAGCGTTTTCCCACCGGCAAGCGATCAAGAAAGGCAGGCGATAAATGTCGGCTAACGTGGCTATCCCCATCGCGGGCTTCAAGGACGTCTACGACGTCTCGTCGGTCGAGAAAGCGCTGCAGGAGCTTTCGCCCACCGCGAACGAAGCGCTGCGCGCGCTCTACGAGAAGATGATGCGCCTCGGCGGGCAGCGCTTCACCGTCAAGCCCTCGGCGCTGCCGGAGATGGAGCGCCTGTTCGGCGAGCTGCCGAACTTCACCGAGGTGCTGGAAGACATCCGCAAGCATCTCGCCCTGTGCATCGACTCGAACGACTCGGTCGAGCTGCCGCCGATGCTGCTGCTCGGCGACCCCGGCATCGGCAAGACGCACTTCGCGCGCAAGGTGGCCGCCCTGCTCGGCACCGGGTTCGGCTTCGTGCCGATGAGCTCGCTCACCGCCGGCTGGGTGCTGTCGGGCGCTTCGTCGCAGTGGAAGAACGCCAAGCCGGGGAAGGTGTTCGATACTTTCCTGAACGGCGACTACGCCAACCCGGTGATCGTGGTCGACGAGCTGGACAAGGCGAGCGGCGACGGCCAGTACGACCCGCTCGGCGCGCTCTACGAGCTGCTCGAGGTGCAGACCGCGACGCGCTTCATCGACGAGTTCGTCGAGCTGCCGATCGACGCCTCGGGCGCGGTGTGGCTCGCCACCGCCAACGACGCGGCGCGCATCCCCGAGCCGCTGCTCGACCGCCTCGCGGTGTACGAGATCGAGGCCCCCGACGCCGAGGGCTCGGCGCGCATCGCGTCCACCATCTACCAGGAGATCCGCGGCTCGCACGACTGGGGGCGCCAGTTCCCCGAGGCGCCCGCGGCGTCGCTGCTGGAAAGGCTCGCCTCGCTGCCGCCGCGCGACATGCGCCGCGCGCTGCACGCCGCGTTCGGCACTGCCAAGCTCGCGGGACGCACCGAGCTCGGCCCGGACGACATCCAGGACGGACGCTCGAAGAAGCAGCGGATCGGCTTTTAGCTAGAAGTACGCGAGCAACCGCCCGCAGGCGATTACCGAGATCCAGAGCAGCAGCGACAGCGCCCCGGCGAGGCGCGCCGACGGCGGCGGCGGGAGCTTGCGCATCTCCTCCGAGTCCCACACGTCCGCAGTGCGGAAGGTGATGGTGTGGAAGAGCGCCGCGTTCAGCGCGGCGGCCATGATCAGGCCCATCTTGAGGATGAAGACCTCGCTGTCGATGAACTCGGTGGCGTGCGCGGTGAACATCAAGAGGCCGCTCGGGATGATCAGCAGGAAGCTGCAGAGGGTCCAAGGCAACACGTGCTTCGCCAAGGTTCTCGCGGACATGTGCCGGGAAAAGCCCAGCAGCCGCACGTCCAGCACCGCGATCGAGCCGAACAGGAGCCCGATCCCGACGATGTGAATCGTCTCCACGCTCGGGTAGAGCCACAGCCACTGCCGCATCGCCTGCCCGAGGCCGGAAGCCTCGAGCGCGCCCAGAGCGCCGCCCGGCGCCGGGCTCATCGCAACTCTATGGTTTTGCCATTGATCGTGATGCGCTCGGCCCGCATCTCTTCGGGCTTGTTGCGGTTGGGATAGCCCTCGACGGTCGCCGCGGCGCCCGCCTTGAGCCATTCCTTCGGCAGCCCGCGGTTCTCCATGCGCGACGGCGGCGCGAGCGTCACGGTCCAGGTCTTGCCTGCCGTGGCCCCTTCTCCCTTGGCCTCGAAGCGGATGTGGCCGTGCGGGTGCTCATAGCCCGACTCGACGATCTTGCCGGTCAACTTGAGCGCGTTCGAGGTGTCGTACTCGCTCCAGCCGTGGTGCGCCGAAACCGCCAGCGGAAGTGCGAACAATCCTGCGACAAACAGCCTTTTCATACGCGTTGCTCCACCCAGGATTTTACGGATTGCAGCGCTACCGGCAGCTTCGCCGGCTCGGTGCCGCCGGCCTGCGCCATGTCCGGCCGGCCGCCGCCCTTGCCGCCCACCTGCTGTGCTACGTAGTTGACAAGCTCGCCCGCCTTGAGCTTCCCGGTCAGGTCGTCCGTGACGCCGGCGATGAGCGCCACCTTGCCGTCGTTCACGGCGCCGAGCACGATGGCTGCGGACTTGAGGCGATCCTTCAGCTTGTCCATGGTCTCGCGGAGCGTCTTCGCATCGGCGCCGTCGAGCGTGGCCACCAGCACCCGCGTTGCCGCCCCGTCCTTGCCCTTTACGTCCACCGCCTGCGACGCGAGGTCCGTGCCCTGCCCCATCGCCAGCTTCGAGCGCGCCCGCGCCAGCTCCTTTTCGAGCGCCTTTTTCTCGTCGAGCAGGCTTTTCACGGCTTTTTCGACCATCCCGGCGCCCGGCTGCGCGCGCAATTCCCTCGCGACTTCGTGGAATTCCTCGAGCTGGCGATTCATCAGCGCGAGCGCGTTCGCGCCGGTCGTCGCCTCGACGCGGCGGATGCCGGCGGCCACGCCGCCTTCCGAAGTGATCTTGAATACGCCGATGTCGCCGGTGCGACCGACATGCGTGCCGCCGCAGAATTCGCGCGAGCTGCCGATCTCCAGAACGCGCACCTCGTCGCCGTACTTTTCGCCGAACAGCATCATCGCGCCCGACTTCTTGGCTTCCTCGATCGGCATGACCTGGGCGCGCGTCGGCGCGTTTTGCATGATCTCGGTATTCACTCGCAGCTCGACTTCGCGGATCTGCTGGTCGGTCACCGGCTTGTCGTGGGAGAAGTCGAAGCGCGTCTTGTCGGCGTCCACGAGCGAGCCCTTCTGCTGCACGTGCGACCCCAGCACCTCGCGCAGCGCCTTGTGCATCAGGTGCGTAACGGAGTGATTGCGCATGGTGCTCGCGCGCAGCGTCGTATTCACGCGCGCCTCGACCTTGTCGCCCACCTTCAGCGTGCCGGTCTTGAGCGTGCCCTGGTGTCCGTACACGTCGGCCTGGATCTTCTGGGTATCGGCGACCTCGAAGGTGCCGCCGGTGCCGACCAGCTCGCCCCGGTCGCCGACCTGGCCGCCGGCCTCGGCATAGAACGGCGTGCGGTCGAGCACCACCGTGCCGGAATCGCCGCTTTTCAGCGCCTGCGCCTGCGCGCCTTCCCGGTAGAGCGCGACGACCTTGGCCGGAAGCGCAAGCGTGTCGTAGCCGTGGAACTCGGTCTTCCCTCCCTGGTACTCGAGGGTGGATGCCGCGGAAAACTTCGACGCTGCCCGCGCCCGTTCGCGCTGCTGGTCCATCGCGGCCTCGAAGCCCGCCATGTCGATGCGCACCCCGCGCTCGCGCGCGATGTCCGCCGTGAGGTCCACCGGGAAGCCGAACGTGTCGTAGAGGCGGAACACGGTCTCGCCGTCGAGCAGCTTCTCGCCCGAGGCGAGCGCCGACTCGAGCACCGTCATGCCGTTTTCCAGCGTCTCGGCGAAGCGCTCCTCCTCCTGCTTCAGCACCTCAGCGACACGGCCCTTGGCCTTTCTCAATTCGGGATAGGCATCGCCCATCGCCCGGTCGAGATCGTCGACCATGCGGAAGAAGAACGGCTGCTTCTGCCCGAGCTTGTAGCCATGGCGAATGGCTCGTCTCACGATTCTTCGAAGAACGTATCCCCGCCCCTCGTTCCCCGGAATCACGCCGTCGACGATCAGGAAGCTGCAGGCGCGGATATGGTCCGCGATCACGTTGAGCGAAGGGTTCTTCAAGTCGCCCTGCTTCGTTGAGCCGATTGTCTCCCTATGGGCCGCCTTGATCAGATCCTGGAACAGATCGATCTCGTAGTTAGAGTGCTTGCCCTGCAGCACCGCGGCGATGCGCTCGAGGCCCATGCCGGTGTCGACCGACGGCTTGGGAAGGGGATGCATCACGCCCTTCTCGTCGCGGTTGAACTGCATGAACACGAGGTTCCAGACCTCGATGTAGCGGTCGCCGTCTGCCTCGGGCGAGCCCGGGGGACCGCCCTCGATGCCGGGCCCGTGGTCGTAGAAGATCTCGCTGCACGGCCCGCAAGGGCCGGTGTCGGCCATCTGCCAGAAGTTGTCCGACTGGTACTTCTGGCCCCCGGCCTTGTCGCCGATGCGCACGACGCGGCCGGCCGGCAGGCCGATCATCTTCGTCCAGAGCTCGTAGGCCTCGTCGTCGGTCTCGTACACGGTTGCCCACAGCCGGTCGGGCTGCAGCTTGTACACCCTGGTCAGCAGCTCCCACGCGAACTGGATCGCGTCCTTCTTGAAGTAATCGCCGAAGGAGAAGTTGCCGAGCATCTCGAAGAACGTGTGGTGGCGTGCCGTGTAGCCGACGTTCTCGAGGTCGTTGTGCTTGCCGCCCGCCCGAAGCGAGCGCTGCGCGGTCGTCGCGCGCTTGTAGGGGCGCTTGTCCTGGCCGAGGAACACGTCCTTGAACTGCACCATGCCGGAATTGACGAACAGCAGCGTCGGGTCGTTCGCCGGCACGAGCGAGCTCGAAGGGACCACGGTGTGCCCCTTGGAGCGGAAATACTCGAGGAATCCGTTGCGAATCGCGTTCGACTTCACCGAACCATTCTACTGCACCGCAAAAAGCCGGGGCGCCGCGGACGCCCCGGAACCGCAGTTCTAAGCGTTGATGCGCCCGTACTTGAGCAACCTCGCCCGCACGGCTCCCATCGTGCGCTCGTGCGCCGCCGCCAGCTCCTGCAGCGCGCGCCCGGCGTCGAACGCCGCGAGCAGCTTGCGGTCCTCGTCCTCGCTCCACGGCTCGCCGGTTTTCGGCGGCATCTGGCTGCGGCGCCGCTCGAAGCGCTCGATGCGCTCGAGCGCCGCGGCTGCCTCGTACAGCGCGCGCACCACCTGCGGACGCTGGTAACTGCTGTCCGCAGCGAACACCTCGCCGCTCTCCGGATCGACGCCGTTCGCCAGCGATCGAACGATCGCCAATGCTTGTGCCTGATCCATGCCCTCACCTCCTCTCTCAGGCCGAAGCCTGTCCGTAGATGAACGTATGTACAGTAGTCATGGATGACAGGCGGCGCTATCTTCGGACTCAAAGCAAAAACGGCATGCGGTTCGCAAAAAACGACAGGCGGTCTTGCCATCTGATTGGCCTGGCATTGGCCTGGATGCTCGCGCCGGCGGCAGCGCTGGCCCAGGCCGTCACCGACGCCGAGCTTCAGAAGCGGGCGAACGCCATCCTGACGCTGATGGGCTTCGCGGTCACGCCGGATGTCACCACCGGCTCCCTTTCCCTCACGGACCAGACGGCAGGGAATCCCTTTTTTCGCCAGACCTCCCTCAGCGGCGGCGGAACGCTGCCAGGACGCCGGCTCTATCTCGAGGGAACGCTCGCGTACGGTCGCTACGACCCGGACTTCGCCACGAACGACGATTCGCCAGCCTCCCGCGTCGCCGTGAAGTGGGACAGCCTGCTCGGGACCGGCGGGGTCGGCTGGGACTTTCCGCTCGCGGCGCACCTCGTCCTGAGGCCGATCTTCAACTTTTCCCTCGGACGCATCGAGAGCGAGGGCATGGTCACCGCCGCGCCGCCCGCCACGCGCAGCCCCGCCCTGGAGTTCCTGAGCAACGGCCGGCTCAATGCCTACGGCCTCGGCGGCTCGCTCATGCTCGACTACGAGCGCTACCGACCCGGCAACGAGATCGACGTCGAGTTGCGCTACAGCAGCATCCATCTGCAGAGCTTCGACAGCTCGCGGGCGGTGGAAGGCGAGGCTGATGCGCAAACGCTCTCGCTCTGGTCGCGCTATCGCGCACCCACGGGCATGACGGCGCTCGAGCGCCCGGTGCGCTACGTGCTCGAGTACGCGTATACCCGCTTCCTCGGCGATCTCGACGGAACGCTCGGCTTCACCTATGTGAATTCGTTCGGCGGCGGCCTCGAGCTGGATTCGAGCGCCCGCGACGTCTACGTGACGCGCTCGCGGCTCATGGTCCGCTACAAGGTCGGCAACAACGTGACCGGCTGGGCGGTCGGGCTTGGGCTGAGCTTCTAGACGACGCCGTACCGCGCGGTAGCCTAGTCTTCGCTCTGCAGCACGAGCCGGCGGATGACGTCGCCGGAAAAACCACGACCCTGAAGGAAGCGCGCACGCTTCGCGCGCTCCTCCCGCGTGGCGGCCGGCGCGCGGTACTTGCGCTCGAGAATCGCCTTGGCCTTCTCCGTTTCGTTCAATCCGACCGCAGCGCGCTCGGCAAGCTCCTGCGGAATTCCTTTGCTCGTCAGGTCCTGGCGGATCTTGGCCGCGCCGTACTTGCGAGCGAGCCAGTGCGTTCGGACTTCGGCAAAGCGCTCGTCGGAGAGCTGCTTCTTGCTCTCCAACTCGCGCAACAGGCCTTCAAGGACTTCGGGTGATTCCGCGTAGGGCGAGAGCTTGCGGGCCAGCTCGTCCCGCGAATGCTCCCTGCGGGCCAGGTGTCGCAGCGCCCGCGCTCTGAGCTCGCTCAGCGAGTCCGGTTCAAGCTGCGCGGCGCTTCCTCTCGGGGAAGAAGATTTCCCAGCTGCGGGCATCCCCGACAAGAAGCCCGATCCCATCGCTCGGCGGCTTGTCGCAAGGCTTTGCATCGAACAGGGCAGCCAGCTTGGCTGCCCGCGGCGAAAAATACGCCGTCACCTTGTTTGCCTTGCGGTCGTGTCGCGAGAAAACGGCCATGCTCGACGGCTGACCCGATGCGGCGAACAGCGGCGAGAACATTTGCTGGATCCTGAGCGACGGCGCGTAAGCGGCGCGGCCGTCGCCGAGTGTCTTGCAGTACCAGGTTTCCATCGCCTATCCGCGCTTGCGGGTCGGCAGCTTCTCGACTTTGCTGTCTGCCTCTTCTGCCGCCGCGGCGAGCGGCGCGGCCTTCTGCACGCCGGCCTTCTCGCGGATCTTGACCTCGATCTCGCGCGCGAGCGCCGGGTTCTCCTTGAGGAAGTCGCGCGCGTTGTCCTTGCCCTGGCCGAGGCGGTCGCCGTTGTAGATGTACCAGGCGCCCGATTTCTCGAGCACCGCGAGATTGACGCCGGTCTCGAGCACCTCGCCTTCGCGCGAGATGCCTTCGCCGTAGAGGATGTCGAATTCCGCCTGCTTGAAAGGCGGCGCGACCTTGTTCTTCACGACCTTGACGCGGGTTTCGGAGCCGATCACCTCGTCGCCCTTCTTGATCGAACCGATGCGGCGGATGTCCATGCGCACCGAGGCGTAGAACTTGAGCGCGTTGCCGCCGGTGGTGGTCTCCGGGTTGCCGAATAGAACCCCGATCTTCATGCGGATCTGGTTGATGAAGATCACCAGCGTATTGGTGCGCTTGATGTTCGCGGTGAGCTTGCGCAGCGCCTGGCTCATCAGGCGCGCCTGCAGGCCCATCTGCGGCTCGCCCATCTCGCCCTCGATTTCGGCCTTGGGCGTGAGCGCCGCCACCGAGTCGATGACGATCACGTCGACCGCGCCCGAGCGCACCAGCATGTCGGCGATCTCCAGCGCCTGCTCGCCGGTGTCGGGCTGCGAGATCAGCAGGTCCGCGGTCTTGACGCCGAGCTTGGCGGCGTAGGAAATGTCGAGCGCGTTCTCCGCGTCGATGAAGGCGGCGGTGCCGCCGATTTTCTGCATCTCCGCGATGACCTGGAGTGTGAGCGTGGTCTTGCCCGAGGACTCGGGCCCGTAGATCTCGACCACCCGGCCGCGCGGCAGGCCGCCTACGCCGAGCGCCAGATCCAGGCCGAGCGAGCCGGTGGACACCACGTCGATGTCCTTGATCGCCGCGTCGTCCATCCGCATGATCGAGCCTTTGCCGTACTGCTTCTCGATCTGCGACAGCGCTGCGGCCAATGCCTTAGACTTGTTGTCGTCCATATTCCTGTACCTCTTCTTAGGTTGTCGGCATCTACGGCAGACGTTTAGCGCTGGGCCAACACCGGATACTGTATATACGCTCAGTATTGTGGGACGGTTGACCGGGGCTGTCAACGACGAGAAAAATCCTTTAGGAGACAAAACGATGGCGAAAGTAGCGTTCCTCGGCCTCGGCGTCATGGGCTATCCCATGGCCGGCCACCTGCTCAAGAAAGGCGGCCACGACGTGACCGTCTACAACCGCAGCCCGGCGAAGGCGCAGCAATGGGCCAAGGAGTACGGCGGCAAGCACGCCGCCACGCCGCGCGAGGCCGCCAAGGACTGCGATTTCGTCATGATGTGCGTCGGCAACGACGACGATGTGCGCTCCGTCGCCTACGGCGACAACGGCGTCCTCGCCGGGATGAAGAAGGGCGCGATCCTGGTCGACCATACGACCGCCTCGGCCACCGTGGCCAGGGAGCTCTCCCAGAAAACCAAGGAGAAAGGGATCGGCTTTGTCGACGCGCCGGTCTCGGGCGGCCAGGCCGGCGCGGTGAACGGTCAGCTCGGCATCATGTGCGGCGGCGAGCAGGCGACCTTCGACAAGGCGAAGCCGGTGCTCGATACCTACGCCAAGATGTGCGCCCTGATCGGCGGGCCGGGCGCCGGGCAGCTCACCAAGATGGTGAATCAGATCACCATCGTCGGCATGGCGCAGGCGCTCGCCGAAGGGCTCGCCTTCGCGAAGCGGAACAACCTCGACCTGGAGAAAGTGATTTCGGTGATCTCGAAGGGCGCGGCGCAGTCCTGGCAGATGGAGAACCGCTGGAAACCCATGAGTGAGCTCAAAACCGAGGGCTTCGGCTTCGCAATCGAGTGGATGCGCAAGGACGTCGGCATCTGCCTGGCGCAGGCGAAGCAAAGCAATGCGCGCCTGCCGGTGACGGCGCTGGTCGACCAGTTCTACGCGGCGCTCGAAGCGCGCGGCGGCAAGCGCTGGGACAGCACCGCCTCGCTGATTCAGCTCCTGCTGAAGGACTAGGGAACGGTGTCGATGCAGCCGTTGAGTATGCTTTTCGTACCCAGCGTGCCGAGCAGCCCGCCTAAGCTACCGGTCGTGTAGCCGCCGGTCGTACAACCGAGCGCGAAGCGGGTGTTGGCAACCGTCGAGGCATTGGCGCGCAATTGCCACCGAGCCGTGGTGCCCACACCGAGGTTGACGCCGGCACCGAACGCCGCGTTCACCGCGTTTCCGGTGTTCTGGTCGATGGTGTTCGAGCCGATTTCAGCCTGCGAGTTGCGATCGACCTGGATGCCATTCCCGCCGTTCATGCGGATCGTATTGCCGGCGATGTCCGCCTGCGAC
>DATBSZ010000103.1:0-17785 GCA_036559525.1 Burkholderiales bacterium
CCTGTGCACTTCGCTGATGTCGCCGCTGACGACCGCCGAGTGGAGCAACGTGTTTCCGAACGGGCCTTGAGTGTTGGGATTGCCGAGGGTGCGATTCATGCGCCCGATCTTTGCGTATATAGATGACAACTAGATACAGCAAGCGGTTCCCCTCGTATTACGATTGAAACCATGCAATTTGGAATCTTCGACTGGGTCGAAGCCTCGGCACGCCCGCCCGCCGAGGTCTACGAGCACAAGCTCGAGCTCGCATCGGCCGCGGACCGCGCGGGGTTCCACGGCTTTTTCATCGCCGAGCACCACGGCACGCCGCTCTCGATCGACGGCTCGCCGGGCGCGCTGCTCTCGGCGATCTTCCAGCGCACGCGCAAGCTCCGCGCCGGCGCGCTGACCTTCTGCCTGCCCTGGTACCATCCTTACCGCTTCTACAGCGAAGTGTGCATGCTCGACCAGATGTCGCACGGCAGGCTTGAGCTCGGGGTCGGGCGCGGGGTGTCGCCGATCGAGTCGAAGATTTTCGGTCTCCATTCAATGGACGAATCGAGGGAGCGATACCGCGAAACGCTGGAAACGTTCTTCGCCGCCTGCGCCTCTCCCACCATGAAGATCAACGGCATCGAGGCTGAGCTGCACGTGAAGCCCTACCAGCGGCCCTATCCGCCGCTGTGGTTCCCGAGCTCGAACCTGCAGTCGATCGAGTTCACCGCCCGCCACGGCTATCACACCGCGTTCATCGGTATGCACGCCGACTGCAAGCCGCTCTTCGAGCGCTACCGGGAGCTATGGGAGAAGCACCGGAATGACCCCGGACGGCACAACGCGCATGTCGCAGTGCCGTTCCTGGCCCGCACGCAGCACCTCGTCATCGCGGACACCGATGCCGAGGCGGAAAAGCTGGGGCTGAGCGCCTATGGCGCCTGGGCCGCGCACATCCACCACCTCACGCGCAAGCTCGGGCGGCCCGACGTGCACAAGACCACGCCTTACGGCGAGGATTCCGCGCAGCGGCTGATCGCCGGATCGCCGAGCACGGTGCTTGGGAAGCTGCAGGAAATGCTGCGGCTGACCGGCGCGAACTACCTGCTCTGCATCCTCTCCTTCGGCGACCTCGCGGCCGAGGATGCGATGCGCTCGCTCGAGCTTTTCAGTTCCGAAGTGAAGCCCGGGCTTTCTCGTAGTAGCTGAGGTCGATGTAGCGCTCGGGCGCGGGCGGCGTGCCGCCCCAGTCGCCCTCGATCTCGGCGCGCAGCGCGAGCACGTTGCGGAAGCCGTCGAGGCTGAACTGCGCATCCGCGGCGAGGCCGAATTTCGGGTCGGCGAGCAGGTCCCAGGTGCGCGAGGCCACCTCGGGCTGGAGCTTGAAGCGCTCGACCAGCATCTTCACCGCGGCGTCCTTGTTCGCCGGCGCCACCGCCCAGCGCGTCGACTCGATCTGCGCCGCGATGTAGCGAGTGAGCATGTCGGCGTTGGCCGCCGCCCACTTGCGCAGCACGAAGGCGCCGGTCGCCTGGTAGGGGCCGACGAGGTCCACCGCGCGGCCGAGGCTCTTCAGCCCGGCGCCCGGCGCGTCGATCGAGAACGGCGGGTTGAGCATCGAGGCGGCGTGGCTCTTGTCCTCGCGCATCGCGCGGTAGCGGAACAGCGTCCCGCCGACCGGCTTGATCGTGTAGTCGGAATCCTTGAGGCCGTTCAGGCGCAGGATCTTCTTCGCCTGCAGCGCGTAAGCGGTGTTCGGCGCATCGACGATCACCACTCGCCCCTTGAGGTCGGCGATCGAGCGCACGTCAGCCTGGGCGAAAAGCTCGTTCATGCTCGAGTCGCCGCCGGTGACGATCACCACGTCGTGCTTCGCGCGCTCGACCATCGCCACCGCGTTGTCCACGGCGGCGTGCGCTACCTGGAAGTCGCCCGAGGCGAGGCCGTCGCGCTGCTCCTGGGAAGTCTGGGTGAAGAGGAGCTCGAGCTTGATCCCGTGGCGCTCGAAGATCCCCTGCTGCACCCCGGCCATCAGCGGCAGCGACTGCGCGCCCGGAAACACCTTGGCTCGCAATGGGGTTTGACCAAGCGCATTACCAAGGATTAGGAGTGACAGGCAAAAAACGAATCCGCGGATCATGGCGCCTCCTCCAGGGGGACGGCTAGATTATCATTGGCTCCGAGGAGAAAACATCATGCTGCGCGAATCCATTCCCGATCTTTCCAAGTGCGTAGAGCCCGACCGGGTGCGGCGCGAGGTGTACACCGACCCCCAAATATTTGACCTGGAGATGGAGCGCATCCACGAGCGCGTGTGGATCTACTGCGGCCACGAAAGCCAGATCCCGAAGACCGGCGACTACTACACGCTGCAGATCGGCCGCCAGCCGCTGCTGATGGCGCGCGGCTCCGACGGCAAGATCAGCGTGCTCTACAATCGCTGCCCGCACCGCGGCAACATGATGTGCGGCGACCGCCACGGCAACACCGGCGAGTTCTTCCGCTGCTCCTACCACGCCTGGACGTTCAAGCACGACGGCAAGCTGCGCTCGATCCCGATGATGGAGTCGGGCTACGCCGGCACCCGCTTTGGAAAGGACAACCCCGACTGCAGCATGAAGAAGGCCGCGCGCGTCGAGAACTACCGCGGGTTTGTTTTTGCAAGTCTGTCCGCTCAGGGGCCGGGCCTGCTCGAATTTCTTGGAGAGTCCAGGGTCGCGTTCGACGACATGTGCGACCGCGCCCCCGAGGGCGAGGTGGAGGTGGTGCCGAACTGCTTCCGCGTCATCCAGCACTCGAACTGGAAGATCTTCCTCGAGAACCAGCTCGACGCGCTGCACCCCTCGGTGGTGCACCAGTCCACCGGCCGCGCCGCGCACGACGTGGAGAAGCAGCTCGCAAAGAAGACGAAGAAGAATAGAGGGGAGAAAGGGCAGGTGCCGCTCTCCTACCACATGCTCTCGGCCTTCGCGACCGTGACCATCGACAAGTGGGACAACTTCCAGACCCTCAACTATCCGGGTGGCCATTGCGTGCTGACCGGCTACATGGGCCTCAGGCCGCAGGACCCCGACACGCTCGCCTACGACAAGATCATGATCAAGGCGTACGGCCAGAAGCGCTTCGAGGAGATCATCGGCGTCAACATCCATCACGTCCTCATCTACCCGGGCCTGTCGGTGCAGTCGCCCCTGCAGCAGCTCCGCGCGGTGCGGCCGCTGGGCGTCGACCGCACCCTCACCGAGATCTGGCACTTCCGCCTGAAAGGAGCGCCCGAGGCGATCTACCGCCGCTCGCTCGCCTACTACAACCTGGTGAACTCTCCGGCCACGCTGATCAACGCCGACGACCTGGAGAACTTCTGGAAATGCCACCAGGGGCTCTCGTCGGATGGCGGCGACTGGGTCAGCTTCGGCCGGCATTTCGGCCGCGACGTCGAGAAAGACGGACACGTCGAGACCGGCCCGAACATGGGCACCTCCGAAGCGCCGATGCGCGGGCAGATGAAGGCCTGGGCGCAGTACATGGGGAATGGAAAGTGAAGAGCCAGCACGCGGTAGAGCAGTTTCTCTACAAGCAGGCCGATCTCCTCGATGGCAAGCGCTGGCAGGACTGGATCGATCTCTTTGCCCCCGACGGCATCTACTGGATGCCGCCGGACGCCTCGTACAAGACCTGGGACGGGCAACCGGCGATCTTCGCCGAAGACAGGAACCTGATGACCGTGCGCATGAACCGCGTGCTGCACCCGGACGCCTGGTCGCAGCGGCCGCTCTGGGGCACCAACCACGTCGTTTCGAACGTGGTGATCGAGAAGGAATCGAAGACCGGCGACGTCGTGGCCCGCTCGCGCTTCCACATGATGGAGCTGCGCCGCGACGATGTGCGCCACTTCGCGGGCTCTTACCGGCACGAACTGAAGAAGACCAAGGGCGGTTACCGCATCAAGCTGCAGCGCGTGGACATGACCAACGCGCAGGCGGCGTACGACTACGTGCTGCAGGTCTGGGTTTAGAGCCTATATCGCCGCAGCGCGGCGCAGCCGATCCTGCTCGTCGAGCCAGGCAGCGACATCGACTCCCATGAAGATTTCACCGGGCAGCAGCGTCGTGCCGGGGGCGAGCTGGATCCTGCCTTTGGGATGCTCGAGGGTGACGGGGTCAATGCAGATCCACGAACCGTCGTCGTTCCGCCAGAAGGAATTCGTGACGTCGTGGCCGTTCGCCTTCATTCGCCCGAGCCTCAGTGCCTGTCCCAAAAAACATATGCCCTTCTTTTTCGAGCTGCAACATTTGTTCGGTAGCGTACCTAAGCCCCTCAGTTGCCGTTTTCCAGCTTGCGGATCACCTGGTAGCAGGAACACGCGGCCGGGCGCAGGCCCTCCACATCGAGCAGCTTGATCTTGCCGCGGCTGTAGTCGATCAGTTTGCGGCCCTGCAGCACGCCCGCCGCCTCGGTGACCCCGGCCCTGCGCACGCCGAGCATCCGGGCGAGGAAATCCTGGGTGAGGTAGAACTCGTTGCTCCCCAGCCGGTCGCGCACCATGAGCAGCCAGCGCGCGAGGCGCGCTTCGAGGTGGTGCGACTTGTTGCAGGCCGCGATCTGCATGGCGGTGCTCATCGCCACGAAAATGCAGCGATCGACGAGCCGCCGCAGTTTCGGCGTACGACCGAGCTCGGCGATGAAGCGCTTGGCGGGCATGCGCAGCGCGCTACCCGTGCCTTGGACCAGCTCGCGCACCGGCGAGGTCGGATTGCCGAGCGCGAGCGGCATCCCGGTCAGGCCCTCCCGGCCGACGAGCCCGACTTCGAGGGTATCGCCGTCGTCGACCTCAGCGAGCAGCGAGACCATGGAATCGAGCGGGAAATACACGTGCTGCAGCGCATCGCCTGCTTTGTTCAGCACCTGGCCGAATTGAAGGTGGACATGCTCCAGGGTGCGCGACATGCGCCGGTAGGTGCCCGGCGGCAGCGCCGCGAGCAGGCGGTTTGCGGGTCGGCGTTGCGCCGCGGCCGGCATGGAGACTCCCGGTTGACGTCAGTTCCAGTGGACTGACGGCAGGAGCCCTGAAAGGCTGACCCGGTGTCGAGAGCCGACTGCTTGGATGAAGCTAGTACGGCCAGTGTACGCTCAGTGACGGACGACCACTGCGCTATCTTCGCGGCCTGAGGAGGGCGAGCCGGTCGTATTCCTTCTTGACCACCGCGTAACACTCGCAAACCCGCTTCTCGAGCTTCGGCCGGTCGATGACCTCGATGCGGCCGCGGGAATAGCGGATCAGTCCTTCGTCCTGCAGCTTGCTCGCTGCCACCGTCACGCCTCCGCGGCGCACCCCAAGCATGTTGGCGATCAGCTCATGCGTCATGACCAGGTCTTCGTTCTTGCCAATGCGGTCGATGCTCATCAGCAGCCAGCGGCAGAGCTGCTGCTCTACGCTGTGATGGCGGTTGCACACCGCAGTCTGCGACATCTGGGTAATCAGCGCCTGGGTGTAGCGCAGCAGCAGGAACTGCAGCATGCCGCCGCGCGCGAACTCGTCCTTGAGCACGTCGGCAGTCATCGAATACGCGCGAGCGACGCTCTGCACGACGGCGCGCGACGGCGTGGTTTCGCCTCCCATGAACATCGCGATTCCAACTACACCGTCGTTGCCGACCACCGCGATCTCTGCCGAAGCGCCGTCCGCCATCACCTGAAGGAGCGAGACTATGCCGTGGGTAGGGAAATAGAGCCGCCGCACCCGGCTTCCAGCCTCATAGAGCGTGGATCCGAGCGGCAACTCGACGGGCTCGAGATGCTTGCTTAGCCGGTCGTAATAGCGCTCGGGGAGTGCCGCAAGAATGGAGTTCGAACGCGGCTCAGGGACGTTGGTATGGGCCATAACGTACATGCGATTTTAACCCGACGGACCTGCCATTTGTACGATACCGGACAGACTCGTGCGAGCCCGAGGCGGATACTTTGCTAGCTTATGTCCGGCGACACCGCCTATACGCGAACCATGAACCGTGCCATCGAGACGCTCGGGAGCGCCGAGCGTCTGGCGCGCGCGCTCGGCGTTTCGGTCGCCGAAATACATTCGTGGGCAGCAGGGCTTTCGGATCCAACGCCGGGCGCGTTCCTCAAGGCGATCGACATCGTCGCGCGGCCGGGCTACTTTCCGCCCGCGTCGGAACAATCCTGACTTCCTAGTGCGCTGAGCTTTCCTCGAGCTCCACGCCGAGCGCAATCAGGCGCGTGACGCGCTGCGCAAGGTCCTCTTCCTGCGCTGGATGGCGTCGAGCTCACCGCGCTCATCAAAGCGCTGCCCAATTCTCCCTCGATCGTCGTGATCACCGCCGGCTCCGCTGCGGGCGTCGATCTGCTGCTGGAGAAGCATCACCACGAGAAGCCTGGCGAGCTTGCACGAGCGCCGCGTTTAGCTCAGCGGGTCGATCTCCAAGGAATAGGGGGCGACCAGGTGCGAATCAGCGTATAAGAAAGAGACTGCCATGGACCATTCTTCTTCCGTGCTTCGTTCACGCAACAATCGATGGACGATCGAGCGAATCGCCCGGCTCGCGCAACGCGAAGTAACCCAGCTGCGCACGAACGCAGAGCAGCTCGGGCAGGCGGCAGTCGTGGCGCTTTGCGACCAGGTACTGCTGCTCGAGCGCCCGGTTGTTCTCGCGGAGAAGGCGGGGCGCCGGCTGAAAGCGAAGCACCCGCGCCTCGTGACGCGGCGAAACGCGTTCGAGACGAGAGGCGTGATGCTGTCCGCGCCGTCGAGCTGGGGCGGGATCCGGCCCTCGGACGGCACCGTGGTGATGTCGATCTGGAAGGACGACATCCGCAGCGAAAACGGCCTGTGCCGCTACCTGCTGTGGGCGCCGAACGAGAAAGGCTCGCGCCCGTGGTCGGACAAACCCGACGGCCGGGAGCGCCTGGAGCATTGCAGGCAGGCGTGCGAGCGCGGCTCGGCGGAGGCGCTTCTCGTGTACGGAGAGCCCCTCGCCGGGCACATTCCTGAAGACCGGGCCGCGACGGTGTCGGGCATCGATCCTGCGGTCGTGCTGCACGTCGAAGTGGTTCTTCGCGGCCGCGAATACTGGGCGATCTGGGGCGGCCGCAGAACCGGCGTCGCCGCGTCGCTTTGAGCCCGGGCGACCTCGCCGCGGTGCGCAAGCCTTAGTTTCTCGGAAATCCAAGAATAAGCTCGTGTATGTGCGCCAGCAGGCAGCGCAACTGTTGGCGAGCGCCAACAATGGCTGCGGAGGTAGTCCAATGAAAACGATGTCGACTCGCGAAGCACTATGAACTCGAAACCGGAGAAGTCTTTGCGCCTGTTCGTAAACCCGTTCGCGATCTGGACCGGTCTCGCGTTCAAGACCGGCGAGGCGATGCTGGCGTCGGTGCATGCCGCGTCCGCGCGCGCGAATGCCCCGAGAGTGGCCGTGATCGCTGCCGCCGACGCGCCGCCGGCGAAGCAGGTTCGGCAAGCATCGAAGCGGCCTCGTGCCAAAGCCGCGCCGGCAAAGGTGCGCAGCAAGACAAGGACAGGCGGTAGGCGGAAAACGGCGCGCTAAGCGCTAGTTCTCATTCTGTTTCGGCAGGATCAGCGTCCGGATTCTCACTTCGACGCGATGTTCCCCGCGATCGTCGACCAGCGGGATGACGTGGTCTGAGTGCTCGACGCTGCCGCTTTCGTCGCGCACTACGGCGATGCGATAAACCGTATCGCGGTAGCGGTAGCGTAGCTTGAACCCGGGCCAGCTCGCCGGCAGGCACGGCGCGAGGCGCAGCTTGTCGCCTTCGAGCCGCAGGCCCAGGAGCGATTCCACCGCGAGCCGGTACATCCAGCCCGCAGACCCGGTGTACCAGGTCCAGCCGCCGCGGCCGGTGTGCGCGGCCGCCGCATAGACATCCGCCGCCATCACGTACGGCTCCACCTTGTAGGTGGCAACTGCTGCCGCGGATTTCGCGTGGTTGACCGGGTTGATCATGGAGAAGAGCTCCCATGCGCGGCGGCTGTCGCCCAGCTCGGCGAATGCCATCGCCGCCCAGATCGCGGCATGCGTGTACTGCCCGCCGTTCTCCCGCACCCCCGGGACGTAGCCCTTGATATACCCGGGATTCGACGCCGACTTGTCGAACGGCGGATCGAGCAGCTTGACCAGCCCCTCCTCGCGGCGAACCAGGTGGCGATCGAGCGCCTCCATCGCGGCGCGCGAGCGCTCCGCGCTGCCGGCGCCGGAGAGCACCGACCAGCTCTGGGCGATCGAATCGATGCGGCATTCCGCGTTGCCCGCCGAGCCGAGCGGCGAGCCGTCGTCGAAGTACGCGCGGCGGTACCACCCGCCATCCCAGCCGTGCTGCTCGATACTGCGTCGCAGCTCGACCGCTTCGCGCAGGCAGCGCTCGGCGAAGGCGGCGTCGCCATGGGCGCGCGCGATCCCGGCGAAGCGATCGAGCACGTCATGGCGGAAAAAGGCGAGCCAGACGCTTTCGCCCTTCCCTTTCACGCCCACCTGGTCCATGCCGTCGTTCCAGTCGCCCGACCCGATGAGCGGCAGCCCGTGCTCGCCGACGGCGACTCCGCGCTCGATGGCGCGCACGCAGTGCTGGTACAGGCTCGCCGATTCGCTCGAGCGCGCGGGCAGGTCGTAATAGGAGTCGTCCTCGGGGTTCACCGCGCGGCCGTCGAGGAAGTGGACCGGCTCGTCGAGCACCGCGCCATCCCCGGTGCTCAGCACGTAGCGCGACGCAGCCCAGGGCAGCCAGAGGTAATCGTCCGAGCAATGCGAGCGCACGCCGCGTCCCGAGGGCGGATGCCACCAGTGCTGCACGTCGCCGTCGCGGAACTGATGCGCCGCGCAGCGCAGCAGGTGCTCGCGGGCGAGGCGTGGCTCCGCATGAAGCAGCGCCATGACGTCCTGGAGCTGGTCGCGGAAGCCGAAAGCGCCGCCCGACTGGTAATGGCCGCTGCGCCCCCAGAGGCGGCACGCCAGCGTCTGGTACAGGAGCCAGCCGTTCGCCAGCAGGTCGAAGGCCCGGTCGGGCGTTTCCACCTGCACTGCGCCCAGGATGCGCTCCCAGTATTGCTGCACCTTTTCCAGCGCGGCGCGCGGCGCCGCCGGTCTCGCCCCGGCGATGCCGAGGGTGAAGACGATCTCGCGCTCCTGCCCGTCGGCGAGCTCGAAAGCGACCTGCAGCGCGCCGCAGGGATCGAGCCCCGCGCCGACCTTGTTCGAGAGCTGCGCGCGGCGCATCGCGGCCGGGTTCCCGAGCGTGCCGTTGCGTCCGAGAAACTCGGCGCGGCTTCCGCTCACCGTGCGGGCCGCATCGTCGACGTGGAAGAACGCTGCCCGATCGGGGAACTCGGTGTTGTAGGCGTTGGTCGCGTAGAGCGCGCCGCTCGAGGGATCGATCTCGGTGACCACGTGCATCGCCGTTTTCGGCCGCAGGTCTCCCAGCACCCACTCGACGTAGCCCGTAGCCGAGAGCCGGCGCGTGCGGCCCGAGCGGTTGGCGAGCTTCAGCACCGAAAATTTGACGGCCGCCTCGAGGTCCACAAAGACGCGCAGCTCGGAGCGGATGCCGCCCTCGGTATGCTCGAAGACGCTGGTGCCGAAGCCGTGCCGCGTGACGTAGGGCGTGGGCCCGCCGCACGGCAGCGGCGTCGGCGACCAGAACTCTCCGCTCTCTTGGTCGCGCAGGTAAAAGGCTTCTCCGCTCGCCCCGCTCACCGCATCGTTCCCCCAGGGGGTGAGCCGGAACTCGTGGGCGTTCTCGCTCCAGGTGTAGCCCGGGCCGCTCTCCGACACCACGGTGCCGAAGTGCGGGTTCGCCAGCACGTTCACCCACGGCGCCGGCGTGTAGTGACCGGGCGACGCTAGCGTCGCTTGACCGGGGCAAGTCGTGATCACGTACTCGCGTCCGTCGGCGCTGAACCCGCCGGTGCCGTTGAAAAAGGCGAGATCGGGGCGCGCCGCTGGCGCCTGCGGCGCGGAGTGCACGACCCGCAAGCGCGGAGCGTTCCAGCGCGCGTCGCGCCCTTCGAGGCGACGCTCCTTTACGCGCTTCTGGCTGATCTGCTCGGCCAGCGTTCCCCGCTTGTCGCTGATGACGGCACGGGCGACCGATTCGAAAAGGACGCGGTCCTCCTCCGAGATCTGCTCCGCCCGGCGCAGGAAGATGCCGCCCGGGCGCTCCATCACCTGCGCTTCGATGCCCGCGGCGATCAGCCCCGTGATCTGGTCCTGGAGCAATTGCCGGTAACCGGCGTGGTCCTCGTTCCAGATAACGAGATCCACCGCCAGTCCCTTCAGGCGCCAGTACGCATGGGCCTGGACGAGCTGGCGCACGAGATCGATGTTCGCCGCGTCCCCGATGCGCGCGAGCACGATCGGCAGGTCGCCGGAAATGGCGTAGCCCCAGAGCCCCGATTGGCCGCGGCGGTTTTTCATCAGCACGCCCGCATCGGCGCGCAGCGCAGCGTTGGCGTAGAGCACCGAGCTCGCAAGGCGTGCATAGAGCTGGGCGTCGGACTCGGTGGCATTGATCTGGCGCAGCGTGACCCAGCTGTGCGTCGACGCCAGGTCGAACACACGGTCCGCGAGATTTCGGTCCTGATATTTGCCCGCCAGCGCGAGGCAAGCCTCGCGCGTCTCGCCGATGCCGAAAACCATGTCGATCGTCGCCGATTGCTGCGGCTCCAGCGCGATGCGGCTGCGGATCGCAACGCACGGATCGAGGACGGAGCCCTCGCTCCCCGAGAGGGGCCGGTTCATAGCGTCGGGCGCAGCCAGCGTGCATCCGCGCCCGATGAAGCGCGCGCGATCGGTCTCGTAGGAGATTTCGCCGGCCTCGCCGCCGTGCACCGCCATCAGGTGAACCATCCAGGGCGAGCGCTCCGCAGCCGAGCGCGGCCGCCGGGTGCAGAGGATCGCCTGGCGCTCGCGGATGATCTCGGTCTGGACGAAGAGGTTGCTGAAGGCCGGATGCAGGGCGTCGGCCGCGCCGGGCGCGAGCACGACTTCGGCGTAGGTCGTGACCTCGAGGTGCCGGCGCGTCGCGGCGCGGTTGGTGATGCGCAGGCGCCGCAGCTCGATATCGTCTTCCGACGAGACCACGATCTCGGTATGTGTATCGTAGTCGTGGTCGCGGCGCCGGAACTCGGCGCGCGCCTCCGAGAAGATCGCTTCGTAGCCCTGCGCGTGCTTGAGCGAGGGCTGATGGGCGCTCGACCAGAACTCCCCGCTCGCCAGGTCGCGCAGGTAGCAGAAGCTGCCCCAGTTGTCGCAAGTAGCGTCCTCGCGCCAGCGGGTGACGGCAAGATCCTTCCAGCGGCTGTAGCCGCCGCCGGCATTCGTGACCATGACGTGATAGCGGCCGTTCGACAGCAGCTGCACCTCGGGGATCGGGGTATCCGGGGTGGCGAGCACGCGCACCGGCGTCTGCGGCCCGCTGGAGGCGGCGCGCGCGTCGAAGCGGCCGGCGTTTTCCAGATAGAACGCGGTCGGCCTTGGAATGCGCTCCTGCAGAAGGAGCATCGTCGCCTGAAGACGCGCATCGCTCTGGAATCTCTTCTGCATCGGACGATCGAGCAGCAGATGGGCGAGCGACAGCAGGACCATGCCCTGGTGATGCGCCATGAAGGAGCGGATCACGGCACTCGACTGGCCGCGCTGCAGGCGTGAAGCGGTGTAGTCGATCGCCTCGTAGAAGCCGAATCGGCCTTCGAGGCCCGCGGCGGCGAGCCGCTGCAGGTTCAGGCACGCCGCCTCGGGCGCCACCATCAGCGCGAGCGCCGAGGCGTA
The DNA here is from genome assembly GCA_036559525.1 of Burkholderiales bacterium. Classification (GTDB taxonomy): domain Bacteria; phylum Pseudomonadota; class Gammaproteobacteria; order Burkholderiales; family SG8-39; genus SCGC-AG-212-J23. The sequence continues at coordinate 11,775 of DATBSZ010000103.1, forward strand.
GGGCGCAACCACGACATCCTCGGTCAGCCCGCGCTTCAGCCCGAGGCCCGGCACGCCGAAGGCGCGGTACTGGTAGTTGAGGGCGGCGTCGACCGTGTTGTAGCCCGATTCGGACATGCCCCAGGGCACGCCGCATTCGCGGCCGTAGGCGATCTGCCGGTTCACGGCCGCGTGGCAGGTGCGATCCAGCAGCGTGTTTTCGTACGCCGGCATCACCAGAAGCGGCATCAGGTACTCGAACATCGAGCCGCTCCAGGACAGCAGGGCCGGCTCGCCGCGGGCGCTCGTCAGGAGGCGGCCGAGGGCGAACCAGCTCTCCTGCGGCAGCTGCCCCTGCGCGATCGCCACGAAGGTGGTCGCGCGCGCCTCCGAGGCGAGCAGGTCGTAGCAGCTCGCGTCGAGCCGGTGCTCGGCCACGTTGTAGCCGATGGCGAGAAGCTGGCGCGCCTTGTCGACCAGGAACCCGTACTCCATGCGGGCAAGCTCGCCGGATTCCCGCGCCAGGCGCTCGAGCGTGCCGATGCGCTCCCGCGCGCGCCGGCCCGATTCGTTGTTCAGGCTGGCCAGCTCGCGCAGCGTCGGGATGGCGCCGTCGTCGGGCAAGCGAAAATGGGTCAGCTCGTCGAGAGCAGCCTGGCGGCACTCTTCGAAGCAGCGCGGCGTCACGATCGGTGCGTCGGCAAGCGCGAGCAGCCCCGGCCGCAAGGTCAGCAGATGGCAGGCGAGGTTCCCGCTGTCCACCGACGAGACGTAGAGCGGCGGCAGCGGCTTCAGGGACCTCGTGTCGTACCAGTTGTAGAAATGTCCCCGGTGGCGCTCGAGCGACCGCATCGTGCTGAGCGCATTGTCGGTGCGCTCGATGAGCGCTCCGGCGCTGATGTAGCCGAAGTCGTACGCGGACAGGTTCGCCAGCAGCGCGAGCCCCATGTTGGTCGGCGAGGTGCGATGCGCGACGACGGCAACCGGGTGCTCCTGGTAATTGTCGGGCGGCAGCCAGTGGTCCTCCGGTCCGACGAAAGTCTCGAAGAACGCCCAGGTCTTGCGCGCGGCCGTGCGCAGGAAGGTGATCTGATCCGGTGTCAGGCGCGCCCCCCGGCGCCCGAGCGGTCGGCTCAGCCACCACGCGATGGCGGGCGAGGCGAGCCACAGGAGGAGAATCGGCGCCGCAGCCGCCAGCGCGACGGGGCTCCACGCAACCAACCAGAGCGTTGCGGCGATGGCGGTGACCGGGCCGATCCACATCGCACGAAAGGAGGAGACGCCATCGTTCCGTTCACCTGCGAGGTCGCTCGACGCGGTCCATTCCAGCAGCCGGGTATGCGTGAAGAGCATCCGGCCGATCGTGCGAACGATCGCGTCCAGGCTGAAGAACGCCTCGTAGGGCAGGCACGCGAGCGTGAAGGCCGCCTGTGCCAGGTGGCGCCCCGACGAAGGCAATGCCGCGGCGAGGTGCCGGCGCAACGGCACGTCGATGGGCTTGCGCAGCATCTCCAGGAACGAGGCAAGCAGGGCAGGAGTCAGGACGATGGCGAGCACGGCCAGGCCCCAGCCCGCGAACAGCAGCGCCACCAGCGCCAGCGGCGCGAGGCTGCGCCGCAGGTTGTCGAAGATCTTCCACTGCGACAGCCACGAGAGAGGGTTCTTGAAACGGCCTGCACCTTCCGTGGGCACGCGGCGCAGCAGCCAGCCGGCGATCTGCCAGTCGCCGCGGATCCAGCGGTGCCGGCGGCTCACGTCCGCGCTGTAGCGCGACGGATACTCCTCGTACAGCTCGACGTCGCTCAGCAGCCCGGCGCGCGCATAACAGCCTTCCAGCAGATCGTGGCTGAGGATGCGGTTCTCGGGAAAGCGTCCCTCGAGCGCGCGCTCGAACGCATCGACGTCATAGATGCCCTTGCCGATGAACGAGCCTTCGCCGAAGAGATCCTGGTACACGTCGGAAACGGCGCGCGTGTACGGGTCGATGCCGGGCTCCGCGCCGAAGAGCTGCGCGTAGCGCGACTGGCTCGTGGCCGGCAGGCTGACGGCCATGCGCGGCTGAAGGATGCCGTATCGATTCAGCGGGTGCGCCATCGCGCCCACCAGCTGGCGCGCCGCATCGCGGGGGAGCTGCGTATCGGTGTCGAGGGTGATCACGTACTTCACGCCTCGCAGGACTTTCGTCTCGCCGGCCACGAGCGCGAAGCGATCGGTCCGGCCGTCGCGCAGGCAGGAATTCAATTGCGAGAGCTTGCCGCGCTTGCGCTCGTAGCCCATCCAGCGGCGCTCGCCGGGATTCCAGCGGCGCGGCCGGTGGAAAAGAAAGAAGCGCTCCGCGCTGCGGTACTTGCGGTTGAGCTCGTCGATGCCGTGGAAAGCGGCGAGCGCCAGCGCCTCGTCTCCTGGCAGCGTTTCCGCGTCCGCATCCTGGAAATCGGTCAGCAGCGCGTAGTGCAGGTTCTCGTCCCGGTTGGCGAGGAAACGCACTTCGAGCGCCTCGACCAGCCGCTCGATGTGCTCGGCACCGGCCAGCATGGCCGGGACCACGACCAGGGTGCGCGATGGCGGCGGAATCCCGCCGCGGAAATCCATCCGCGCCAGCGGTTCGGGCGCCGCCAGCGCCGTGGCGAGGCGGTTCACCAGCGTCACCGCGAGTTGACTGGTGGCGAGAGCCGAAACCAGGCCGATCAGGACCAGCAGCCACTCGCGTGCTCCGCCGGCATAGCCAAGCACCAGACCCGCGCTGAAGATCCCGGTGACCAGCGCGATCGCGCCGAGGTACAGCGCGAGCGAATTCCGGCGGCTCGACCTGCGCAGAGCATCGAGGACCGAAACCCGCACTCGCGCCGTGCGTTCGAGCTCCGGCAGTCCCTGGTCGATCAGGTAGAACCCGACGTGCGCGGCCGCCGCATGCGCCAGGCGGATCGCTTCGCGCGCCACCTCGCCTTCGGCGAGCGGGCTCGCTTTCGCCATCGCCTCGATCGCGTGCCGGTAGCGGTCGCGCGTGGCGAAATCCATCGCGCCGTAGACCGGGTCTGCGCGCAGCGTCTGCTCGACGACGCTCATCGCCTCGACGAACTCGCGCCAGTCCATCGCCCCGAGGAGGCGCAGGCTGCCGATGCTGTTCGCCATCGAGACCTGGTCGGCGGCCTGCTCCTGGGTCTGCGACTGCACCAGTTGCTCGATCGTCAGATTCAGCTCGAAGAGCCGCTGCTCGATCCAGGTGAGGGGCAGCGCGAGCGCGGCGCCCTGACCCTGCAAGCGGCGCGCGAGTTCCGCGACGAAGGAGCTCGCCATCGGCGGGTTCGAGCGCGCCATGTCCGCCGTCGCGAGGATCAGGCTCTTCGCATCGCGGCCGGCGATCTCGATCATCCGGTCCGCCCACGCGGCGGCCAGATCCCGCTCGGAGGTGCCGGCGGCGATGCGCGCGGCCACGCGCCGGAGGTTCTCGATCAGCGCGAGGCGCAGCATGATGGGGATGGCCCACAGCTCGCCCAGCTTGAGCGGCCCGACCGTCTGGTAGGCGGCGACGAAACGCCGCAGGCCTTCCGCGTCCAGCCGCCCATCGCCGTGCGCGATGGCCTCGAGGGCGATGTCGTAAACGCGCGGCAGCCCCGCCGACGGCCCCTCCAGCAGGCGCGGCAGCTCGCGGCTGTACGCCTCCGGCAGATGCCGCTTGGCGGTGCGAACCTGCTCTTCGATCAGGTGGAAGTTGTCGAGCAGCCATTCCCCGGCCGGCGCGATCGCGCGGCCGGCGGTGACGGCCGCCTTCAGCAGCTCGCCGGTGGCAACCAGCACGCCTTCGTTCTCGGCGAGACGCTTCAGGAGGACATCGCGGGTGCGTCCCGGGCGCAACTTGTGCGCAGCCGCCAGGACCTCGCCATGGCGCTCCATCTGGTCTGCGCTGTAGAGCTCCGAGCGCAGCGGGGACTCCGCGGCAGCCTGCGAGCGGCGCAGCGGCGTCGCCACCATCAACGCTTCGGCGGAAGCGACTTGTCCATGAGCAGCGTCAGGTTAGAGGGAATGGCCTGCACGGTATGTACGCTGCCGCACGGGAAGGGTTCGCCATGACGACGATGTCGTCATTCCAAGACAACTGCTAAGCAGGCTGGCGAACAGACGCAAGAGCGCTCGCCGCGTAGATTGGGCTGACAGGAGATCAGTCATGATCAGGACGCAAGTGGAACAACGGGCTTGGTTGAACGGCCGGTCGTGGGAAGCCATGAAGGCGCCCGTGCCGCGGCCCGGGGATCCGGTCCGTGAGGCCGAGCACCGCTGGGAGAACGAGGGTGGCAATCCACCAATGACGGAGCCGCCGGATGCAAAACCCCGCAAGTATCTCTAGGCACTCGGTTCTTCCGCTGCTGGTCGTGCTGCCGGTCGGCCTTTGGGTGTTTTCGCTCTTCTGCGACCTGCTCTACCTGGGCGGCGCCGATGCCGAGATCTGGTCCAGGCTCGCGCTCTACACCATGGTGGGCGGGTTCATCGGCGCGTTTACCGCAGTGGCGTTGCCGGGATTTGTCGTTCATATGAACGTCACCCTGGTTGTCGTCGCGCTCTACGCAGTGAACATCTGGCTGCGCCTCGGCGATCCGCACCTGGCGATGGCCATCGCGCTCTCGGTCATCGGCGTCGGCATGCTCGCCGTGTCGAGCTGGCTCGGCAGCGCAACGGTCCGCGTCCACGGAGCGAAATGAGCAAGAGCTCCGGCGCGCGCATCAGGGGTTTCCTCGGCATTTCGCGATCCGCAATGTCCGCAGGGTGCTGCATCAACGCAAGCTCCACGCGAGCGCTCTCGCACGGTGACGGTCAGCTTCCCGCTCGCCGGCTAGGACGCCGCCTGCCCGCCTAGCGCCCGCCCCTCCAGCCAATCCACCGCTTCGTTTTCCGTAGCAAAGACCCAGGCATTGAACCCGGCCGCGCGCAAGTGGCGCTGCGCCTCTCGATACACCGCCTCGATGGGCCGCGTGCTCGGTATCAGCGCCAGCTTGAAGTCCACCGGAATCCTGGCGAGCCGCGCCATGGTCGCAAGAGCATCGCGCAACGCGTAGTGACCATTGGGGTGGTCGTCACCCGCTTTCAATAGCGCGCGGGTGACTTTGTTGTCGAGGCAGAAAGCAGTAAAGGCCCGGTAGACCGCCGAAAGCTCTGCGGCGTTACAACTGCCGAAATCGACGCGCACGTACCCCGGGCATTCGGTGATGCGGCCCTCGTCGCCGTAGTCCATGGTCATCAGCTCGCCAGCTTCCCGACGATCTCGTAGCAGCCGCAGGAGGCCGCTTTGAGCCCCTTGCGATCGAGAATCCGAATGTTGCCCCGCCGATAGCTGATCAGCTTGCGTCGCTGCAGGGCGCCGGCGGCATTGGTGACCCCCACGCGCCGGATGCCCAGAGTGGCGGCGACAAATTCGTGGGTCAGGTGGAATTGGTCCGAGCGCACGCGGTCGCGGGTCAGCAGCAGCCAGCCGGCGAGGCGCGCTTCGACCTGGTGAAACCGGTTGCACGCAGCGGTCTGCCTTGCCTGGCCCAGCTTGGCATAGGCATAGCGGTACAGCTCGCGCTGCAAGGGCAGGCAGCGCGCGAGCGCCTCGCGAAAGCTGGCCGCTTTCATCCGCAGGGCGCTTCCCGATCCCTGCACCAGGACACGCACGGATGAAACTTCCGCTCCCAGAACCAGCGGAATTCCGACCATGCCTTCGCGGCCGACCAGGCCGACTTCCAGCGCCTTGCGGTCCGGCATCACGACCAGCAGCGACACCTGGGCGTCGCCGGGAAAGTAGACGTGCCGGATCCGCTCGCCGGGCTCGTACAGCACCTCACCGGAGCTCAGCGTGAGCGGCTCGAGCTCGCCGAGCAGACCCTGGTAATCCTCGCGGGGCAGGGCTGCAAGCAGGCTGTTGGCGATCGGGCCGCCGGCCGCGGACAGCGCGCGCGCGGCATCGGGCAGCAGGAAGGCGGTGCGGGTCTCAGGGTCGAGCACCGCGTCGACCTGGCCCGACTCGAGCGCCTCGCGCTCGGGGCCGCTCTTGACCA
>DATBSZ010000104.1:0-4536 GCA_036559525.1 Burkholderiales bacterium
TGCGCGGCAAGACTGTGGTGCCCGGCCTGATCGAGAGCCACACCCACTTCGTGAGCCTGGCCAACCGTCCGGGCTACCACGTCGCGCAGTGGGAGCTCGCGAACAACACCGCCGAGGTACTGGCGACGCTCGCGGCGCGCCGCGCGCGCGGCGACGTACCGGTGGGGGCCTTCATCACCGCGATGGGCGCGGGCACGCCGAACATCTGGTTCGAGCGCCGCATGCCCACGCTGGCCGAGCTCGATGCCGCCGTGCCCGACCGGCCGGTGTTCCTGTACCAGGGCGGCGGCGGGCCGGCGCGCGTCAACTCGCTCGGCAAGGCGTTCTTCGCGACCGTGACAAACCCGACGGTCACCGTCGGTGCCGACGGCGTGATGGCCGGCGCCAATTCAAACGCCGCGCTCTACCACCTCAGGATCCGCCAGAGCTTCGAGGACAAGAAGAGGAGCTGCCTCGACGCGCAGGCGTATACCGCGCAGGTTGGCGTCACCACCAATCTCGATCAGACGCTGGTCGCGGTGGCGACCGGGACGCTGCAGCCCGAGACGCTCGACCCGCAACCGAACCACGCGCTGTTCAACCTCAACCACTACCGCATGTACGACGCGTGGCTTGCGCTGCACGCCGAGGGCAGGAACCCGACGCGGCTGCAGATCAACTTCCTGCACAACCAGGGCTACATCGCGGGTCACGACCGGCCCGGCCAGCCGGTGCCGGACATCGGCGGCCAGCTGCCCGAGCTGCGCGAGCGCCTGAAGAACCAGTTCCAGTTCTTCGGCGACGACATGGTGCGCACCGGCGCGATCGGCGAATGGGCCGCGCCGTTCGCCGCGCCGACCAATGCGAACGGCTACGCGGTGTGGCTGGAAGCGCAGCGCCTGTGCGCCAAGGCGCGCTGGCGCAACGAGAACAGCCAGGCCGGTAGCCCGACCAACCAGGACGCGATCGAGCAGGTGGTCTCGACCTACGAGATGATGCACGCCGAAATGATCGCCGCCGGCTTCCCCGACGGCATCAAGAGCCTGCGCTGGGGCCTGCAGCACGCCGACCACGCCACGGTCGGGCAGCTCGAGCGGCTGAAGGCGCTGAACTGCGGCGTCTCGGCCTCGGGTTTCCGCTGGACCAGCGCTCCGCGCGCCGACGGACTGCCGGTCGGGCCGATGTTCCCGCGCCTCGTCGCGAGCGGCATCCCGCTCGGGCTGCACCAGGACGGCGTGCACATCACGGCGCATAACCCGTGGTTCGCGATCCACTACGCGACGACCGGGCTCAACAACATCATCCCCGCGGGCGCAACGCAAGGCCAGCAGATCAACCCGGGCCAGCAGATCTCGCGCGAAGAGGCGCTGCACATGTATACGCGCGGCGCCTCCTGGTACCTGAACCGCGAGGACGACCTCGGCTCGATCGAGGAAGGCAAGTTCGCCGACCTGGTAGTGCTCGACCGCGACCTCTTCGACACGCGCCGGGTCACCGACGCCCAGGTGCGCGCGATGCGCCCGATCCTCACCGTGGTCGACGGCAAGGTCGTGCACGACACCGGCGCGCTGGACGACGGCGGGCACCACCACCACGACGATGACGACAATGACGACGACGATGATGGCGGCGGAAGGGGCAAACGATGAAAACCAGTCTGAAACTCCTGAGCGCGGCACTGCTCGCCGCGCTCGCACTTCCGGCGCTCGCCAACGGCCGGCACCATGACCACGACGACGACGACCGCGACACGAGAAAGGTCAAGCGCGCCGAAGCGCTCGCGCTCGTCAACGGCCGCATCCACACCATGGATGCGAAGAACCGCGTGGTCGAGGAGGTGTTGATCGAGAACGGGCGCTTCGTCGAAGTCGGCCGCCGGGTCGACCGCAGCGGCCGCGTCAAGGTGATCGACCTGCGCGGCCGCACCGTCATTCCCGGCATCATCGACGCGCACAACCACATCGTGCTCGTCGGCAACCGCCCGGGGTGGCATACCGGGATGGAGCATGTGTTCACCATCCCGGACGCTGTCGCCGCCTACCGGGCGCGCGTCGCCGAGCTGGCTACCGCCGGCGTCCCTGCCGACGAGTTCGTCACCACCATCGGGCCGATCTCCGCGATCCAGTTCCTGGAGAACCGGCTGCCCACGTGCGACGAGATGAACAGCATCAGCCTGACGCGCCCGGTCTACATTCAGGCGGCGCAGGGCGGCAGCCGCGCGAACGCCGCCGCCGCGGCATGGTTCACCACCAACGCGCCCACGGTCGTCGTCAATCCGACCACCTGCGCGGTCACCGGCCCGGCGCTGCAGACGCTGCGGCAGCGGTTCCTCACGACGGAAACGAGGAAGCGCAGCGCGCGCGATGCGCTTCAGTACTTCACGGCACTCGGCATCACCACGCACGGCGACGCCGGGGCATTCCACTCCGAGCTGCCCTCGAACGGGATCGCGAACGAGAACACGTACACGATGCACTTCCCGTTCATGGAGCTGCAGCGCGAGCGCAAGCTCCCGGCGCGGCTGCGCATCGACTTCCTGCACCAGGACTCCGCGACCGCCGAGCCGCCGCTGCCGACCCTCGCGCCGCGGCTGAGGAACTCGTTCCAGTTCTTCGGCGACGACTGGATGCGCACCCAGGGCATCGGCGAGTTCACCGGCGGCGGGCTGGCGGGACTGGTCGCGATCGGCAAGGCCGGATGGCGCGGCGAGGACCATTCGCTCAGCCTCAACAACTTCCTCGGCCTGGTCACTCTGCGCCAGCAGGCGCACGACCAGCTCGTGGCCGAGGGATTCCCCGACGGCATCACCAAGCTGCGCTGGCGCATCTCGCACGTGCCGGGCACCACGCCGGAGTCGGTGGCGCAGTGGAAGGGGCTGGGCGGCGGCCTGCTGGTGGGCTGGGGCCCGACGCGCGGCGCCGCGGCGAACGGCCAGCCGATCGGCCCGGCGTACCGCTCGCTCTACGACAGCGGAATTCCACTGGGCTGGCACTCCGACGGCGGCGACATCACCGTGATCAGCCCGTGGCTCAACTTCTACTCCACGATCACCGGGAAGAGCCTGCGCGGCATGCACGACGCGACGACGCCGCTGGCCAACGCCGGCAATACGATCACGCGCCAAGAGACGCTGCGCATGGCCACCGCGGCGAACAAGTGGTTCACCGCCGAGAACGACCTGGGCTCGATCGAGCCCGGCAACCATGGCGACCTGGTGGTGCTCGACCGCGATTTCTTCGATGCAAGCAGGGTCCCGGACGCGGACATCCCGCGCATCCGCTCGCTCCTGACGGTGATCGGCGGGCAGATCAGGTACGACAGCGGCTTCTTCGGCAAGCACAAGGGACACGACGACGACGATGACGACGATTGAGGTCGAAGCGCCGGTCCGCAGCGTCCTCATCTGCGGCTACGGCCTCATGGGCCGCGGCGTCGGCAACACCTTCGCCGATGCCGGCTTCGACGTCAAAGTGCGCTCGAGCCGCGCCGATGCGCTGAAGGGCACGCGGCCGGACATCGCTTTCCTGCGCGAGCTGCCCGAGACGCCGCCCGACCTCATCCTCGAGCTGGTCCCCGAGGACATCGAGACCAAGCGCGCGGTCTTCCGTGAGATCGAGGCGCGCTATGGCGACGCGGACTTCCTGCTCGCCACCGGCACCTCGGGGCTCGACCTCAACGTGCTCGCGGAAGGATTGAGGCGCCCCGAGCGGCTGATCGCCATCCACTATTACATGCCGGCCGAGTCGATCCCGCTGGTCGAGGTGGCGGCCGGGCCGGCCGCACCGCGCGAGGCGGTCGACCGCGCCGCCGAGGCGCTCGGGCGCACCGGCAAGCTGCCGCTGAAGATCTACAAGCCGGTGGTCGGCTTCATCGTCAACCGGCTGCAGCACGCGATCCTGCACGAGGCCTACTGGATGATCACGCAGGGCATCGCCACCGCCGCGGACGTCGATTTCGCCGCGGCGCGCATGCTCGGGCCGCGCATGTGCGCGAGCGGGCTCATCCTGCAGAAGGACATCAGCGGCCTGAAGGTCAACCGCGACGCGCAGCGCGCGATCGTGCCGCACCTCTTCCACAACAACGAACCCAACCCGCTCCCAGGCGCCCTGTTCGCCCGTGGCGAGACCGGGCTCGCCGCCGGCAAGGGCTTCTACGACTGGGCCGGGCTTGACCCCGCCGAGGTGCGCAAGACCGCCGCGCGCGAGCTCGATAAGCTTCTCGCCTTCCTGAACCGGGAAACCTTCAAGAACACTGCGCACCTCCAGCCCAAGCCCCGCGAGCTAAAACCCTGAGGCCCGACCCCAGGGGTGGGATTTCTGGCAAAATTTGAGAGGGAGACGGGAGGGGGTTGCCATCAACCTGCGGCGCCGGTTCATCGATCCGCTGTTCGAGGAGGTTGACGCCTCTTCGCTGGTCGCGCTGCGCGTGATGTTCGGCGTCATCATGCTGGTGGAGTGCTGGCGCTTCTGGTCGAAGGGCTGGATCGAGCGCCACTACATCGCGCCCGAGTTCTTCTTCAAGTACTACGGCTTCGAGTGGGTCCAGGCCTGGCCGGGC
>DATBSZ010000105.1:0-18022 GCA_036559525.1 Burkholderiales bacterium
GATCGACTCGAGGTCCAGCACGGCGTTGCGAATCCGCTTCGCGGCACTTTCCTCGAGCGTGAGCGCGCAGTTCTCGAAGTACTTCGCCTCGATCTCCGCGTTGGTGAGCGGGCGGTCCGGATTGCCGCGGTTCACCGCGACGCGGTTCCGCAGCGTGCGGCCGTCGTCCAGGGTCACCACCACTTCGCCGGTGTAGTGCCGCGGAAAGGTGGATTGCGCATCGACGGCGTAGTCGACCTGGTCCATGAGCCGCTCGATGCGCGGCTCTGCGAAGGCCGCGGGCAGGAACTCCGCCACCCCGAGGCGGCCGCGCGCGAGGCTGCTCGCCACCGCGTAGGGGATGCTGAACTTCGCGTCGTAGTCGCTCTTCGGCCGGCGCTTGGCCGCCACCGGCTCGCAGACCGCCTTGACCACCCCCTCGGGCACCAGCGCGCGGACCGAGCGCACGCGCTCGACGTCGACGCCAGCGCGGTGCAGGGCGATCGCCGCATCGGCGCAGCCGTGCACGAAGTGGCATGCGGGGAAGGGCTTGACCGCGACGTTGTCGAGCTCCCAGACGCTTCCCAGGCCCGTAGTGGCAAGGGAAAGATCCGATTTTTCCAGCAGATCCGGCGGAAGATGGCTGCGGTAGAGACCGAAGCGCCCTTCGTAGGCTTCGCGCGGCGCCGGGAAGCCGTCAGCGGCGAGCGCGGCAGCGGTGATGCCGCAGGCCGCAGCCCATCCCGGATGAATGCGCTTGGTCCACGAGCCGTCCTCGAGGAACTGCAGGTTACCGCTCGCGAACGAGAGTGCGATGCCCTGCGCCTCGGCGAGACGCTCAGGGGAAAGCGCCATCAGGCGGCCGGCGACCAGCGTCGACGCAAAGGCGCCGACTACGCCCGTGGGGTGAAAGCCCACCTGGTGCAGGCCGCCCTTCACCGCGGCTGCGATGCGTGCCCCGGTCTCGACGCCGGCGATATATGCGGTCAGCAACGCGGCGCCCGAAGCGCGGACGTGGGCCGCAACGGCCAGCGCGGCGGGAAACGTGCTCACCGTGACGTGGAGAATGCCGGCCGCGTGCGTATCGTCGTAGTCCAGGCCGTGCATCAGCATGCCGTTCACCAGCGCCGCGTCGCGCAGCGGCAGGCGATGGGGCATGCCGATCACCCGCCGCGGGCCTGTGCCGGCAAGCCGCGCGACCGAGGCGGCGATGCGAGTCGCGAATTCCTCCCTGCGGGCGGCGAACGCGCAGCCGAGGGCGTCGAGCAGCAGGTGTTTGGCGCGCAGCCGAACCGCCGCCGGCATTTGCTCGAGCGACAGGCGCGCGGTGAATTCGGCGAGCCGCTGCGAGATCACAGCCATCGCGTAATTGTCCGGACAAGACCGAAGTGCGTCAAGCGGGCTAGCGGCGCAGCTCCATGCGGTAGGCGAAGCGGTCGGCGGGATGCACGGTGTCGGCCATCTCGACCACGCGGCCGCCTTCGTCGAAGTAGCGCCGCCGGATCGACAGCGCGGGCGTGCCGGCCGGCACGCCGAGGCTGGCGGCATCCTGCTCGTCCAGAGCGAGCGCGGCGATCACCTGCTCGACGCGGCCGATGCGCACGCCGAAGTCGCGCTCGATCAGCGCATACACCGCGCCGCTCCATTTGCGCAGCGCCTTCTCGATGCCCTTGAGCGCCGGGTTGAGGAACAGGCGCGTCACCCCGAAAGGCTTCGCGCCGGCGGTTTCGCGGCGCAGCGCCACGGCGTGGATCCACTCCTCGCCCGCCGCGGCCGAGAGCGCGCGCGCCTGCGGCCGGGTCAGCCCGACTCGGCCGATGTAGACGTAATGGAAGTGCGTGCTCTGCGCATACTGGAACAGGTCGCGCAGCGAGCTGATGCCGTGGCTGTAGCGGGTGTCGTCGGGCAGGGCGGCGACCAGCGTGCCCGCGCGCGGCTTGCGGCGCACCAGGCCGGCGTTCGACAGGACGCGGATCGCCTCCCGGATGGTGAAGCGCGACACGCCGAGCTGCCGGCACAGCTCGTGCTCGGTGGGCAGCTGCGCCCCCACCGGGTAGCGTCCCTTGGCGATCGCCTGGCGCAGGTCCTGCGCGATCCTCAGGTAACGCGGCGAGGCTTCGGTTTTCATTCTTCCTCTTTTGTCCATACAATTGTAGCCGCCACGGCCATTCTAGGAGAGCCCCATGTCAGGCGAAGCGAAGCGGGTCGGCGAACGCACCTACCGGGAGTCCTTCGGCCGCTATTTCGAGGACTTCCGGGTCGGCGACATCTACCAGCACCGTCCCGGGCGCACCATCACGCAGTACGACAATGTTTCCTTCACGCTGCTCACGATGAATACGCACCCGATGCACTTCGACGAGGAGTACGCCAAGCATAGCGAGTTCGGGCGCTGCATCGTGTGCAGCCCGCTCACCGTGGCGCTGATGGTGGGCATGAGCGTGACCGACGTGAGCCAGAAGGCGATCGCCAACCTGGGCTGGACCGACATAAGACTGACGCACCCGCTGTTCGCCGGCGACACGCTCTACGCCGAATCGGAGGTGCTCGACAAGCGCGAATCGGCGAGCCGGCCCGGCGCCGGCATCGTAGCCGTGAAGACCGTTGGCCTGAACCAGGCCGGGGTGAAGGTGTGCGAGTTCAACCGTACCATGCTGATCATGAAGCGCGCCGGCAACGACGTCGAAATCAGGGCGAACTACTGAGGTAGCCATGGGCCATTCCGATCCAATCGAAGAAGCCGCGCTGCTCGACGCCATCCAGCGCTGGCTGGAGAAGGAGGTGCGTCCGCAGGTGATGCGCCTCGAGCACGACGACATCTACCCGCGCGAGATGGTCGAGACCATGAAGCAGATGGGCCTGTTCGGCGCGGTGCTCGACCCGCAATGGGGCGGCCTGGGCCTGTCGGCCTCGACCTACGCCAAGATCGTGATGCAGATCTCTACCGTCTGGATGTCGCTCACCGGCATCTTCAATTCGCACCTGATGATGGCGATGCAAGTGCAGAAGTTCGGCACCGAGGAGCAGAAGAAGCGCTTCCTGCCGCGCATGGCGAGCGGCGAGCTGCGCGGCGGCCTCGCGCTCACCGAGCCCGACGCCGGCACCGACCTCGCGGCAATCCGCACGCGCGCCGTGCGCGAGGGCGACCATTACGTGATCAACGGCACCAAGACCTGGATCAGCAACGGCATCGAAGGCGGCTGCTGCGCCGTGCTGGTGCGCACCAACCCGCAGACGCAGCCGGCGCGCAAGGGCCTGTCGATGTTCATCATGGAGAAGGGCCCGGGATTCACCGCGTCGCGCAAGCTCGAGAAGCTCGGCTACAAGGGCATCGACTCGGCCGAGCTCGTCTTCGACAACTTCAAGGTGCCGGCGGCCAACCTGATCGGCGGCGAAGGCGAAGGGTTCTACTGCGCGGTCAGCGGGCTCGAGCTCGGGCGCATCAACGTCGCGGCGCGCGGCGCCGGGATAGCGAAGGCGGCGCTCGATGAATCGGTTCGTTACGCCCAGCTTCGCAAGACCTTCGGCAAGCCGATCGCGCAGCACCAGGCGATCCAGCTCAAGCTCGGCGAGATGGCGACGCGCGTGGAAGCGGCGCGCCTGCTGATCGAGCAGGCGGCGCGCGCCTACGACGCGGGCCAGCGCTGCGACATGGAGGCGGGCATGGCCAAGTACTTCGCCTCCGAAGCCGGCCTCGAGAACGCGCTCGAGGCGATGCGCATCCACGGCGCGTACGGCTATTCCAAGGAGTACCCGATCGAGCGCCTCGTGCGCGACGCGCCCCTGATGTGCATCGGCGAGGGCACCAACGAGATGCAGCGCATCATCATCGCGCGCCAGCTGATCGAGCGGAATCCCGTCTAGGGCAGGGTCAGAAGCGGAAACGCGCTGAAAGTGTCCGGCGGATTCGCCGGAAGCGCCGGGGCGAGGTGCGCCGGCGTGAGCTCGGCGTAGGACGTTACGCCGAGCAGGCCCAAGCAGACGCGGACCTCCTCTTCCAGCAACTCGAGCGTGCGCACCAGGCCGGCAGGACCGCCGGCGGCGAGCCCGAGGCCGCAAAGCCGGCCGATGCCGACGGTCTTCGCGCCGAGCGCGATCGCCTTCACCACGTCCGACCCCCGCATGAAGCCGCCGTCGACCCAAACCTCGGCGCGTCCAGCAACGGTTTTGATTACTTCCGGGAGAACCGAAAGGCTGCCTAGCCCGTGATCCAGTTGCCGGCCGCCGTGGTTGGAGACATAGACCACCTCGACGCCGTGCTGGACGGCGATCTCGGCGTCCTCCACGGTAGCGATGCCCTTGATGATGAGCGGAAGGTCGTGTTTGTCCTTGAATCGCTTGACGTGGTCCCAGGAGAGCCCGGCCTGGAAAGCAGCACCTTCGACCGCGCGTGCGCGCCAGGGCTTGACGAAGCGTCCGACGATGTCGCGCTCGCGCCGGCTGTAGTGCGCCACGTCCACCGTGAGGCAGAACGCGCAGAAGCCGTTGTCCTTCGCACGGCGCACGAAATCGTCCACCCACGCATCGTCGCCGCGCACGTAAAGCTGGAACACGCGCACCGCGTCGGCCGCGGCCGCGGTCTGCTCGAGGCCCGGCTGGCACACGGAGGACAGCATCTGCGGCACGCCGAACTGCGCCGCGGCGCGCGCCGCCGCAGCCGCGCCGCCGTCGACGATCGACTCCAGGCCGCCGATCGGCGCCAGCATCACCGGTAGCCGGGTTTTCCTTCCAAGAAACGTTGACGAGGAATTGATGCGGCTCACATCCCGCAGCACGCGCGGGCGGAACGCGATCGAGTCGAGCGCCTGGCGGTTGCGCTTGACGGTGGTCTCGGTCTCGGCGCCGCCAATCAGGTAGCTCCACGGCCCCGGCTGCAGGTTGCTGCGCGCCGCGGCCACGATCTCCTGGAGGGTGAGGAATTCTTTCAGAGCTGGTCGTACTGTGCGGGGTCGAAGCCGACCAGGAGCCGGGAGCCGGCTTCCAGCACCGGCCGCTTGATCGCGCTCGTATACCTCTCCAGCAGCGCGAGGGCGCGCGCTTCGGTGAGGCCGGCCTTCTCGGCGTCGGGGATGTTGCGCCACGTCGGCCCGCGCGTGTTCGCGAGCCTCTCCCAGCCCACGCGCTTCGCCCACTCCTGCAGCTTGCCGGGCGGCACGCCGTCCTTCTTGTAGTCGTGGAACTCGTAGGCAAGCTTCCTCGCCTCGAGTGAAGCGAAGGCCTTCTTCATCGTGTCGCAGTTCCGGATGCCGTAGATCTTCACTTCGCCAGCAGCTTCATCGCGCGCTCGAGGCCGTTCAGCGTGGTCGGATACATGCGCCCGTTCATCAGCTCCTTCACGATGCCGATCGACTGGCGGTAGGACCAGATCTCCTCGGGCTCGGGGTTGAGCCAGACGCACTTCGCGTAGATGTCGGTGACGCGCTTGATCCACACCGCGCCGGGCTCCTCGTTGAAGTACTCGACCGAGCCGCCGGGCTGCAGGATCTCGTAGGGGCTCATGGTCGCGTCGCCGACGAAGATCACCTTGTAATCGTGGCCGTATTTGTGCAGCAGCTCCCAGGTGCGCGTGCGCTCGGAGTGCCGCCGCCGGTTGTCCTTCCACACGAAGTCGTAGAGGCAATTGTGGAAGTAGTAGAACTCGAGGTGCTTGAACTCGGTCTTTGCCGCGGAAAAGAGCTCCTCGGCGAGCTTGATGTGGTCGTCCATCGTGCCGCCGATGTCCATGAGCATCAGCACCTTGATGGCGTTGCGGCGCTCGGGCCGCATGTGGATGTCGAGGTAGGTCTTCTTCGCCGTCTCCTCGATCGTGGTCTGGAGATCGAATTCGTCCGGCGCGCCTTCACGAGCGAATTTTCGGAGTCTTCTCAAGGCCACCTTGATGTTGCGGGTGCCCAGCTCGACCGAGTCGTCGAGGTTGCGATACTCGCGCTGGTCCCAGACCTTGACCGCGCTGCGGTTGCGCGATTTTTCCTGGCCGATGCGTACGCCCTCGGGGTTGTAGCCGTAGGCGCCGAAGGGCGAGGTGCCGCCGGTGCCGATCCACTTGTTGCCGCCCTGGTGGCGGCCCTTTTGCTCCTCCAGCCGCTGCTTCAGCGTCTCCATCAGCTTTTCCCACCCGCCGAGCGCCTCGATCTGCTTCTTTTCCTCGTCCGTCAGGTGCAGCTCCACCTGCTTCAGCAGCCACTCGAGCGGGATCTGCGCCTCGATGCCCGGAATGGTCTCGACTCCCTGCCAGAACTCGCCGAACGCGCGGTCGAACTTGTCGAAGTTGGCCTCGTCCTTCACCAGCGCGGTGCGCGACAGGTAGTAGAACTCGTCGATCGAGGGGCTGATCACGCCCTTCCCCATCGCCTCGAGCAGCGTCAGGTACTCCTTGATGGAGACCGGAAGCTTGTGCGACTTCAGCTTCAGGAAGAAATCGATCAGCATGCGGGGAGTATCGCATTTTGCAGCTGGTACAAGCCGCGCTGACCGCCCGGAAGCGCGCCCGCTTCGGTGAAGAACGCCGGCGCCGCCAGGCGCCGGCAGGCCGCGTGCAGCGCATCGGGCTCCGCGCCGCCCTCCGCCATCACGACCCAGCCCGGCACGGCGTTTTTCGGCCGGCCCTTCTTCTCCTCGGTTTGGATGGCGCTGGCGCTTGCATCGGCGATGCACAGATGCGCTCCCACGACGCCTTGCGCCTGCGCAATTTCCTTGAGGACGGGCTCGAGCCGTGCACGCTGCTCGTCTTCCCGCCCCGGCGCGACGTCGTAACGCCAGGTCATGAGCCAGCCGCCTGCGCCAGGCCCGAGCGAGAGCACCACGCGGCAAAGCGAGCGCGACGCGTCGGTGAAGTGCAGCGTGGCGCGGCGCGTCCATTCCGTGGGCGCGTTCAGACGCGCGAGGTAGTCCGCGCCCGAGAGAACTTCAGGCGTGGCGGTTTCGTAAAGGGTGAAGAACTCGGGAGAACCCTCGCGCGCGATGTAGCGCCGGCCGCGCAGGAATCCGGGAATTCCCACGCGCTCGGGCATGTGCTCGCGGTTGTGCCACTCGTAGAACTCGTCGCGGCCCTCCGGCCGGATGCCGTGCCAGATGGCCACCACGCCCTTGCCGGCGAGGCTCACGTTGTCAGCTTAGGTCCGCCCTATAATCTTCGTCAAATCGGTTTACCGAGTCTTCTGCTTTGAGAATTCTGGTGACGGGCGCAAGCGGGTTCATCGGCGCCAACGTCGTCCATGCGCTTCGCGCGCGCAGCCACGAAGTCGTCGAGTTTTCGCTGGAAGCCGGCGGCGACGTCACCGATACCCAGCTGCTCGAAAAGCGGATGCGCGAGCATCGCATCGAGGCGGTGTGGCACGGCGCGGCGATCACGTCGGGGGCGGAGCGCGAGAAGCGCGAGGCGGGCAGGATTCTCGAGGTCAACACGCTCGCGACCGTCCGGGCGCTGGAGGCGGCGGCGCGCGCAGGAGTGAAGCGGTTCGTCTATCCGAGTTCCTCCGCCGCGTACGGTAGCACCGCCTTCGAAGGCGAAGGCCCGGTCGAGGAACACGAGCCGCTGCGCCCGTTCAACCTTTACGGCATCAGCAAGGCGGCGGCGGAAAGCGCGGTGCTGCGCCTCGGTCCGGCGCTCGGCGTCGAGGCGTGTGCCGGGCGGATCACGGCGGTATTCGGGCCCTGGGAACGCGATACCGGGCTGCGCGACACGCTCAGCCCCCACCTGCAGATGGCCGCGATGGCGCGCGACGGGCGCGAGGCGGTGCTCGCGCGCGGCGCGGATCGCGACTGGGTCTATGCGCCGGACGCGGCGCAGGCGTTCGTGCGCATGCTGGAAGCGCCGTCGCTGCCGGCAGTCGCGATGAACATCACGCAGGGGAAGATCTGGCCGCTGGAGATCATGGCGCGGGCGCTGCCGGGCCTGCGCTGGCGTTACGGGGAGCCGACCAACCTGGGCTATGGCGGACCGATCGATCGTCCCCGCCGTTGTCTTTCCAATCGCTTGATTCTCGAAACGCTCGGATGGGCGCCAGCCTATTCGCCGGAAACCGCCTGCACCGACTACGTGCGCCGCCTCCCTAGCCGGACTTGATCACTCCGCAGGCGATGCGCGCGCCGGCGTTGCCGGTCGGCTGAGTCTTGTAGTCGTCCGGATCGGCATGGATGATGAGGCCGCGGCCGACGACGCTCGCCGGGCCCGCGCGCACGGTGAGGATGTCCACCGTGACGTCGATCTTGGCGCGTCCGTCCTTGCCCGCCTTGAATGACGGCAGGTCCCCCGCGTGACGCTCGGCCGATTTCGGATCGCCGTGCGGCTTGGCGTACGGATTGAAGTGGCCCTTGGCGCTCATGCCGTCGCCCGAGCTGCAGTCGCCGGCCTCGTGGATGTGGAAGCCGTGTTCGGCGTTGGGCTTGAGCCCCTGGGCGAACGCGATCACCCGGACCTTGCCGCCCTCGACCTCTTCGAAGGTCGCCTCGCCGAAGGCCTTGCTCCCCTTGGTGGGCTGAAGGCCCGCAGTGGCGCGCAGGGGATCGTCCGGGGTGCTTTGGCATGCCGCGAGCAGCGCGCCGGCTGCGATCAACAATAACTTCTTCATTATTGGCATCCTCCTCCTCTAGAATCTACTTCAGGAGGAGGACAAATGAAACATCTGATAGCAGTCGCGTGCGCCGTGGCCGCGCTTTTCGCGTCCACCGCCGGCGCGCAGGCCCCGAAGCCGGTGGTGCTGCGCTTTGCCTCGGACTTCACCGGGCCGCCGCATCCGGCCGGCATGGCGATGAAGCACTTCGGCGATCGCCTGCCGCAGGTGATTCCGGGCAGCGAGGCAAGGCTCTACTTTGCCGGCGCACTCTATACCATTCCCGAGGCGTTCGAGGCCATGCGCCAGGGCAACCTGGAGATGACCTGGATGCAGATGGGGAAGGCGGCCCCGGTGGAGCCCTGGATGATGGCGGTCGTCGGGCCGGGCATTCTCACCACGGCCGGCGCGGTCGATGCCTTCGACAAGACCCAGACCTACAAGATGCTGGTGGAGCGGCTCGAGAAGCGCCAGGCCATCAAGGTCTTCGGCGCCGGCCAGATGAGCTTCGGCATGGGCGTCGGCGCCAAGAAGCGCTACCTCAAGCCCGAGGACTTCACCGGCCGAAAGATCCGCAGCATGGGGCCGGCCGAGAACCCGGTGCTCGAGTCGTGGAAGGCGAGCCCGGTGGTGATGGCCTTCGGCGAAGTGCCGACCGCGCTCGAGTCGGGCGTGATCGACGGCCTGATGACCAGCATCGGCGGCTGGCTCAGCGTGCGCGAGCAGTCGCCGTACTACACGACCGGCGGCGCGGGCGTCTTCACCGGCGATTACTACATGATCAGCGCGAGCCGCCGCTGGTGGGACCGGCTGCCCAAGGCCACCCAGACCGCGCTGGAAGGGTTGATCAGCGAGACGATCCAGCTGCAGAAGGAGTTCAACTGGTGCGTGGACAAGCTCACCTATGAGAAGTACGGCACCAAGGATCCGAACAAGCCGGGCGTCTACTGGATGACGCCGCAGGAAGTCTCGAAGCTGACCGACGCGCTCGGCGACGGCCCGAGCCGCTGGATCAAGAGCAAGATGCCGCCCGAGGCGGCGAAGTGGGTCGACACCTTCAAGCAGGAAGGAAAGACACTCTCGGCGCAGAACCCGGTCGGCTCGTCCTGGATCGAGAAGATCGACTGCTCTAAGCACGCCTCCAAGATCGTGATTCGCTAGGCGGTGGAGGCCGCCTACGCCGCCTGGCGGGCGTTCCAGGACCGGATCCTGGCGCCCGCGGCGGCCATTCTCTTCGTCGGCTCGACGCTGGTCGCGCTGCTCGAGGTCGGGCGGCGCTATATCCTCGGCCTGTCCTTCGAGTGGCAGCAGGATGCGGTCACCTACTTCATCCTCAGTGGTGTCTTCCTTTATTTCAGCATTTCGCAGCGGCGTGAGGCGCACCTCACCGTCACGCTGATCCCGGAGCTGTTCAACGTGTTCGGCGGGCGCTGGCGCGCGGCCGCCGAGGTGGTGAAGCTGGTCGCGCTGGTGTTCTCGTTCGCCTTCATGTCCGCGGTGGTCTGGTGGGGAATTCCGGAGGTCGAGGACGCGGTGAAGTACGAGAGCCGCAGCGAGAGCCTGGCCTTTCCCATGTGGCCTTTCCTGGCGGTGCTGCTTTTCGCCTTTGCATCGATGGCGATCACGATGCTGTTCCAGATCTACCGCGAAGTGCAGGCGCTGCGCGGGCGCACGGTACTCGTGGAGAAGCGCGAGGAAGGGGACGGGACACACTGATGGCCATCGTCGGCATCGTGCTCTTTGCGCTGCTCTTGCTCGCGGTGCCGATCGGCATCGCGCTCAGCTCCGCGGCGGCGGCGTTCATCATGGTCGATCCGCTGCTCGAAACGACCGTCATCTTCCGGCAGTTCTTCAGCTTCATCGGGCGCTATTCGCTCACCGCGATCCCGCTTTTCATCTTCGCCGGCTTCCTGATGGAGAAGACCGGCCTGATCAGGCAACTGTTCGCTTTCGCGGACTCGCTGGTCGGCCACCTGCCGGGCGGCTTCGGCGTCGCCACCGTGATCGCGTGCGTGCTGTTCGGCTCCATCTCCGGCTCGAGCGTGGCGATGGCGGCGGCGATGAGCGTGATCGCGATTCCCGAAATGAAGAAGCGCGGCTATCCCGACTGGCTTTCCGGGGGCCTCGTGGCGACCGCGGGCGGAATCGCCATCCTGATACCGCCGAGCATTCCGCTCCTCATCTACGGCATTGTCACCGAAACCTCGGTGGTGCGGCTGTTCTTCGCTGGCGTCATTCCAGGCCTGATGCTCGCGCTCGGCAACATCCTCACCATCATCGTGATCGCGCTGTGGCTCAAGCTCCCACGTGGCGGCAAGTTCGTAGCGGCTCGTGCGCTGCGCGAGTCCAAGGGCGCGCTGCCCGCGCTCGGCATGCCGGTGGTGATCCTCGGCGGGCTCTACGGCGGCCTGTTCACACCGACCGAGGCCGCGGCGGCCGCTTGCGGCTACGCGATGCTCTACGGGTTGATCGTCGGCCGCGGCCAGTTCGTCAGGGAACTGCTGCCGACCGCGATGCGCGCGATGAACCTCACCGGCGTGATCCTGTTCCTCGTCGGCAGCGTCGGCGTGTTCCAGTTCCTCGCCGCCAACATGTACTGGCCGCAGCGCATCACCGACACCATCGTCGGCTGGGGACTGACCCCGCTCGGCTTCGTCTTCGCCTACATGGGCGTGCTGCTCATCCTGGGAATGTTCGTCGACGGCGTGGCCATGATCCTGCTCACCGTGCCGGTGATCTTCCCGGTGGCCTACGCCATGAAGATCGACCCGGTGGCGCTCGGCATCATGCTCACCCTCAATATCGAAATGGGCGTGGTGACGCCCCCGGTCGGCCTGAATCTCTTCGCCGTGAGCGGCACCTCCAGGATTCCCCTGCACGAGGTGATCAAGGGGACGATTCCGTTTTTCATCGGCGACGGCGTCGTCCTGTTGGCGGTGATTTTCTTCCCCGGCCTCGCCACCTGGCTGCCCGACCTGCTGGTGAAATCCGTCTTCTAGCGCTTTGATTCGTCTTTCGCAGGTCAGCCTCAGGCGCGGCGCGAAGCTGCTGCTAGAACAAACCGATCTGACGCTCAACCCGGGCGAGCATGCGGGGCTCATCGGCGCCAACGGCTCCGGCAAGTCGAGCCTGTTCGCGCTGCTGCGCGATGAGCTGCACGCCGACAAGGGAGACGTCGACCTGCCGGGCCACTGGCGCATCGCGCACGTCGCGCAGGAGACCCCGGCGCTGGAGCGCCCCGCCGTCGAGTACGCCATCGACGGCGATGCCAGGCTTCGTGGTTTGGAACAAAAACTTTCATTTGCGGAATCGGCGAATGACGGCAGCTTGATGGCGGAGCTGCACGCGGCGCTCGCCGACGCCGACGTCTACACCGCGCGGCCGCGCGCGGAGGCCCTGCTGCTCGGCCTCGGGTTCAAGGTCGAGGAGCTGGAACAGCCGGTGTCGAGCTTTTCGGGCGGCTGGCGCATGCGGCTCAACCTGGCGCAGGCGCTGATGTCGCCCTCGGACCTCTTGCTGCTCGACGAGCCGACCAACCACCTCGACCTCGATGCGATCATCTGGCTCGAGGAGTGGCTGCGGCGCTACCCGGGGACGCTGATGGTGATCTCGCACGACCGCGATTTCCTCGACGGGGTGGTGAAGGCCATCGTGCACATCGACAGCCGCAAGCTGCGGCGCTACACGGGCGACTACTCGAGCTTCGAGCAGCAGCGCGCGCAGACCGTCCTTCTTACTCAAAATTTGATTGAAAAACAGGCACGTGAACGTGCGCATTTGCAGTCGTTCATCGACCGCTTCCGCGCCAAGGCGACCAAGGCGCGCCAGGCGCAGAGCCGCATGAAAATGCTGGCGAAGATGGAGGACCTGGCGCCGCTGCACGTCGCCGCGCCGTTTTCCTTCGAGTTCCGCGACCCGGAGCGCTCGCCCGATCCGTTGCTGGTGCTGGAAGACGTCGCCGCCGGGTATGGGGAAAAAGTCGTATTGAAGGACCTGAAACTCTCGATTCGTGCGGGCGAGCGCATCGGCCTTCTCGGCGTAAACGGCGCCGGCAAGTCCACGCTGGTGAAGACCATCGCCGGCACGCTTTCGCCACTTGCCGGCAATATTGTTTTCGGCAAAGGCCTGGAGGTCGGGTACTTCGCGCAGCACCAGGTAGAGATGCTGCGCGACGACGAGTCGCCGCTCTGGCATCTAAAACGAATTTCAGAAAACAAGATTCGTGAACAGCAGCTGCGCGACTATCTGGGCAGCTTCAATTTCCCGGGCGACATGGCGACCGACCCGGTGGGGAATTTTTCCGGCGGCGAGAAGGCCAGGCTGTCGCTCGCGCTCATCGTCTGGCAGAAGCCGAACCTGCTGCTGCTCGACGAGCCGACCAACCACCTGGACCTCGACACCCGCGAAGCGCTCGCGGTCGCCCTGGCGCAGTTCGAGGGCACGCTGGTGCTCGTGTCGCACGACCGCCATCTGCTGCGCGCCACGACCGAGAAGCTCCTGATCGTCGCGAACGGCGCGCTGCGTGAATTCGACGGCGACCTGGACGACTACCGCGACTGGCTCCTGAAGAGAGACCTGGTCCCGAAGAAAGAAAAGGAGAGGAAACCGGTTCCCGCCAAGCCCAAGCCGGCCAGTCGCAAGCCGAACGAAGCGCGCGTCAAGCGCCTCGAGGAGCTGATGACCCGCCTCAACGCCCGCAAGGCCGAGATCGAGGCACGGCTCGGCGACCCGGGGGTTTACCAGGACCCGGCGGTGCTCAAGGCGCTTCTGCTCGATCAGGCCTACGTCGCCAAGGAGCTCGAGCAGGTCGAAGCCGAGTGGCTGGAACGGACCGCCGGCGATTGAGCCGTTTCTACGCCGACCTGCCGGTGATCACCGAGTTCAGCGCCGTGACGCAGGCCGAGCGCTTCGCGCCGCTGCCGGGGGACTGGCATGTGGCGGCGTGCGACGTGCGCAACTCGACCGCGGCGGTTCAGGCCGGCAATTACAAGCAAGTCAATACCGTCGCCGCGGCCGCGGTCACCGCGTTGCTCAACGCCGCGGGGGACATCGACATCCCGTTCGTGTTCGAGGGCGACGGCAGCGCGTTCTGCGTGCCGCCGGCGCTGCTCGAGGACGTGCGCGCGGCGCTCGCGAAGACACGCGACATGGCGCGCGCCTCGTTCGGGCTCGAGTTGCGCGTGGCCACAGTGCCGGCGACCCGCGTGCGCGAAGCGGGCTTCGACATCCTGGTGGCGCGCTATCAGGTGTCGGAGAACTACGTCCAGGCGGTGTTCGCCGGCGGCGGCATGGCGTGGGCCGAGCGCTACATGAAGGATCCGGCCACCGCCGGCTCGTGCGCGATCGGCGCCGGCGTCGCGCCGCGCGGCAGCCACGAAGGGCTGGAATGCCGCTGGCGCGACATCCCGAGCCCCCATGGCGAGACGGTGAGCCTCATCGTGCGCTCGACGGCCGGGGGAACGCGGGTCTACCGCGACCTGATCGAGAAGGTGGCGCAGATCTACGGCAGCGACGAGCAGTGCCACCCGCTGACGCTGCCCGCGCTGTCGATGACGCTCGGCGGCCGGCGCCTCGACAACGAGGTCGGCGTCCGCGCAGCGGACCGGGATTGGTGGGGCCGCTGGCGCTACCGCATGTGGATCCGCCTGGTGGTGGTGCTCGGCTGGTTCCTGATGAAGTTCGGCGTGCGCACCGAGGAGACCGACTGGACTCGCTACAAGCCGACGCTGATCCGGAACAGCGACGTGCGCAAGTTCAACGACGTCTACCGCCAGATCCTCGCCGGCACCGCGGCGCAGCGCGAGGCGCTCACCGCATGGCTCGAGGAGCGCTACGCGCGGCGGGAGCTCGCCTACGGGCTGCACGTCACCGACCGCGCGCACATGACCTGCCTGGTGTTCAACTATTCGGGCAGGCACCTGCATTTCATCGACGGCGCCGACGGCGGCTTCTTCTCCGCCGCAACAGCCTTCAAGGAGCGCGCGGCGCGGCTCGCCGCGTGAGTTATGCTTCGCGCTGAGGAGGAGCTATGAAGGAGAAATCGCAGACGCGCAGAGAGTTACTCAAGCGGGGCGCGGCACTCGCGGTCGCGGCGCCCTACGTGATCACCGCACGCTCCCAGGAAACGCTGATCGTCAACACGCAGGGCGGCGAATACCAGGAGCTGGTCGAGCGCGTGGTGATCCGTCCGTTCGAGAAGAAGTTCGGCGTCAAGGTGATCCACGACGCGACCGGCACCGCGTCGCAGGACTACGCCAAGATCCGCGCCGCGCGCGGCGCGCCCGGGTTCGACGTCGCGGGGCTGCTCACGCCGCCCGAGGTGATCCTCGGGGTGAAGGAGGGCTTCCTCGAGAAGCTCACCGAGCGCGAGGTGCCGAACCTGAAATACCTGTGGGACAAGACCTGGCAGGTGATCCCCGGCGGCTCGGGCGCGCCGCACACGCTGCAATACGCGGCGCTCGTCTACCACAAGGAAAAGATCGAGCGGCCCCGCTCCTGGGCCGACTACTGGGAGCCGCAGAAGCGGTACGGCGACAAGATCAAGGGCCACGTCATCAACTACAACCCCGCGAACCTGCTCTCGGTGTACGCGCTGATCCACGGCGCGCAGCTCGGCGGCGGCGGGGTCGACAACATGGACCCCGCCTGGGCGCGGCTCAAGGCGCAGAAGCCGTACGTCGGCGTGGTGGTCACCGGCTCGGCCGAGGCGGTGCCGCACTTCGAGAACGGCCAGGTCTGGATCTCGCCGTACTGGAGCGGGCGCTCGGGCTACTACATCGACCGCGGCCTGCCGTTCGAAATGCTCATTCCCCAGGAGGGCGTGATCGGCCTGTTCGACGTCGCCTGCGTGCCGGTCGGTGCGAAGAACAAGAAGCTCGCCTACGAGTTCCTCAACTGGCGCCTCGACAAGGAAGTCCAGCGCCAATGGGCGCTCGCATACTTCACCAGCCCGACGCGCAGCGACATCACCGACCTGCCGGCCAAGTTCGCCGCAAGCCAGATCGTGACCAAGGAGCAGATGGCCAAGACCCAGTTCCCGGACTCGGACGTGATCGGCGCCCGGCGCAAGGACTGGACCTTGAAGTGGCAGGAAATCATGGCGTGAGCCGTACGCCGTGGTTGCTGGTGGCGGCGCCGATGGCGCTGCTGCTGGTGTTCTTCGTCGTCCCGAACGCGCTGCTGCTCTCGACCAGCTTCCTCAAGTCGGAGGCGCAGACCCTCACTGGCGAGCTGACCCTCGAGAACTACGGCTTCCTTTTCAGCAAGCCGATCTATCAGTGGGCTTTCGCGCGCACCTTCATCGTCGGCGCGAGCGTCGGCCTGCTGTGCGTCCTGCTCGGCTACCCGCTCGCGTACTTTTTGGTGCGCACGAAGAGCCGCTGGAAAGGCGTGCTGATCGCGCTGTCGCTCGCGCCGCTGCTGGCGAGCGTCGTGGTACGCACCTACGGCTGGTACATCATCCTGAACCGCTTCGGCGTAGCGAATGATTTGCTCCTGAATATAGGGCTCATTCACGAGCGGATCGCTTTCATGCCGAGCACCGGCGCGATCATCATCGGGCTCGCCCATGCGCTGCTGCCGTATACGGTGCTCACCATCATGGGCTCGCTCAACGGCATCAACCCCAACCTCGAGCAGGCGGCGATGAGCCTCGGCGCGAGCCGCACGCGCACGTTCTTCCACGTCGTGCTGCCGCTCAGCCTGCCGGGCATCGCCGGCGGATTCATCCTCGCGTTCTCGATCGCCATCAGCGCCTATGCCACGCCCGCCATCCTCGGCGGCCCGGCGACGCAGGTGATGGCGACCGCGATCTACGGCTTCATGACCCAGCTCCTCGACTGGTCGATCGGCGCCGCGCTCGCGGTCATCCTGATCGTTTCCTCACTGGCTCTTCTTTATGCCGCCTCCCGGGTGGGCGCGAAGCAGGCTGCGATATGAGCCCGTGGGCTGCGCTTCGCCTTGCTGTTGTCTTTATCTATCTCTTCATGCTTGGTCCGATCCTCATTACGGCGGCCGTTTCGTTCAATCAGTCCAACCGCTCGGAATTCCCGCCGCGCGGCTTCTCGCTGCAGTGGTGGGGCCGGGCGCTTTCGCCGGAGTGGATCGATCCGCTGGTGTTCAGCCTGAAGCTCGGGCTCCTGGCGGCCCTTATAAGCACGCTGCTCGCGATGCCGCTTGCGTTCGCTCTCGCGCGCCACCGCTTTCGCGGGCGCGACGCGATGGTCGCATTGACGCTCGGGCCGCTCATGCTGCCGGCGCTGGTTACCGGCGTCGGCCTGCTGCAGCTCTTCCAGTACGCCGGGCTGCGCGAATACATCGGCTTCACGGCGCTCCTCGTCGGCCACGTGGTGATCTGTCTGCCGTTCGCGGTGCGCACGGTGGCCATCAGCCTGCACACCCTGCCGCCGAACCTCGAGCTTGCCGCCGCGAGCCTCGGCGCGTCGCGCTGGCGCACGCTGTGGCACGTGGTGTTTCCGCTGATCAAGAGCGGCATCGTCGCCGGCGCGGTGTTCGCTTTCGTGCACTCGTTTACCGACGTCAACCTGTCGCTGTTCCTGGTGCGGCCGGGGGAGGTGCCGATCACGGTCAAGATCCTCGGCTTCCTCGAGTTCGGCTTCGCGCCGACGCTCGCCGCCGTGTCGGTGATCACGCTCCTCCTGCCGCTCGCGCTTGTCGCGGTGGTGGAGAAACTCACCGGGCTGGGCGACTTCATCTATGGCGAGCGCGAGCGTGTCTGAGGCCGCGCTCAGGCTCGCCGGCATCACCAAGCGCTACGGCGGCGTGACTGCGGTCGACGGCGTCGATCTCGAGGTGCGCGAGGGCGAGTTCCTGACACTCCTTGGCCCTTCGGGCTGCGGCAAGACCACGACGCTCGGCCTGATCGCCGGGTTCTTTCCGCCGAGCGCGGGCGAGATCTACCTCAAGGGACGTCCGGTCGCCGGGCTGCCGCCGTTCAAGCGCGATATCGGCGTCGTGTTCCAGGATTACGCGCTGTTCCCGCACATGAGCGCCGGGGAGAACGTGGCGTTTGGCCTGCGGATGAGAAATCTCCCGGGAAACGAGATCGCACAACGGATAAGACAAGCCCTCGATCTGGTCCAGCTCGGCGGCCTCGCGGAACGCCGCCCGCTCGAGCTCTCGGGAGGGCAGCGCCAGCGCGTGGCGCTCGCCCGGGCGCTGGTGATCCGCCCCGCTGTGCTCCTGCTCGACGAGCCCCTTTCCAACCTCGACCTCAAGCTGCGCGAAGAGATGCGCGTCGAGATCGCCGGCCTGCAGCGGCGCCTCGGCATCACCACGGTGTTCGTCACTCACGACCAGGGCGAGGCGCTGGTGATGTCCGACCGCATCGCGGTGATGAATGCGGGCCGCATCGAGCAGCTCGGCCGCCCGGCCGAGATCTACGAAAGACCGGCGACGCGCTTCGTCGCGGAGTTCATCGGTCGCATGAACTTCTTCCGGGTCGACGGCAAGACGATCGCGATCCGCCCGGA
>DATBSZ010000106.1:0-2306 GCA_036559525.1 Burkholderiales bacterium
CCCGGCGAGCACGGCGCAATGACGATCTACTCGTCGACCCAGCATCCCACCGAGATTCAGCACCTCGCCGCCGCCGCGCTCGGGATCCCCGACGCCGCGGTCACGGTCGAGCTGCGCCGGCTGGGCGGGGGCTTCGGCGGCAAGGAAACGCAGGCCGCCGCCTATGCGATGGCGGCCGCCCTGCTCGCGCGCGCCACTGGCCGGCCGGTGAAGCTGCGCGTGGACCGCGACGACGACATCATCGGCACCGGCAAGCGCCACGATTTCCTCTACGAGCTCGACGTCGGCTTCGACGGCGAGGGGCGCATCGCGGGACTCGACCTGATGCTCGCCTCGCGCTGCGGGCTGTCGTGCGACCTTTCCAATGCGGTCAACGACCGCGCGGTGCTCCATTGCGACAACGCCTACTTCCTGCCGGCGCTGAAGGTCGTCTCGCACCGGTGCAAGACCAACACCGTATCGGCCACGGCGTTCCGCGGCTTCGGCGGCCCACAGGGCATGTTCGCGATCGAGGGCGCGATCGCCGCCATCGCACGGCGCCTGGGCATCGATCCGTTAGACGTGCGAAAGCGCAATCTCTACGGCGACGCGCCGCGCAACGTCACGCACTACGGCATGACGCTGAAGGACAACGTCCTGCCCGAGCTGATCGCCGAGCTTGAATTGCGCTCCGACTACCGCAGGCGCAGGAAGGAAATCACTCGCTGGAATGCAGCCAATCCGTGGTTCAAAAGAGGGATTGCCCTGACGCCGGTCAAGTTCGGCATCGCCTATACGAACGTGCCGATGAACCAGGGCGGCGCCCTGGTGCATATCTACACCGACGGCAGCGTGCACCTGAACCACGGCGGCACCGAGATGGGACAGGGGCTGATGATCAAGGTGGCGCAGATCGTGGCCGACGAGCTCGAGGTCGACCTCTCGCGCGTACGCATCACCCCGACCTCGACCGGCAAGGTGCCGAACACCTCGCCCACCGCAGCCTCGAGCGGCACCGACATCAACGGCGAGGCGGCGCGCGTCGCCTGCCGCGTGCTGAAAGAGCGCCTCGCGCCGTTTCGCGCCAAGCACCCCGATCACAGCCTCGCGCAGCTCGCCCGCGCGGCGTACAACGCGCGCGTGTCGCTGTCGGCCACCGGCTACTGGAGCACGCCCGAGATCCATTTCGACCGCGCGAGCTTCACCGGCGAGCCGTTCTACTACTTCGCGTACGGCGCCGCCGTGTCGGAGGTCGTGATCGATACGCTGACCGGCGAATCGCGCCTGCTGCGCGCCGACCTGCTGCACGACGTCGGCCGCTCGGTGAACCCGGCGATCGACCGCGGCCAGGTCGAAGGCGGCTTCATCCAGGGCATGGGCTGGCTCACGATGGAAGAAGTCGTCTGGGACGCCAAGGGCACGCTCCTCACCCACGCGCCTTCGACGTACAAGATCCCGGTGGCGAGCGATTGCCCGCCGGTCTTCAACACCTGGCTGTGGGAGCGCGGCGAGAACGTGCGCGACATCGTCTACCGCTCCAAGGCGGTCGGCGAGCCGCCGCTCATGCTCGCGCTCTCGGTGTTCCACGCGATCACCGATGCCGTGGGCTCGACCGGCGCTTCGCGCGATCCCGTGCCGCTCGACGCGCCGGCCACGCCTGAGAGCATCCTGAAGACGATATGCGCATTGAGATCCTGATCGTCGAGACCCGCGGCTCGGCGCCGCGCGAGGCCGGCACACGCATGTGGGTCGGCGCGACCGAGATCGCCGGCTCGATCGGCGGCGGCAACCTCGAATACACCGCGCTCAAGATCGCGCGCGAGATGCTTCTGTCGTCCGAAATGCAAAGGGAACGCAAGTTCGCGCTCGGCGACAGCCTCGGCCAGTGCTGCGGCGGCAGCGTAACGCTGCGGTTCACGAAGGTGGAAGAGATGAGCGCTTCGCCCGAACCCGATTTCGACGTCGTACTCTTCGGCGCCGGCCACGTCGGCAAGGAAGTCGCGCGCATCCTCGAGCGGCTGCCGTGCCGGCTGACCTGGATCGATCCTCGCCCCGAGGCTTTCCCATCATCAGTCGGAAAGGACGTGAAAGTCGTTGTAGAGGAAGAGCCAGCCTGGATGGTCGACGAAGCGCCGCCCGGCGCGCTCTATCTCGTCATGACCCACAGCCATGCGCTCGATCTCGAAATCGTCGAGCGCGTCCTCAAGCGCAAGGACGTCGCGTTTCTCGGCCTGATCGGCTCGGAAACGAAGGCCGCGAAATTCCGCCTTCGCCTTCAACAACGAGGAGTTTCTGCGGAAGGCCTGGTTTGCCCCGTCGGCCTTTTC